>JAEUQV010000082.1 GCA_016789655.1 Candidatus Saccharimonadota bacterium
CGCCCGCCCGGTTGCGATCAGGTAGGCAATTCGATGTGTAAGCGTCTTAGTCTTACCGCTCCCCGCCCCCGCTTGAATAAGCAACGGCCCCTCAGTCGTCTCCACCGCCCGCCGCTGCTCCGGATTCAACCCCGTCAGCAATATCTCGTCTATACCCTCTTGCACTCAACCATTTTACCAGACGCACACCTTCTATGACTCATGCTTTTTTCAATCGTTCGAATGAAAGCCCCTTGTAGAACACATTTACCGTAGACAGTGAGCTTACTTGTCAGTATCTTCAAGCAAGATGCCAAAATGCCTCATTGCTTCTAGAACTAGCCGCTGCGCGGCAGTATTGTCCAAATTGTAACTATTTTGCACACGAACAAGACCAGCGCCAGTTTCAGTATTATCTCGCTGCCTAAATATTGCCAATACTTCCCAGTACTTTAGTGCATCTGAGCCGCGAGGCGCGTCCGGTCTACTGGGCATTTCAAATTCGTTTTGTGCTGGGTCAAGAACGTCACTAGATTCTGAACTGGATGGAGCCGGCGTCTTTGGTTTTTTGGAGCTCCTTGACCTGGCCTTTCTGGCACCTCCTTGTGCTGCACTCGAGCCAGCAAGGTATTGAATGGCATCGTCGGGCAGACGATTGATAAACTCCCACGGCGCTTCACCATCTTGCCATTCTAAACCCATAGCCTCTGCTGCTTTGATAAGTTTTTGTGCAATGATGTAGTAGGGCTTTAGTAGATGTGCGCTGAGGTCATTGTCGGGGTTGAAGCCTTGTTTTCGCATGTTCTTAAACAGTGACCGCAAATATGCCTGCACAACGAAACCACGAGACTGGATACTATCCATTACCAGATCGCCCGTTGGCCACTTTGGATCTACAACCTCTGCGGGGCTTGCCTGCGTCTCTGCTTGAGCATATTCTAAGACCTCAATCATGGCATCTACATTCATGTGCTTAAGGTAAAAATCACTGAACCTGCCACGTAAGTTTTCCTCTGTCAACTTTTCTCGTGTTTGTTGAGCGGCGACACGCATGACATCATCCCGCCTTCCTCCGTCGGCGAGTCCGCGTACTACTGTCTGCTGGGCTTCTAGACTCTGCCTCATCCGGTTTAAGTTACCTTCTCTCATAACAACGAGGTTCATATCAATATACGATCCCGTGAGCTCGCCTACAAATCGCAGTAAAACATCTGTACCTATACCATCGATTTCAACCCGTGTATTCGACAGGATTTTTCGGCATATATCTCGAACAAATGTTGTAGAGCGTACTTGTTCTGGCGTTTCAAGAGATTCGCCAAGATCGATTGCTACTCCAACCGTATTAAACATCGTGGCTAAATCTTCGGGTATTCGTTCACTCGTAAGTCTTCTTAGTTTTCTAAGCTCCGCCCCTTCAAGCTCAGCCACATTCTGACGTCCGAGTAAGAAGTCCCGCGCTGCGTCTACTCGTGGAGTGTCTTCTTCCCGCTGTCGCGCTAAAAGGAAGTTTGCGTAGAAGCCTAGTAATGCTTCAATGTCTGAGCGAGAACTTATATGTAGGTAACGCTCAGGGACTAAACGCTTTCTCAAGTTTTCCGTAAATTGCTGCACCAGATTAGGTCGAGGCTCTTCGAGTCTGTTTACGCCTGTTTCTAGACTATCAATGTATACGAGTTCGCTAGCGATCACCTTGATAATACTTTGTAGTTTTTTGGGCGTTACTGCTACTTTTTTGTTCCTACAGTAGTCCATAATACTGCCGACAGCTATGGCGGCATCATTCGGATCACGTACATCGGCATTCTTTGGGGTACTAGTATACAGATCGGCCAAACTAAAAACTTCGTCCAAATTAGCTGCGTCTGGGTCAAGCACCCTGTAGCCATGTCTCTTCGAAAGGGTAGCTGCCTGTTCGTTAATCGCCCCGTACAGAGCAGTTACTGCAACTGGCTCTAGCGTAAGTGATTCGTCGGGCTGATGTCGAAGAATTTCTGCTGGTGGTGTTTCTGGCTTATGCGGCATACAACGGGTTAAGTCCTTACGGCTCTGAAACTACTGGCGTAACTGTTTGCGGCTTGTTTTATATGCTGAGCCATGAGCAATAATTCCTGGTGATGACTCACATTATGCTCGTCATAAGGTTGCCCGGCAGTGAATAGACCCTTAATGTCATCGACTGACATGCCCGTAAGCTGCCCGACCGTTGGCGTAGGAACGCCGTCAAGCATGGTGAATCTTACGCTTCCGTCTATTTCTATTCTGCGTGAAAAACCTATGGCAAGACTTGTTACGCTACCTAGGTCACCTCCTGTAATTATATGGGCGTATTCAATAATCGGATTTTCTTGCCATTCCACGCCAGGCAACAATTCTGCTAAGCGGCCCTGCAGCAAACCTAGCGATGCTTCACCGATATTCCTAACCTCCCCTGCCCACCTACGGCCGAGTACTAATATGTCCATCACATTCCCAGCTCCTGCCCTTTTTAGAGCACTGCACGCTTTTAGCATTTGGGTATCGTTGGTAGCTAATTCATCAATATTTACTAGTAGTCTACTAGCGTCAATACTTGTAATCTCAGTGTCCATTTCATGTCTTGCCGTCTCTACTTGATCGGCCGTTAGTACCAGCCGACCATCTGGTGTTACACGTGCGCCACCATCATATAATGTGCGCAACATACCCCAGCGAGGCGGCATCATACCTTCATAGCGTTGAGGTTCGTCTTCTGATCCGAAACCTAATAATTCAACCGCCAATTCCGCAAGACCGGGCAGGTCTCGTTTAAGAATTGGTGAAGTCCGTTGCCTTTATGTTCTACAGCCCCGACAGTTTCTCCTCCAACACCTCCGCCTTGTTCGCTCATAACTACTCCTCTACTCTATACACATCATTATACTATTTTTGTGCTGTCAGTACAATTTTATTATGCTCTAATTTAGCACATAGAGAGCCTGAGTACTTTAGAGCAAGTCGGTATGGGGGAAGGAAGGTATGGTTAGGATATCGAGGTCGAGCAGAATGTTGAGTGAAACCACCGCCAAAATAAGGAAGGCGAGCGTTATGAGCACAATGGTGCGTCTGCGGCGGCGGACGGTGTCTATGGGGACAGCGTAGGTGCCGGCGGCAATGTGGCGCTCAATATCTGCCTCTTGGGCGCTCAAGGGCTTGGCTTCAGCTTCTTTTAGCTTTTCTTGATTGGTGTTATCGGGATCGTCAACTTCAGATACTGTAGTGTCGATATTACGATCTTGCGCCTCGGTTTCGAGCGACTTTGTCGATTTATTGCTTGTGTCAGCCGATTGTTTATTCTCAGTTTCATTAGGCTCATCTGTTTTTTGTGATGTTTTTTCATCAGATTTTTCGGCAGGGGTAGACTCAGGGTTTTCTGCATTTTCGCCTACTTGGCTTTTGACTACGCTTGAAACAGTGCCTGGTGCAACCGCCTTTACGCTTTGCGTGAGCGGCGAATCGCTATCCGAACTTCCCTCAGATACG
>JAEUQV010000091.1 GCA_016789655.1 Candidatus Saccharimonadota bacterium
CACGTGGCGTTACTTGAGGCTACTGGCGCCCCATGAGCCATGGCTTCCAGCCCAGGCAAGCCAAATCCTTCACTCAGGCTCGGGAAAACGTAGGAGGCGCAGTTTTCATAGAGCCAGCGCAGTTGACCGTCGCTCACGAAATCGGTGAAAACGACATTCCGTACACCTTCACGCCGAACCCGTTCTTCATGCCGGGTATAGTTGGCGTCTTTCTTGCCGGCCAAGACAAGACATAAATCCGGGTGACTTTCTTGAAGCAGTACGAACGCATCTATGAGTCGAGCTAAGTTCTTGTGTGGTGTCGGTCGGCCCGTGTACATGATGAACTGCTTGCCAGTGAGCTCGCTAATGGGTGTGGCGGCGTCTGTGATGCGATCAGCCGCCTCTAGGGTAACGGTAATTTTTTCAAGCGGAACGCTGCAATATGAAGCAACATCTCTTTTTACAAACTCAGTCGGGGTTATGAGCGCTGCCGACTTGTGCGCCACCCGCCTATTGAGCCACTTGTATACTTGCTGTTTCGCCCAAAATACTACAGGGTTTTTAGCGGGATTCCGAAAGCGTATTGTCGTAAGGTCTTGCATGGTCGTGACGACCCTGCCCCCGTAAAACACTGGCTGCTGAACCATAGGGAAGTGTACTAATTCTGGATGTAAGCTTTCGATTTGCCGCTTAAGCGCGAACTGTTCGGCAAATGTAAACTCTTTGATATCACAGCGCACAACCTGAAAATCGGGCGCTATACCCCGCAAATACTCCAACCGGTGCGACTTAGCCAACACCGTAATCTCATACCCTGGCCGCAGCCCGTGCAAATACTCCACCAGCTTATCGACATACCGCCCCGTACTCGTCCCCGACTCCCGCGCATCTATGAGTATGTGGCTCATTCAGATTTTCCTACTAGTCGCCACCAATATCGACGTAATGTCCGAAGTGCCCGAGCATTTGGCGGCAGGTCATGCACGAGTATACCCCAGATGTAGTCAGGAGATACTTTTCTATGTGCCTTAATCCATCGCCGCTCGGGAATCTTTTTTAGCAGCAGTAGCCTACCAAGTAATAGGCCTTTGGCAGCAGGTATCAGCTGGCCGCGGGTAATTGCCCTACCAAAAAACAGTATTTCCGCAAGCGTATAGCGCAAAGATATAGAAAACAGATATCGAGTCGGTACATTTTTCCATATAAGTAGCTGAATATTTTTTAGTGTTTGCGTGGTCGTAAAGCCTTTTATGCGTCCACTAGTCATGCCAACCTTGTGATAAACCTTGGCAGTAGGCACAAATCCAATTTTCCAACCCGCGAGCTGCAGCCGAAAACCTAAATCCACGTCTTCGTAGTAGGCAAAATAATCTTCATCAAACAGCCCGACCCGCTTAAGCGCCTCAATCCTGAATAAACTAGCAGCGCCACTGGCTGCAAAAATATCCGTCTTGGCATCATATTGACCACTATCCTTTTCATCTCTGCCCCTAGGGTATGGTAGACCCCAAACAGTAACGTAGTCTCCGGTGCTGTCGAGTGTTTTTTTGTCTGACTTAAGTACTTTGCAGCAGGCGGCACCATAGTTCGGTCGTTCGTTCAAAAAGGTAACGAGCTTTTCCAGCCACTCCGTATCGGCCACGGCGTCATCGTTGAAGGGTGCTGCATAGCTAGCTCCAAGCTCTATGGCACGTTTCAGCCCCGGATTAACCCCTCCCGTATAGCCTTTGTTCTTGGTGTGCTGTATAAGCTCAATGTTTGGGTATTCCTTTAGAGCCTTCCCGACCGAACCGTCGGTACTAGCATTATCCACGACGATTATATGTGGCTTGAGCGTTTGCTTCTGTAACGAACCAATTGCCAACAATAGATCCTCACCTCCATTGAGATTTGGAATTACTACAACAGGTTTATCCGTCGACTTTGTCATGTTCTTCCTCTATAATAGCGTATCAGACATGGGAATAGTAAAACGCGTCAATTCTAAAAAGAACCGCGCGCTGCTTTTGCAGCTGGTAAAGACTGATTTCAAGCTTCGCTATCAAGGATCAGTTGTAGGCTATCTGTGGTCATTGCTACGTCCGCTTTTTATGTTCCTCATACTCTATGTTGTCTTTACCACGGTATTCCCGCTTGGCAGAGGAGTGCCACACTACCCAGTGTACCTGTTCGTCGGCATTATCCTCTGGAACTTTTTTGCCGAGATGACACAGCAGAGCCTTGGCAGTATCGTTGGTCGTGGTGACCTAATCCGCAAAATTCGCATACCTCGCTGGATGGTTGTGTTCAGCACTAGTTTAAATGCCTTAATAAATCTTGGCCTAAACCTAGTTGTACTAATGGTATTCATGGCACTAAACCATGTTGCACCTCTTGCGACGCTACTGTGGCTTCCGTTAATAGTGATTGAGGTATATATATTTGGACTCGGTATTTCCTTTTTTCTCGCTGCATTATTTGTTAAGTATAGAGACATACAGTACGTATGGGAGCTGATTTTGCAGGCGGGGTTCTACTTGACGCCAATACTATATCCGTTGACGCGAATAGAGAACCCTACATTTCAAAAAATTCTATTTATGAACCCCATGGCGCAGGCAATTCAAGACGCTCGCTACGCACTAGTTTCGCACGACAATGCGATTGTGACTATTTGGCGCGCGTTCGACGGTGGTTGGTATGCATTGTTTCCGTTTGCGGTCGTAATTGCACTATTTTGTGTCGGCATTACGTACTTCCGAAACCAACAAAATAGCTTTGCGGAGAACCTTTAACAAATGGGAAAAGACAAAGGCCACTTGGTAATTACTGACGATCCAAACGATGATATCGCAATTCGAGTTGAAGGTGTCTACAAATCGTTTCGACTGCCACACAATAAACAAAGCTCTTTGAAGGGCAGTCTTATCAATCTTGTATCTCGTGGCGATCGAACATTTGAAACGCAAGAAGTGCTCAACGATGTCACTTTTGGTATTAAAAAGGGTGAGTTCTTTGGAATAGTAGGCCGTAACGGGTCTGGTAAAAGTACCTTACTCAAAATGCTCGCAGGGATATACGCACCCAGCACCGGCAAAATTATTACAAATGGTAGTCTTACGCCGTTTATTGAGCTCGGCGTTGGATTCAATCCGGAGCTGACGGGTCGCGAGAATGTCTACATGAATGGTGCGCTGCTTGGCTTCAGTGAGAGTGAAGTATTTGAAATGTACGACGACATTGTCTCGTTTGCTGAAATCGAACGATTCATGGATCAAAAACTTAAAAATTATTCTTCTGGGATGCAGGTACGGTTGGCGTTCAGTATCGCGATTCGTGCAAAAAGTGACATATTGTTGATTGACGAAGTGCTTGCGGTCGGTGACGCTGCTTTTCAGCAAAAGTGCTACGCATATTTCGATAAGCTGAAGGAAGAAAACCGCACAATAGTGTTAGTAACGCACGACATGTCCGCAGTAAATAGGTTTTGTGACCGAGCGCTTCTTATTGAGAATGGCAAAATCAAAGCTATCGGCAAACCATCTAAGGTATCAAATCAATATACACTCGATAATATTGAAGCGCCAAGCAAGCGCAATGATACTTCGAGACTACGGTTGAATAACGGTGTCAAGAAACTAGACATAGAGCTAAGAAAGCCGGCTTATAAACAGTCTGAAAATCTCGTGTTTGATATTAAATATGAGCTAGATAATGCAAACCCCATTGATTTTGGAATATCAATTCTGAGCCAAAACCTCTCAATTATTGAGCAGAATACGAAGGGTATTGAAATTGATACTACGCCCCACAAAGAACTCACACTTACTTTCACGATACCCTTACGCATGCTTAACGCTGGTCAGTATCGGATTGATGTGGCCGCCTTTGACAGACCATCCTTTTCACTTCAGGCTTTCCATGTTGATGCTGCTACACTATATATCAAGCAAAATGGCGATGTGCGCGGCGGAATATTAAACGAAGTCGGTACTTGGGCTCAAAAATGAATGATTCTAAGGAGCGTATAAATGTCACCAAAACCTTCTTGCCACCATTAGAGGAATTCGAACCGTATCTGCACAGAATATGGGAGAGTGGTCAACTTACTAACCAGGGGTCATTGGTACTCGAATTTGAAAATAAAGTAGCACAGTATTTGAACCTTGATAGTACTCAACTGGTTAGCAATGGTACATTAGCCCTCCAACTTGCTTTAGAGGCGTCAGACATTAGGGATGGCGAGATAATTACAACGCCGTTCTCGTACGTAGCGACAACATCGGCGATTATGTGGCAACGGTGCACTCCAGTATATGTCGACATTGACCCACAAACGCTTTGCATTGATGCAGATAAAATAGAAGCTTCAATTACCAGCAAGACTAAAGCGATTATGCCGGTGCACGTTTTTGGGAATGTTTGTAACGTCGAGAAAATTGAAGCTATCGCTAAGAAGCATAAACTGAAAGTTATTTACGACGCGGCACACGCTTTTGGGGTGCAATATAAGGACAGTTCAATTCTAGGGCAGGGAGATATTTCGATATGCAGCTTTCATGCAACTAAGCTCTTCCATACTATTGAAGGAGGGCTCATTGTTGCAACAGATAAGGAGATTGGCGATAAAGTTGATTTGATAAAGCGATTTGGGCATAACGGTGATGACCACCGCACTCTCGGTATAAACGCTAAAGCATCAGAATTCCAGGCAGCGATGGGATTAGTAAACCTTAAGCATATCGACGAACTAATCGCCAAACGAAAGAAAGCAGCTTCGGTATATGATTATCTGCTTAATACTTCAAAAGTTCATCCGGTGCGACCTCGCGGCGACATCAAGTATAACTACGCCTATTATCCTGTATTATTTAACTCGGAGGCCAGTCTTAAAAAAGCGATTGAAGCACTGGCAAAGAAGAATATTTTTCCTAGGCGTTACTTCTACCCCTCGCTCAATAAGTTACCTTATATTATCAATGCTGCGCACTGTCCGATTTCAGAAGATGTATCCCTAAGGATTGCCTGCCTGCCATTGTTTGCAGACATAGACAAGTCAACCATAATGGAAGTGAGTGAGGTATTACAATGAAAGAGCACCTAATAAAAATTAGGAGAAGAGTAACGGGTAACAACAGCGAGAAGCCTGTGATGTTAAACGTAGGCTGCGGAACTGATTATAAAAAGGGGTGGGTGAATATTGATAACAATTCCGATAACAATATCAAGAAACTTGATTTAAACCATGATCTTAGGAACCCCTTGCCTTACAAAGATAATTCTGTAGACTTTATATTTAACGAACATTTCTTTGAGCACCTTACGGTTGATGAGGGCCAAGCCGCAATGCGAGAGTTTATGCGAGTCTTAAGACCAGGTGGTGTAATGAGAATTGCCATGCCTGATCTTTCCCAGTCGGTTGCAGTCTATTTAGATAAGAAGTGGAAGGACAGGGATTTTATTAAAAAGTTTGGCATGGATTTTATCCAGACTCCTGCCGAGCTGCTCAATATGAGTTTTCGTTGGTGGGGACATCAGTGGTTATATGATTGGGAAGAACTTGAGCGGCGATTAAAGCAGGCGGGCTATGAAAATATTAAACAATGTAAATTCAAAAAGAGCAATCATAGTGAGTTATGCAACCTTGAAACAAGGGAGGAGTCGGTTCTCATTGCCGAGGTTACTAAATGAAAAAAGTTGCTATTATGCAGCCTTATTTTTTCCCGTACGTTGGTTATTTTAGTCTGATAAAGCACACGGATCAATTTATACTATTCGACCCGGTGCAATTTATACGACATGGTTGGATAGAGCGCAATCGCGTGCTCAAGCAGGGCGTGGGGTGGCTTTATATAAAAGTGCCACTTCAAAAGCACGAACGCGGCACACCTATCAAAGATCTGCGCATAGATAATAATCAAGACTGGCAGAAAACAATACTTGCCCAGTTACAAACGTACAAAAAAATCGCACCGCACTATGTAGACGTACTGGGTGTAGTGAACAGGGCACTTGAAGGTAATACCGACAGTATTGTTCAGCTAAATAAAAAATGTCTGGAAGAGGTCTGTGCCTATTTAAAAATAGAAAAAAGTTTGGATATATTTTCCGAGATGAATCTACAACTAGCACCCGTTAAGGCACCGGACGAGTGGGCTCTTAACACTTGCCTTAGCCTGGGAAGTGTAGATGAATATTGGAATCCACCCGGGGGGCAGGATTTTTTCGACCCCAGCAAATACGATAGTGCTGGTATAAGATTGCGCTTCCAAAAAATTCACATAGGTTCTTATGATCAAAAAAGAGAACCATTCGAACCAGGGCTTTCTATAATTGACGTACTAATGTTCAACTCGGTAGATAAAGTAAACGAAATGCTTGATGATTTTGAGTTAGAATAGGTAGAGATGATTACAAAGTCCGCACAAGATAAGTCAGCGTTCACAAAAGGCCTTCTTTTTACGCAGTCAGCACGATCGGCATGGCGGCTAATCATTGAATCGCTTCAAAAAAGTCAAGGTTCTGTTAACATCTTATTGCCCTCATATATAGGCTTTACCGAGCGAGAAGGCTCTGGTATTTTTGATCCTGTCCAGGCGACCGAAGCAAACTATTCATTTTACGATCTGAACGAAGATTTGAGCATTAATTTTGAGGCCTTTCGCAAACTTATTGAAACCAAAAGGTTTAATATCGCGTGCGTTGTTCACTACTTTGGCTTTTGCAGAAATGACATGAACAAAATCAAGCGACTATGCAAAAAGAATAATGTAATTTTAGTCGAGGATTGTGCACACGCATTTCAGATAGGTCTTAATGCAGAAAACCTAGGAGTTGTGGGTGACTTTTCAATTTACTCGTTGCACAAGCACTTAGCCACAGATAATGGCGGAATATTGCGGAATGTATCTGGGTCTTGCGAGCTCATAGATTTGCCAGAAGATAAAAAGATATCACTTGATGCATCGCTTCAGCTCTTAAATTCTGACCTTGAAGCAATAGCCACAATAAGAAGAGAAAACTATATGCACTTTGCAATCATGTTGTCCGCAATTGATGGACTGGAAATGATGTACGAGCTTCAAGACGGTGAGGTCCCACAGTCGTTCCCTGTGCGAATAAAAAACGGGCTTCGCGAGCAATTGTACTTCCACCTGATGGATCTAGGGATTCCGACGATAGCCTTGTACTATAGACTAATTGATGAGCTAGATGTGAGTAGCTATCCACTTGCTAACAAAATTTCAAATGAAATACTAAATCTGCCAGTACACCAAGACATTACAACAGAAGACGTCAGTCTAATTGTGGGCGAAGTGAAGAAATTTATGGAGAGTAAAGTATGAAAGCTATCGGTGGATTTTATGAGCTACTACTGCCACGCCAATCCATTGAATATCATAAAGACGCAATTGCACTTTCAAGCGGTAGGGCATGTATCCGAACAGTGATTAAAAGGTTAAAAATAAAAAAATGCTATCTCCCGAACTATACTTGCGATGCCATTTACGATCCCTTTGATCTAGAGGGAGTAGACTATGATCTGTACGCAATAAATGAAAGTTTGGAGCCTGTGGATTTTCCTGAGTTGGCTGAAGGTGAATATTTTTATTATATTAACTATTTTGGCGTAAAGAGTGCGATGGTCGAGAGGCTATACGACCTTTATGGGGACAGGCTGTTAATTGATAATACGCATGATTTTTTTAAACAACGACAGCACGACTGTTTTTCGTTTACGTCTGCAAGAAAGTATTTCGGTGTCCCCGATGGCGCATTTTTGTACGCCCCGATGGCTATCGACATAGTTGAGCCGAGATTCAGTGAATATTCACTAACACATAGTGTAGAGCGGTTAAAGGGGAATCAAAGTAAGGGTTTTGAAGCCTATAAGAAATATGAAAAAAGTCTTAACTCAGAGATATATCGTATATCTGAGTTGTCTGAAAAAATGCTATCACTCGTCAACATCGAAGAAGTTAAACGGAAAAGAAGGGATAATTTTCTAACATTACATTCCCTGCTTCAGAAAAAAAACGTATTCACGTTTTATGATATTGGTGATAATGACACGCCTTTTGCCTATCCGTTCTTGCCGCATGGAAAATATAATAAAACCGTTCTGTATAGCTTCAATATATATATCCCAACGCTATGGGCTGATCCTCTTGCTCATGAAAAATCAACTGAATTTGAGACCAGACTCGCCACCTCGCTTTTGCCACTGCCCATAGATGAGCGGTATAATGAACAGGATATGAGTTTTATGGCGGAAAAAATCTTAAAAGGGCTAAACAATGCCTGAAGTTCGAATTCGACCTCTAGAACGTAATGATGCAAAAACGTCCTATGTTTGGCGCAACGATCCGGATATTTGGAAATTAACAGGCTCACGTCCGAGTCGAATTATTACCTTGCAAGATGAGCAAAGTTGGATTAACCAAGTAATGGCCGACAATACGTGTCGACGCTTTGCGATACTTGCGGATGAAACCTATGTCGGAAATACTTACTTGACTGGCATTAATAACAGGACTGCCGAATTCCACATATTTATTGGCGACAAAGAGTATTGGGGTAAAGGTATTGCGAGCGAAGCCTCAAAACTAATTATTGACTTTGGTAGATCAGAACTTCGTTTGAGCTCAATATACCTAAAAGTGCACGAAGACAACGGTGCGGCAATACACGTCTACGAAAAAATGGGCTTTATCCAATCAGGCAAAGAAGGAATATTTAATGTGATGCGTCTTGAATTGGACCGTAGTAATGAAGAAAAATGAACCAATGGTAACTGTCGTTGTCGTTGCATATAATCATCAGAAGTATATTCGCCAAGCTATGGATAGTATTCTGGCGCAAAAAACTGACTTTGATATTGAGATACTGGTACACGACGACGTCTCAACGGACGGTACAAAAGAAATCTTAATGAAATATAAAGATGAATATCCGGATAAGATAAGATTAATACTGGAAAAAGAAAACCAGTTTTCAAAAACTGGAGGAGGGTTTCTTGAAAGCGTCTATTCAAGGGCGAGCGGAAAGTACATTGCAGTATGCGAGGGGGATGATTACTGGACAGACCCCAGCAAACTACAACGGCAAGTCGATTTCCTAGAAAAAAAACCCGGCCATACGATTTGCTTTCATCCTGTTATAATTAAACATGAAGATACTGGGGAAGAGTCGCTTTATCCGATTCCTAAAAAGGGGCATACGTACACATTAAATGAGCTTCTACGGCACAATTTCATTCAAACCAACTCAGTATTGTATCGGAATTTGCGTGATTATAGGGGTGTCTGCCCCGATGGTATTTTGCCGCAAGACTGGTTTACGCATATTTTTCATGCAAAACGCGGTAAAATAGGTTATATCAATAATCCTATGTCCGTTTACCGCAGGCATACAGGTGGATTGTGGTGGAAAGATAGTAATAATCAGATAGAGTTTTGGCGCCGTAACGCAATGCGGCATATACGCTTCTTTGAAAGCGTTGAACAACTGTTCAGGGGCAACGGCTTGTACTTGTCAATAATCCACAATTCAATCGGCAAATTTATTGATGAGATATGTTATGAGGTAGGCGACCGTGATGACTACAAAATTGCCAGCCAGATTGTTAAGTCGTTTCCGCAATATGTAGCGATGTCTATGACTCAAAACGTGTCAGAGGGCACTCAGCCATACTTGCAGATCAAAGATCTTAAGAACCGTGTAGATAAGCTCAATGAAGATTGCACCACATTGGAGCAAGAGAAAAAGGAGCTTTTGGCTCAAATCCATCAGCGCGACATTCAGCTTCTCGACATTTTAAATTCAAAGTCCTGGCAAATTACTCGGCCACTGCGAGTCTTATATAAGCTTCGCAAGCACTAATCTAGCGAGCTTTCGGCAGAAGAGTGGTATAATTAATGACAATGAAAAGAGTATTGATCACCGGGGGTGCGGGCTTTATAGGCTCAAGCCTCGCACTAAAACTTCTGTCAAAAAATTATAAGGTTACCGTGCTAGACAATTTGAGTCCACAGATTCATGGCGACAACCCGAGCGACTCATATACACTAAATCTGATAAAAGATAAGCTCGATTTTATAATTGGGGACGTGACCCGCTCCGAAGACTGGGATAAAGCACTCAGGGATGTGAACATTGTAGTTCATCTTGCCGCCGAAACAGGAACTGGGCAGTCTATGTATCAAGTACAAAAATATGTCGAAACGAACATAAATGGTACAGCAATCTTATTGGATAAGATTGTAAACGATAAAAATCTTGCCGTTGACCGATTGGTTGTAGCATCCAGTCGGGCGATTTATGGTGAAGGTAAATACGAATGCGTCACCCATGGATTGGTGTATCCAGTATCACGCAAGGAAGCCCATATGTCACAAGGTGATTTTGAGGCAAAGTGTCCAATATGCGATGAAACAGTTAACATGCTTAAGACCGACGAAAGCTCCATGTCTCATCCCACTTCCGTATACGGCTATACGAAGAAAGCCCAAGAGGAAATGTCTATTTTAGTGGGTGAATCCGCTGGAATTCCTGTTGTGGCGTTTAGGTTTCAGAATGTTTATGGACCAGGCCAAAGCCTTAAGAACCCGTATACCGGCATCTTATCCATCTTTTCTACTCAGATTAAAAACGGTAGTGATATTAATATTTTTGAGGATGGGAAAGAGGCTCGAGACTTTGTATACATTGATGATGTTGTGGACGCGATTATTCTCGGAATTGAGTCTAAAGAAGTAGGTGTATACAACGTTGGTTCCGATGAGCTCACTGACGTAAGTACGGTCGCCAAAACACTTGCAGATAAATATAAAGCAGACGTCGACATAAAAGTTAGCGGTAACTATAGACTTGGAGATATTAGGTCAAATATTGCTGATCTTACGGCCATAAGTAAAGATCTAGGGTATACGCCAAAGGTAAGCTTTGCAAATGGCATTTCGCAGTTTGTTGACTGGGTTGAGAGTCAAGAGGTAGAAGAGGATCGCTATAGCAAATCAATTCAGGAAATGAAAGAAAAAGGGCTATACAAATAGCTGCGTTATGAAAAGGTTACTGCTGTTCTCTCACTATAATAAATACGATTATCTTTCAGAGCATGTTGTATTCTTGCTAAAAAATCTACAAAAATATTATGACCAAACAGTGTTTATTTCTAATAGTGAGCTAACCCCCAAGGATCAAAATAGGCTTTCGGGGCTGCAGTCGTCAATCATCACAAGGAAAAACGAAGGCTATGATTTTGCCGCCTGGCGTGATGCGCTATTAAGCTTTGATCAAAAAGAGCTGAGCGGGTTCGATAGCGTAACAATAATGAACGACACCTGTTTTGGACCAGTTTATTCATTCGATGCGGTTTTTGAATCAATGGAAAGTGAGAAAGTTGATTTTTGGGGTATGGTTACTCATCGTCGAATATCAGCCAGCGATTCGCCGAATGGTTTAGAAATCCCAAAGCATTTGCAGTCATTTTTTATTACTTTTAATAAAAACGTGGTTGCCTCAAAAGTCTTTCAAGATTTTTGGGATGGCATTGTAGATCATAGTGATGTTAATGAAGTTATTATGAACTATGAGACTAGACTAACGCAGCTACTATCTGATTCTGGATTTAAATACAGTTCTTTTTTTGATTCGAGTGATACTGAAGCAGCAAGCACCAAAAGCGTGGCATCCGGTGCGAATTTCACCATATACTCACCAGAAAGGTGCTTGGACGCAAAGGTTCCTCTGGTAAAAATTAAGGCATTTACGCACCACAGCTACCCGAGATATTTGGTCGAAAAGATACATAGAGAAACAATATATCCAATTGAAATAGTTGAAAATTATTTCAATGAATATTTCGACCCGAATCAGCAACTAATAATGTTCGATAAAATGCTTGATGAATCAGTAAGTGGCGTAACTGCTCAGCTAAAAGTCGGTGTACATCTCCATGCATTTTATATGGATGTTGCCGAAGAGTTTATCAGTAGATTTAACAAATGGTCATTTGATTTTGATTTATATGTAACCGTAAGCAATGACGAACTTAAGGAAAAAGTGTCAAAAATACTAGGTAAATACAAAGTTGATGCGAAAAAGATTCTTGTTATACCCAATCGCGGCTATGCAGCGATCCCATGGATGACAGTATCGCAAAAATACCTCCAGGCTTATGACATAGTGGGGCATTTTCATACTAAAAAGGACGCCCACATGGACGAGTGGGTTGGCAAAACCTGGACAGACGATCTAATGAAGATGCTAGTAGACCCTGCCGAGGAAATAGTCAATAACTTTGCATCAAATGAAAAACTCGGGATTGTCATACCGGATGTTCCTAGGCACGCTAGGTATCTTGGCGCTGAAATGTACTATAGTATGCATGAACTCCGTGGAATTATTAGCTCATTGTATGGAAGAATGAATATTGACAGTGCTCGCTTGGTAAACACTGATCATTTGCTTGCGTATATATATCCTTACGGCATGATGTATTGGTACCGACCAGCTGCTCTCGATCCAATTACTGAATTAGTATTTAGCGAACGTGAAGTACCGCATGGAAAACTGCCTGACACAACAGTCCTGCATGCCATAGAGAGGCTTTTTGTGTATGTAGCTTGGGGCAAGGGCTATGACTACAGAATTTCTAAACTTAGAGATTATACGAGTGAGTTTATAACTACGTTGTCCGTTAACAAGCAGGGCTACAATAAGGAACGTAATACCCCGTTGCTTACTATTGGTATAAAGGGAGCGGTAAAGGACAAGACAAAGAGAGTGCTCAAGAAAGTGGTCAGAAGACTGCCAACAGCTGTAAAAGTTCGATTGATTAGATTGAGATCTTTTATGAATAAACGATCTTCGGTAGTAAAAACCGACCCTACTATCAAGTTTCTAACACACGAACTGAGCAATACAGGTGGGCCAAGGGTTGCTCTTGACCTATTTACGCAAATAAAAAATGATCCTACCATCACATCTTCCTATTGCCCAGAACTCTATGTACCAGAAGGAGCCAGAACAGATAAGGATTTAGAAAGAGATTTAAGTAATCACAGCATAGTAGTAAGAAGCTTTAGGGCGGACAATCTGGTTTTTAATAAGGGCGACATTGTCGTTATGAATACGATCGCATATCCTGAAGCAGTGTTTGCGGTCATTTTATACAACCTTGAGGCTGGGGTCATACAGCACGTATATGTATATCCGCACGAATTTATTGTTGATAATTATTTATCAGCGGCTACGATAGCCAAAATCGCCAAACTCATAAAGCAAAATAAACTTACTTTGTATGCGTCCGCTGAACAGGCTAGAGGAGCCTACGTGAAGTATTTCAATGAGAATGAGATTAAACTCATGCCAAATCGTATTGATATTGACAGTAATGCGATATTCTCTAGGGATAAGAATGATTTCGACAAGATTAGATTTGTAATCACGGGCACACCCGATGCTAGGAAAGGCGAGCTGGATGTTCTGTATGCCTTCACCAGCTTTTACAATAATTACTATAAGGCAAACACAAATAAATATCGTGACTTTTCATTAACCATAGTCGGCTTAACGGACAATTTTCGCGATGTTTATAACAAGCTTTATTCCGACAGATTGCGAGCTGCTGCTAAGGGTTTGGGTGAACGGGTAGTATTATACGAACAGCAGCCAGAAAAAAAATGCTTAGAGATTATCAAAGAGTCGAACTTTACAGTACTGTATTCATTGTATGAGAATTTACCCAGGGTCGTGTTCGATGGTCTGGCTTACGGTCACCCAGTATTACGCAATGACTGTAGCGGCTATGAGGAGCAGTTGATTGATGGAGTGAACGGCTGGAAGTCTAGCACGGAAGATTGGGAAGGCTTAGTAAAGACCATTGAAGAAATTTTGAACAAAAAACTAACTTCAAATGATAAGTTAGCGAGCATGTCAAAAGAATCTGCAAAAATTGCAACAAAATATGCCACTGCCGAGTACATTATTATTGAGGATATTAAGAGTTTAGCTGATCAAGAAGGCTAGCATACATAGATCGTGTTCCATCACGAATGCCAGTTAGATTCATGGGGATTTCTTTTGCCAAACGAGCGTTATCTAGTACGGATGTTTGAACAAATGTAGCTGGGATTTCTCTGTGTTCAATAGCAGCTTTGTTTCCCGTAGTGCTTTCAACAATCTCAACGAGCTCATTGATTGATACACCAATAGCGGAACCAATATTGTAAGTCTTATATAGCAAATCATGGCTTAGTGATTTAGAGATAATATCCACAAGATCATAAATATTTATATAGTCCCGAACCATCGTTCCGTCGCCGTATATAGTTATCGGTAAGCCCTCGGCTATATTCTTTACAAGAACAGGCATAATACCTTGTTGTTTAGTGTTTTTTTGTCGTCCTCCGTATGGGTTGGCTATTCGGAAAACAGTATAATCTTGACCGTGAACCCTGTGGTAATAGTGCAGATAGTTCTCAATAGTCAGCTTGCCGATGCCATATGGTGAAATTGGGTTTGTTGGATCTGTTTCTATAAAGGGGCGACCAGGGTAATTGTCACCATAAACCGTACCGCCCGACGAAGCAAAAATAATGCGTTTAATACTACCGTTTGCAATACATTTTTGAAATAAATCTATGCTTCCGGCAACATTTGTGTGCAGATCAATAAGCGGGTCCTTATCAGAGGTTGCTGGAGTTGTGGTAGAAACAAGATGTACAACATAAGCTACATCTATTAGGGCTTCTTCAATATCAGTTTGGTTTAAAAAGTCTCCGCTGAACTGTTCAACCCTAGAGGATATCTTAAATAATGGCTCGTTTTCAAATCTTCCAAATGCGCGCACTAAATAGCCGTAGTCAACAAGACTATCCACTAAGTGACTTCCTATGAAACCATTGGCCCCAAGAACTAAAACTCGTTGCTGTTTAGTCATTAAACTTTAGTATACGCTAACCTGAGACTGCATAGAAGGCTATGCCCTCGTATTTCCACCCAGCATTCGTGAGAGTGGAGGTCTCTGCCGGGGAAGCTGTCCATATGTAACGTCCATTATTGTAGAACCGATTTACTGCCACAGTACCACTTGAACTTCCACTGTACGCTGCATAGAAGGCTATGCCCTCGTATTTATTGCAACTATCTTTTACCATAGCCTCTGCTTCAGGGACTGAAACGGTATAAATATAGTCACCATCACATTGGGCAATTCTATATACATTTTGGTATGAATTGTTTGTGGGCGAGGTTTCAAAATATTTTGTTGGGGAGTTAAGGGTCTCTCCGCCATACACGTAACCCCAGCTTATGAACCTAGCGTATTCTTCAGATCTTACATATAGAGATTGATTGTCGCCAGGATCGACAACCTTATATATTGGGGTACCAGTGTTCGAATAGTCAGGATCTGTGTACCATGCAATGCCCTCGTCCGTCCATCCAGATGCTAAGTGCTGCTGATATGTAAGGTCGCTACTCGTCCAAAAGTGTGCACCGTTTTTCTGCACTCGATATGTTGGGATTCTGGTTGAACCTCCAGATGGGGAGTTAGATCTTGCATAAAAGGCGACCCCAACGTAACTGATGCCATTATTTATAGCGGTATCGCGTTCCAGTATGCTGCTAGTGTAGAAGTATTCTCCGCCAGGCTTTATAAGCTCCCAAATACAAGTTATCCCAGTGATACTCGAGTCGCATTGGCTAGGTATGTTTCGTGTTGAGCCAAACCAATCATTGTATATTCTCCAAAAGTTTCTGTTTCCGTATGCGCTACAGCCATCGCCGGTTCCATAGAGGTTAGCAAGTGCTGCTGCATTTGGCTGATATGGCGTATATGTATACAATGCAGCCGTGGCTTTGCTCTCTATGTATACATCGCCTGCTCCACAGCTAGCATTTGGGCTCCATCTAATGCTATTTGTCTGATATGGTTTTTTGTATTGCCACCATGGTTGAGACATACTGTCGATGTACCAACGTATAAGAGAGGCTGCTTCATAAACTTGCATAGAGAAGCCGAAGTAATTTGAGTCACACGCAGCTGTGTCCGGGCAGTGGGCGCCCATGGAGTGTAGGTATTGGGTTGCAAGTGGCCAGGTATCGGTGGTAAGCGGCCCGTAAGATTCCTTATGAATAGTCACAAGCAACACTTTGGGGTTAATCCTGTATTGTTGGGCTGCGTTGTAAATTATTTGCGCTGCGCTGATTGCTCCGGGGGGGATTGAGCCACTAAAGTTGTTTGCCGGTATCCCCGGCCCAGGACTAGTTTTCGGCACTTCGTAGTAGTTGCGAAGGCATATATACGGAGGCGCCTGCCAGCCGCGGGAGGCGGCATATTGCGCATGAGTCAAGTCAGATCGGCCGTACTCGGTGGCTGGCTTAGTGCCGTTAGTGTCACAAGAAGGTACTTTGCTGTTCAAAAATGTCTGTATGTCACCGACCGACATACCATTCGCGTTTGTAAATATGCTATCGTCAATTATCCTCCCTGCCTTCCACTCGCTTGCAGTTACGGCTGACGTGGAGCCGTACAGGTAGGCTAGAGGGCTCCAGGAAAAAAGCAATACGGATATAGTAATCAGCTTACTGATTCTATTCACGATTAATTAACCTCCAAAGTCAGTGACTTTGTTATAGCCGTACTGTTTGTGGGAGTTATAGTTACAGATACTGTCCAGGACCCAGCTCCTAATGCATCTCTGCTTATACTAAAACCAGCGCACGATGAAAACTCAGGTTGGTAGATTAATGTTGCGCTCTGAGAGTGTGTATTCGTACCCTTAGTCACTGTCATTTTACATTCTCCCCCTGAAATACCCCGAGCCTTAGTAAGTATTGTTACGATGTCACCACTCTGCGATGAAGTCAGCGTAAAGTCGGATGTTGGTGAGGATATCGGAGCACTACTCGAATTAGAGTTCATCGTGTCATTTTTTGTACTGTCTAGGTATGATTGTTTCTCCGTAGCAGACTCGCTTGCTTGCTTCTCGGCTTCAGCCTTTGTGGGGCTTGTGAAATGAGGGGTTTTCGAATCAGGTGTTTTGTGAATCAAATCTGTAATGTTCATCTGTTCTAATGTTAATAGAGCGAAGCAAGCTAATACCACAGCAATTCCCGCTTTCACGAGTGTACTTTTTTGCAAATCCGGGAGACTAAACTTATACATGCTATGTTTATTTTTCTAACTGTAAACACATTATACTACTACCTGCAAGTTAGGGCAATCAGCATTGAATAAAGCTAGGCTTTTAGGCTGCAGCGGAAATAGCGCGTTACGCAACGCCGAGTAGGTAATTACCGTACCCACTTTTTTTCAGAGGCTCGGCGAGGGCGGTGAGTTGTTCGGCGGTGATGAAGCTCTGTTCGTAGGCGACTTTCTCGGGGGAGCCGATGATTTGGCCGGTGCGTTTTTGCATGACGCGCACGTAGTCGCTGGCATCGGTTAGGCTGTCTATAGTGCCGGTGTCGAGCCAGACATCACCTTCATCTAGCGTTGTTACTTTGAGTTTGCCGCGTTTCAGGTACTCTTCATTCACGGTCGTGATTTCAAGCTCTCCGCGGTCGCTGGGCTTGATCGATTTAGCAATTTCTACTACGTCGTTATCATAAAAATACAGTCCTACTACAGCGTAATTGGACTTAGGTTGAGCTGGTTTTTCTTCTATTGAAATAGCGTGCATGTCACCGTCAAACTCGACTACGCCATATCGCTCAGGGTCGGAGACTTGATAGGCAAAAACGATACCACCATCTGGGGCAGTACATGTTTTAAGCGATTCATCGAGCTTATGACCGTGAAAAATGTTGTCCCCAAGCACCAGGGCGACCTTATCGTTGCCTATGAATTCCTCGCCGATTATAAATGCTTGGGCGAGCCCATCCGGCGACGGTTGTGTAGCGTATGACAAGGAAATACCCCACTGCGCACCATCCCCTAGCAGCCGCTGAAACCCGGCTTGGTCATCGGGCGTAGTGATGATCAGAATTTCAGTTATGCCTGCTTGCATAAGAGTTGTGAGCGGGTAATATACCATAGGTTTATCGTAAATGGGAATGAGCTGCTTACTTATTGCTTTAGTGATAGGGTGTAAACGCGTCCCTGACCCACCCGCAAGTATAATTCCTTTCATGAACTGATCTCCTTATTCTTAGTTTGCGGCTTGTCTGCCAAGTAGTTATGTTCGCTGACGACATTTCTTCCTGTTTCACTTTCCAGCTGTGCGCGCTCGTATCCAGTTCGCGTTAGCCAACGCTTGAATGGCTCTGCCTTTTTGCTCGGTATTGATTGTATAAGCCGGAAAATACCCTCCGTATTCCATGAGAGTAGTTGCTGTTTGCCGCCAGGTGTATCAAAAGGTAAGACAAGGGGGGGTACAATTTGTACCCCCCTTTATCAACGGGATCAAATAGCTTAGCTAATTCACTATCACGCTGACGTAAGCGCTTGAGATACTGCGCTGGGTCGGCAGAGTCCGTCAAGGCTGTTACTATGTCGACGAGGACAAACCACCACTCACCATTATGAAGTTGTTTACGGATTTCTTTCTGCTGAAAGATAGCGATCTTACGCAACTCTTCTTCGCTCATTTGTTTTGCTCTCTCGAAATGTAGTCTTTCAGGTCATCTCGCCAATTCCTGCTGTTGAAACCAGTGGCGTGGAGCTTGTTGAGGCTCATTTCGCTTTGGAGCGGGCGAGGAGCGATGCCTACTTTCCCGGCAAAATATTCTGCTGTGGTAGTGTCGCTCACGGTTAGTTGTGCATAGCCTGCTTCATTAAAGATGTCACGGGTGATATCTGCCCAACTCGCTGGCGTACCATCATTTGTCGCGTTGTAGGTCCCGTAGGGCGCCTTGCTCGTAAGCAAGTGGTCTATAATGCGCACGAGCTCACTCGTAAAAGTCAGGCGACCAATCTGGTCGGCGACCACAGTCGGAGATATGCCTTTCTCGGCTAGGCTTAACATGGTTCGGACAAAGTTTTTTCCCTCTCCTATAACCCACGTTGCTCGTAAAATATAGTGTTTTTCAAGTAAGCTGGTCGCGACATCTCCAGCCGCTTTGCTTTGCCCGTAGACGCCCAATGGGCTAAATGATTCATCTTCGAGGTGTGGTGTTTGTGTACCATCAAATACATAATCGCTCGATACGTGCAAAAGTGTCATATTAAATTTCTGGCAAACGCGAACTAGGTTTGCCACGGCTGAGGCATTTACTTTCCACGCGGCGATTCTTCCTTCTGGGGTTTCAGCGCCATCAACGTTCGTAAAAGCAGCTGCGTTCAATACGTACTCAATCCCCGACCAGTCAAATGACTCAACTGACGCACGGTCAGTTATATCCATTTCGCCTATATCGGCAAATTTTGAACCGGGATATTGTGTACGCAGTGCAGTGCCAAGTTGTCCATTCGCTCCAACTATAAATATCTTGCTATCGTCCATCTATGCCTCCAATGGCGTAACGTCGCTTAATAAGGGGTTAGCAGCATCTTTATCAGATATAACAGCCTCCTTTTGAGGTATTGGCCACGTAATCCCAAGAGCGGGATCAAATAAGTTTACGGCTACATATTTTACATCTGGTGACCAATGGGCATTTACCAAGTATGTGTACGTAACGTTATCTTCTAGCGTTTGATAGCCGTTTGCTACACCACGTGGTACGAAAATGGCTACACCTGGATTTATTTCTACAGTGAAAGTTTTGCCAAAACTATCACCTTCGCGCAAGTCAACCCAAGCACCAAAAGCGCTCCCGTTTGCAAGAGATATAAACTTCTCCCATGGTTCAGCATGTAGCCCTCTAGTCGCACCACGCTTGTCGTTGTAACTAAAATTGTTTTGTACGACGTCGAACGATGGCAAGCCGAGTGCTTCCATCTTTGCTTTCTGGTAGTTTTCTTTAAACCAGCCCCTGCTATCACCATGCACTGGGAGCTTCACTACAAACATGCCCGGAATTACTGTCTCACTAACCGTTAGTTCATTGTAATCACTTGGGTCAAAACTCATTTGCTTGCCTCCAACTGCTTTAGCAATTCTATTATACCTGCTCGAACGTCATCGTCATGCAATTTCGACAATTCTACTTCACCAAGAGGGATTGTAACGGTATTTTCAACGTCATCACCAGCTACTAGTTTTGCCATACCGATTAGCTCTATCCAGTAAAAATTACTGACGACTGTTAGGGTTTCTGACTCGTAAGAGTAGTGGCCAACAGCACTTCTCAAATACACCGGATTTGTGTACTCATGTTTTTCAATACCAAGCTCTTCGTGCAGTTCACGGTACACGGCATCTTCATAAGATTCTTCTACATCCACAAAACCACCGAAGCTATCGAGCATGCCTTTGTGGGGCTCTATGCCGCGTACTGAAAGAGTTACGGTCATATTCGGGCGGTCAACGATAAATACACCTACACTGGGAATAGGGTTTAAGAATAGTGTATGTCCGTTTTCGCATCGATATGATGTCGGTGAGTGACGCTCGAGAACCGTTCCGCACCGGCGACAGTACTGAAGCTCCATGTTTACTGACCTTGTTTCGCGTATGCAGCTTCGACTGCCTGCTTGTCGGCTTGCCACCAATCGCGATTGGTGTCGTACCAGTCTATAGTCTGCTTTAAGCCGTCACGCATACCATTTTGGTCTGTGTAGCGTGGTTGCCAGCCAAGCTCACGGCGGAGCTTGGAACTATCCATGGCATAACGCATATCGTGACCTGGGCGGTCATTGACGTGCTCGTACCAATCGTGGGGCTTACCCATAATCTCGCATATCATCTCTATGACAGCTTTATTATTTACATGGTCATTATCGGCGCCGATGATATATGTTTCACCCACTTCACCCTTATCGAGTATAAGATGGACTGCTTCATTGTGGTCATCCACATGTATCCAGTCGCGCACCTGTTCGCCTGTGCCATAAAGCTTTGGCTGAATATTGCTGAGTATGTTAGTAATCTGCCGTGGTATGAACTTCTCTATGTGTTGGTATGGACCGTAGTTGTTGGAGCAGTTCGATATGGTTGCCTGTACGCCAAAGCTCCGTACCCAAGCGCGTACGAGGTGGTCGCTGCCGGCTTTGGTAGAAGAGTAGGGGCTTGATGGATTGTACGGAGTTGTTTCAGTGAAACGGTTGGGGTCATCGAGCTCTAAGTCGCCAAAGACCTCATCGGTACTTATGTGGTGTAGGCGCTTGCCATACTTGCGTACGGCTTCGAGTATGGTGTAGGTGCCGACTATGTTTGTTTGTACGAATGGCCACGGCTCGCGCAAGCTGTTATCGTTATGCGATTCTGCGGCAAAATGTACGACTATGTCAGCACCTGCAATCAACGTATCCATGAGCTCGGCATCGCAAATATCACCAGTTACAAACTCGATTTTATCGAGGACGGACTTCAGGTTATCGGGGTTTCCTGCATAGGTCAGTTTATCTATGACCGTGACAGCGTATTCGGGCCGATGTTGCAGTGTGTAGTGCACGAAGTTTGACCCAATGAACCCCGCGCCACCAGTTATAAGTAATTTCGTCATATGTTTCCAGTATATGCTGTGTTAGTACAAGCGTCTATTGTAATAGTCGCATTCAAATGAAAAAGCAACATTTACAACGGCTATGCACAGCCGACTTATCCCTGTTGCACCAGTTCCTTAACCCGCTCGACGAGGTCATCGAGTGTAGCTTGGTCGTCAGATTCGGCATTCAGGCGCATCACCGGTTCGGTGTTACTGGCTCGTACATTGAACCATGTATGTTCGCTGACATTCACGGTTAACCCATCGAGACGACTCTGCTCGTGCTCCGCAAATGCCTCACTAAGCCGCTCCAATGCACCATCTTTGTCTTCGACAACAAAATTGATCTCTGGGATAGCTGCAAAATGAGTGTATTGCTCACGGAGTTCGGAGAGTTTCTTTCCTGATAAACCAGCTACGTACAGCCCAATAACTGCACCAATAAGCCCGGAGTCTGCATACCAGTTGTCTCGGAAAAAGAAGTGACCGCTAGCCTCGCCACCAAATACTGCGTCTTCCTCTAGCATGCGCCGTTTTATATTGGCGTGACCCACGCGTTCGAGCACGGGCTTTCCGCCGGCCGCCTTAATAACTCGAGGCACACTGCGGCTGTTACGTACATCGTAGACAATCTTGGCGCCAGGGTGTTGCCTTAGGAAAAAGTCGGCTAGCATAGCGGACATGACACCACCTGTCAGTACCGTACCTGTCTCATCAACTAGGAAAGCGCGATCACCGTCGCCATCAAAAGCGGCGCCGCCATCGAGTTTTTGCGTCTTGATCTTGGCAATCATGTCGGCGAGTGTCTCAAACTTCAGTGGGTTTGCCTCGTGATTGGGAAACGTACCATCGAGCTCAAAATACATTTCCTCGACTTCCCAAGGTACATACGGTTCAAGTTCAGGGAAGATCTTGCCTGCCATGCCGTTACCGGCGTCTACGGCAATATGCATTGGCTTCAGTTTATCGGCGTCTATGAAGGACAGAACATGTTGTACCCAGCCTTCATCGATATTTTTGCTCGTCACAGTACCGGCTTTTGCAGCTAGGGCAGCGAATTCGCCCCTGATAACTGTATCCCGAATTTCATAAAGACCACTTTCATGACCAATAGGCTTAGCGTTCTCGCGGCAGAGTTTTATGCCATTGTCTTTACCGGGATTGTGGCTGGCAGTAATCATGGCGCCACCGGCAAGTTTCATGCTCCCGACCGCATAATAAATCATATCTGAAGTAACTTGACCGATATCTATAACATCACGACCTTGCTCGATTAGGCCAGCTATAACTGCATCAGCGAGCGCACCGGAATCTGGTCGCATATCGCGTCCTACGGCTACCTTGCCTGGCTCAAGCATGTCAGCAAGTGCCCTGCCGATCCCTTTTGCAACTTCCTCATTTAGTTCAGTTCCAACGGCTCCGCGTATATCATATGCTTTGAATATTCCCGAAATGTTTCCCATACGTCTCCTTATGTGTTCATTATTATACGCTGCTAGTAAAGTGATCGCGTGTCTGTATACTATAAAGCATGAAAATACTCATTGTCGCAGGGGGGCAGGGTACTAAGATGTGGCCGTATAGCCGCACCGAAAAACCCAAGCAATTTCAAAAGATCGTTGGCGAAGAAACGCCTTACGAACACAATGTCAATATATTACTGAAAGAGTTTCCGGCCGAAGATATCTTTGTTTCTACCAAGCGTAAGTTCATAAAGTATGTTTCGGAGCAGTCGCCTCAGATCCCGCTCAAAAACTACATTATCGAGCCGGATATCGCCAAGGACCGCGGTCCGGGTGAGGGTCTGGCGTTCTTGCGATTGAGCATGGTATGTCCTGGGGAGCCATTTTTTATGGTGCAGTCCGACTGCTACCGCGAGCCAGCCGAAGAATTCTTGAAGATGATCCGCCAAGCAGAAAAACTTGTCAAAAAGCATAAAAAGATGCTAACCGGGGGCATTAAGGCTACCGAACCAAGCATCGGCGTCGATTACCTACAACTTGGTCAAAACCTTGACGATGACGCCTACGCTATAGACAAGTTTGTGTTCCGCAAAGAAACGATGAAGGAAACTCGTGAGCTCATACAGAACTTTCATGTCGTGACGCACTGCAATCACATGTGCTGGTACCCCGAGCTTGCGCTTGAAGCGTACAAAAAATATCGCCCGGATTGGTACGAAAAGCTCATGGCCATTAAAGAGGCTATAGATAAGCCAGGCGAGCATGAAGCAGTCGAGAAGCTCTATAGCGAGATGGAAAAGGGTGCTACCGAAGAAGTAACAACCAATGTTATGGACGGCGGGGACGCTATCGTCATACTTTTGCCATTCAAGTGGACAGATCTTGGCACTTGGAGCTCGGTGTACGACTATTTTTCTGCTGAGCCAGATAATTATGAGGATGGTAATGTGGTTACTGCTGATGTCAGAAGCTCACTCATAAAATCTAGCAACCCACAAAAACTGATTGCCGTCGCAGGAATAAGCGATCTTATTATTGTTGATACGCACGATGCGTTGTTAGTGGTACCGAAAGATCAAATCGATAAGATCAAATCTCTTCAGGCAGTCCTTTCCGAGAGGCAAGACACACAGTATCTGTAAGGTCTAATCATGAAAATCCTATACGTTACCCGTAAGTTTCCTCCAACTATTGGCGGCATGGAGAATGTGGCGGCTTGGCTGTATGAGGCGCTTGCTCCGCGGGCGCAGGTGAAACTCATTAAATATGGCGGTGCCAACAGATATTTACCGCTGGTCTACCCATGGCTGGTTGTAAGGGCGTTGCTGGCGGGTTGGATTATGCGGCCAGACGTTATCTATGTCCAGGACGGACTCATGGGTGCGGCAAGTCCTCTTTTGCGTACGTTTGTGCGCCGCCCAGTCGTGGCGACCATACACGGTACAGAAATGGTGTATGGCAATCAGTTGTACGGAAAAACTGTTATCCCGGCCCTTGCAAGAGTCGACGCTGTAGCGGCAATTAGCGAGGCCACCGAACAAAAAGTACACGAAACACTTCCAGGCATACCCACACGAGTTATACACTGGGGTGCCCGCGACGATTTTTACCTGGAAGCACCCCGGGAACAGATACGTAAAACATTTGGAACGACCATCGGGGTCGATTTGCAGAACCGCCCAGTCATCTACCTAGCAGGCCGCATGACCGAACGCAAAGGCGCGCGCTGGTTTGTCGAAACCGTTATGCCCGAGCTCCTCGAAGAGCTGCCAGACTTAGTGTGTCTCATTGCCGGTAAGGGCAAAGATTACGAGGCGGTGCAAGCAAGCATTGTTCGTCTAGGCCTGGAAAAATCAGTGCACCTCCTAGGTTACGTACTCGGTAAACAGCGCAACCTTTTGTATAATGCGTGTGATCTGTTTGTTATGCCAAACAGAGATGGTTTTGGTTTTGAGGGCTTTGGCATGGTCGCCATAGAAGCGACTAGCTGCGGTACGCCAGCTGTGGTTGGCCGGTTTGCGGGCACGGTCGATGCAGTCGTAGATGGCAAGACAGGCTGGCTCGTGCCGGTTGATGATCCTAGTGCGTATATTACACGGATTGTAGCCGAGCTCAAAAATCCCTCGCTTGCTCGCGCAGCTGTACGTAAAACTACGTTAAAAGAATACAACTGGGATAAAACGGCCGAAGCATATCTGAGCCTTTTTGCAGAAGTTATCGAAAAACGTAAAAAGAAGCAGTAGGCTACTCAATCGTCACGGGCTCCACCAGGCTGTCATTGCAGGGAGTCTCCCTGCAAGAGTTGCGGGCAGAACAGCCCGGTGGGCTGATTCTGTAGGCACGAGGGAACCGCCGTTACTCAACCGTCACGGACTTAGCCAGGTTGCGGGGCCGGTCGACGTTGAGGTCTTTGGCGACGGCAATGTGGTAGGAAAAGAGTTGCATGACTATGGCGACGAGCAATGGCGAAGTTTGTTCCATTGTTTCTGGTATGTCCATGACATCGTTGGCGAGC
>JAEUQV010000017.1 GCA_016789655.1 Candidatus Saccharimonadota bacterium
AACTCTGGGCAACAAAGCTCGAGCGGCCAGTATAACACCACACAAAATTACAGCCAGAATACACAAAATGGTAGTAGCTCGTCTTCCGGCACTTCCGGTAATAGTTCCAGCTCCTCGACCGGAGTAACTACGGCAAGTTCGACAACCAACGCACAATCGAATGACCAAGCCAACCGTATGTATACCATGCGAGCCACGCTGCGCTCCGACATGCAGGAACATGCCGCCTTCACCGTACCTGCGCTACAGGCTGAGCTCGAGCAAACTGCCAACCGTGAAGAACTTATGGCCGTCGTCGACCAAAACAGCCAAGCAGTTGCCCGCGACATAACCTCCATGATGTATATGAATAACCAAACCCAGCAGAGTAATGCTACTCAGATGAACACGCAGAGCCCTTCGACTGCCACTCAGCAAAACACGTCGCAAGATACCCAAGGCTACAATGACTTCCTGAACCTGTGGCGATCGCACATTAACTACTATCGTGACTACGTACATGCCACCCGTGCCAATGACGCTACCGCCAAAAATGCAGCCAAACAAAAACTAGCCGGTTTTACGGACAAAGCCAGCACGTGGCTTGCAGGCCACAACTCGGGCTACGACAAAGCCGAGGTACAGCAGGCCCTCACTACCCATGGTAACCAGGTAGTAGCTATCGTCGATGCCATGGCAGCCAAAGATTACACCGCTGCCTACAACACCGCCCACCAAGCCTACCAGCACATGGGCATGGTCGCCGACTATCTGTCGGGTGGCATGAATATGAACAAAACGTCGTCAACCGCTATGACACACAGTAGCTAATCAGTTTTTTACCGAATAAATAAGCAAGCGAGGCCTTCGCCCCACCATCGAGGGCTTTCTTGCTATTTCGTAGATTTGGCTGTAGCACAAGGTATACTTACAATATGAAGTTATTATTGCGGCGCAAACGCTATGGGTACCTGTTTGGCTACGGGTCAGACACCGAGGGTGATATACTCAAAGCCCTCACTCACCGCCACCCGAAGTGCCTGGGTGATGCCGTACTGTCTGGCTACGAACTGCGCGTACAATTCCTCGATGAGGTCACCGACACTCGGGTACATGATATTTTGCTCAAAAACTGGAGTGAAACCTTCCGAAGTTACGTGATAATCCCAGCTGAACATAGCAGCGTGCATGGCAAACTTTTTAAGGTACGTATAGATGACCGACACTTGCTCGACACCTGGGAGCTGGTAGCACTGGGCTGGTACCAAAAAATCTTCGTCGAGGTCAGCCTGCTCAAGAACAACCGCCGTTTCACCGCCGAAACGCAAGCCTTGGCACCCGGTCAAACCGCTCGCGGCACCGTCCCCGACACCGAAGCCGCCCACCCCTGGCTCCAACCCAAATCCCAATTCATCCTGAATGCCACCCGCATGCCCCGAAAATAACATGTGTTCGCTCGCATGAGGAGTTCAACACTCTAGGGAACATAGAAAAACACCCACGCAAAGGTGGGTGTTTTTCTATGGTGACCCCAAGGAGAGTACTTTGTATAATTACCTCCGTTTCTCGGAGCTAGCTCCTGCGATACTCAGTAATTATCGAGCCCCCTCTTGGGCTCGCTGCGCTCGCTCGCAAGAGTAGTTCGACTCAGCCTGGAGTGAGCCAAGAAAAAAGACCACCAGAATGGTGATCTTTTTTCTTGGTGAACGTGGTTGAATCGAATTGGAACGATATCCTTATGGAGTTCAGGCGACTCTATCACCTTATGAGGGGATTATCTCTGGCATAATCCATCGCTGCAGGAATAGAACTACTTGTGCTGATTAACTCGAGCAGCGATGTACTTTGTCTGCTTTCTGTACGACAGACTAAACAGTATTACTCCCATTCCTGCGATTGCTAACGGCAGCCACTCTTGTTCAAGTACTTCTGGCCAGAGCCAACAAAAGATATATACAAGTGCATAAACTAAGAACATGGCAACCAGGGTTCTGTATGTATTGTTCTCCTGAGAGAGTATGTCAATTTTTGAGTCTAGTTTAACGGCCTTCAGGTACTGTTTATAGGGAGCGTACTTAACGATACGCAGTTTCTTATAGAGTGGCTCAATAACCAAAGAACCCATTCGGCTAACAACAAGCCCCATAAAGTAGTAGATGAAAACTGCCACCAAGATATTGTCGTTAAGCAAGTTAAGTGGGGTAGTTTTGGTGATTAGAAAAGCTAATACAGTTCCACTGAGCAGGAAGTTAAATAGCTGATATTCACTAATCTTTTTTAGTAAATCTTCCATTTAATCTCCTTCCACCTCGCTAAACAAGGGCAATGGATACACCGTTCCACTAAATCCATCCAGCTCATGCCCGTGCTTTATACTGCCATTTCCAGTTTGAAATACGGGGTAGCCTCTTCGTCTAAACGCATTAGTTACAGATTTCTTTGGGTGGCCATCCTTTGTACAGTTTGCAGCAGCCGAAACATACGCCGTACCCCGTTTAGTATCTTCTTGTGGGGTTTTAGTACCCAAAAACTTATCAAGAACATCTGGGCCGACATTCTGTCTACTGCCATGGTGCGGAACCTGAACGAAGCCCAGTTCGCCTGACCGATGGCCAAGTGCAACAAAATTGTCATGAGCAAGATTGAGAGCTTCTTGCCCTGCATCACCCGTAAATAGCAGCTTCTTACCTGATACAAGCTCCAGAAGCATAATGGTACTTGAATTATTACTTGGGCTTGTTGAGCCAGAGTTCGTCAGGGTTTCTATGTGATGACTTTCTATCGCATTCATCACAGCATCTTTGGCCTTGCCAAACAACTCGGATAAGCTAGTTAGTGTAGATGCTGTTTGTAGTCTTTGACTCTTTTCAGCCGACTTATCAAGTATTAGAGGTAACAGTGCTTCGTAGAAATCGACTGAAGGCGACAGTACTGTTAAAGTGCCATATGGGGTAATGAACTGCTTGCCTGCGAACGGCTCTTCGATTGGTACATTATTCGCCTCTGCTGCTAGCTGCAAATCATTTGAGGCGTTAAGGGAGTTTTTCAACCAGTTTGTTGCCGTCATAGAACGAAATTCATCTTGGCGATTGGTTAAATATTCATCTGAATGATTCCAAGGAAGGTGCATCCAAAGTTGCTTGACTGTTAAGTTCTCAACCACTCCTGTTAGGCCACCGATATGGTCTTGGTCTGGATGAGTGGATATCACAAGGTCAATCCATTTTGCCCCAAAGTTGTCCTGAACCAAGTCCCTGACTTTCTGCCAGTCATCTTTATACCCACCATCAATAATGACGATGCGTTGAGTACCAATATCCTCACCGTCCCATAAACGTATAGCTATGGCATCTCCGCAACTGCTGTCTCCTATGGGTAGAAATACGATGTTATGTTTCACGCTAAGTCCTTTAGTATATTATACCATTTTTACTATCAATAACGTGGGGTGGTATAGGGATGGCCAAGCCTAGCGGTCAAAGTCCTGTTTATGAGCTACTACTTTATACCGTAAGCATAACAATAAGCAAAAACGAAAAATCCATACTTTTACCTCTGTAAATCGGGCGATTACTAGTAGTTTTTGGTTATGACTAACTATACGTATTAGTAGCTTGTAGGAATGACCTTGCAAACCTCATCAAGAAGCTCATCAGGACTCATATTGAGGTTTTGGTTTAAGTCCTTAAACTCCATTGTTATCATCACATACACCATAGTCTGAAAGTTATTCGGGTGTTCAAGTTTTTCTGCAACCTTAGTCGTGTATGCAGTTAGTCGTAATAGCTCGTCTGGCTTCTTGAATCCAGCCCTTGCGGATACGGTCATGAGTCGCAGTTCTTCCTTACTCGCATTGGGATTCTGACGCTTGTTTACGTCATACATTTTCTTCTGCATTTTGGCTACTGAAACAGGACTACCAGCCTTCTTGAATAGCCCACCAATAAACTTGAATATAGCAACAACCCAAAAGAACAGACCGAACCATACAAGGATGCCTGCAAACATTGAGGGCAGTATATGGAACACGCTAGGCAGCATTAGAGCTAGTCCAATTAGGAACAGTTGATAAGGCTTAATACTTTTTCTTTGCTTCGACATGTTTACTCCTTTTTAAAACAAAAATGACACCACGTTTGGTGTCTAAACCAGCAATAGAGTATTTAGCCCTAGTTGCTTCACGTGGTGCCATTTTCAAGGCTAAATACCACGCAAATACTTGCGGGACTCTATAACTGGTTTAGACAATACTTATTGTACAACAGAACCTGCCCAAAATGTGCCGTTTTACGATTTCTCACCCCTGAGCCAAAACGCAAAACACACGTCCTAAATCAAAAGTTGATGTTATACCCATCTCGCATATTAAAGCCTGTGTTTTTGCCGTTTTTTACAGTAAGTTCGTCAAATATTTTGCGTTCTAAATTGTAAGATGAGTATAAGTACGTTTGATAAATAAAAACGCAAGATTTGAATCAGCCACAGGGGCGTTTCTTGCGATGTTGGGGTATTCTAGCGAGGCTACAGAAGGTCTTTCAGTTTTTCGACATCACCCTTTAGAAAGACAGGCTCAAGTCCTAGTATCTCGTCTATGAGCGGTGAGTCAGTAGGGACATCATTCAAGATATATACTGGCTTATTCAAGAAGAATGCCGTTGACATCTCCATTAAGACATTTGGTCCAATGTAGTTTTGCTTGCCATGCTTTTCATAGTTAGTAACTAAAACTGCATCACATCGGGCAATCTCATTAAAATGCTCTCGAATCAGGAGTGCCTTCCCGTGGTATCCAACAGGGCTACTAGACCAGTCTATGATTGCTTCGTCATTCTCTCTACCTTCTTGTTTCATTTTCTGGGCAGTTTTGGGCAGAACCACGTCAATGTTCAATGCCTCTAGTTCATAGCTCAATTCAATAACTGTTTTATAGAAACTGGCACTAGAACATACTGCTAGCTTTGGTTTTTTCTCATCCATAGATTAACTATAACAAAACAATCCTATTGGCTAAATACTATAAATAATTTGACAAAACAATACTATTGTTGTCTATAGCACAACAGATTTTTATCAGAGGTTGTAGGTGTTAGCAAAGGTATTGACTTTTCGCTTATGGTTTGATATAATACCAAACAGTTAATGACGTAGTACATACGTTAAATCTCTTAGCTAAATCATACACAGAGCCGACACGGCGTGGCGTTTAGTTAGTTATTTGATAGTCCTAAGTCACTACTCTTGTTGGAAGCAATAAAGAGATAGCATCAGAGTTTCGCCTTCGTGAAAATATGCCCATTCTCCTACGTTGTCCTGCTAATAACTAGCAACGATAACAGGCTGATTAGTACGCCCTCGAACGGGTGTTTTTTATATCTGCCAAAGAAAAAGGGTTAATATGCCACGACAAAGAACATGGAGCGGTCAAACGCTCACAATATCAGATAAGCCTATCATCACTACAGGAGAAGCTCGCAAGATACTAGGTAAAGAGTACGAAGAGCTTTCAGATGAACACCTAATGGGAGTAATAGTCTCTCTTTCTAAGATAGCTAGCTACTTTTTAGATAAGATTAGTGTTCCAGAAAACTATAAGGTATGTGGTAAAATGGGAGTATGAATGTGATGGACAAAAAAGAGCCTATCAAAGTTTACGGTTATAAGCGTGTCTCTACAGAAGAGCAAGTTGATGGAATGTCTTTACAGACTCAGGAACTCGCAATTCAAGCCTATGCAGAGCAACATAATCTTGAGGTGGTACACATCTTTCATGATGACGGTATCTCTGCAAAAACAGCCAAGCGACCTCAACTGCAAGAAATGCTCGCAAAACTCACAGCTAAAGATAATGAGGTGCATGGCGTAGTAGTTTACAACCTCAGTCGTATCTCTCGTGATTTAGAGTCATACAGTCGTGATATAGGCTATCATCTATCGGCAAAGGGCGTTCGTCTGTACTCTACAGTTGAAAACATTGACGATACACCAGAGGGTCGTTTGATGCGTAATATTGCACTCTCTATCCACCAGTATGATAACGATACAAAAAGTCGAACAGTTAAAGACAACATGAAGCAAGTTGCTCTTGAGGGTTGGTGGCAAGGCAATATCCCCTACGGATATAGCCGTCTTAAAGTACCGATTGGTGTTAAAGATAAAGACGGTAAAACTAAGGAGCGTCTCACTCTCGAACCTGATAGCAATAACGACTTAAGCGACAAGATGCGTATGATGCTAGAGCGGTTCAGTGAGGGTGATTTGAAACAGTCTGAGCTTACTGATTATGCTGAGAGTATCGGCTTATACAGCCCGAAGGGTGAACGTTTTGCACCTCAGTCAATGAATAACATTCTAAGAAATATTACCTATGCGGGCTTTGTGTGTAATAAGATGACAGACTTTGAACCTGTAAAGGCTAAACACGTAGGTCTTATCTCGCTTGAGACATATTTACGTAATCAGGCTGTTCTTGATGGTCGTAAGCCTGATGAGGCGATGCCTCGCTTTACTGCTAGCTACCCTCTCAAGCACTCTCTGTTATGTATTAACTGTCATAAACCCTTAACGGGTAGTGCACCTACTGGAGGTTCTGGTAAGAGCTCACCTCGCTATCACTGCACAAGATGTACAGGCACTGGTTCAAAGGGTCTTGATAGAACGAATGAGCTATTTGAAGCATTCTTAAACGATGTTACGCCTACAGATAAGACGATTAAGCTCTTTGATGTCATTGTACGCCGTATCGCCAAAGACAAACTCTCAAACGTGAATAAGGCTATCAGCGATGTTAGAGACGATATGACCAAGATAGATACTGATATGCAGAAAGCACTTCAGTCTATGCTCGATGGCGATATCAGTAAGCAAGAGAAAGAAGACTATCAATCGTCATTACGTATTAAGCGACTCAACCTAGAGGACGAACTCAATAAGCTACGAGACATACAGAGCCTCAATGAGTCTACTATTACCTATGTTTGTAACTTTATGGATGCTCCTGCTCGTATGTGGCAAGATGCAGACGCAGAGACAAAAGTCATCTTCCAACAGATGGTTACGGAGAACGGTATTGTATTCGACCTCAAGAACGAAAAGTTTGGAACGGACGGTTTGAGTATGTTTTACAGATTGAAAGACAACAAAAAAGACCCATCAAAGGCTGATGAGTCCCTTATGGTGACCCAGGTTGACCAGTCGTGGAACAACATTGTTGAGGGGATTGTACGGATAGACGAAGCCGTGGAAGAGCACGGTACCGTCAACCAAACTGATATAATCGGAGGCAGCAATGGCTAGATACTACCGCAGGCAAAGATACAGAAAGTCAGACGACGGCATTGGTGGCCTCGCAGGGCTAATGGCCATTGGTTTCATTGCATACGCTTACAGTGGCGGCAAGAGCTTTATTGCCCAGCACCCATACATCCCTGCCGTGCTTATTGCATGTGGAGCAGCTATCATCCTGATCGTTATAGCTGTCACGGTTCGTCGAGCACTGCGCCGCAAGCACCTATACGATGCTATCACTATGTCGTCCGTCGATACCATGAGCGGCCTGGAGTTTGAACGTTTCCTGGCAGATTTACTCAAAAAACGGGGCTGTACAGATATTCGACTGACCGAAAAGTATGACTTGGGCGTCGACATCATCGCGAAAAAGGATGGCGTCACATGGGGAATCCAGGCTAAGCGCTACAATAGCCCAGCCAAGGCCGATGCAGTGCGACAAGCCTATACTGGGCTCAACCGGTACAAATGCGACCGTGCCATGGTCATCACCAACAACACGTTTTCCAGGCAAGCCCGGATGCTGGCCAGCGACAACAACGTCGTGCTCGTTGATCGAAACTCACTGTCTGCGTGGATATATGACACAAACCAGAAGAAATCCAACAGGGGTGCTATACTATGAGCATGTCAGGATATACACCAACTGAAGAAGATATCGCCGTAATGGTGCGGGAACTCAAAAAGACCGACCCAGCCAACGCCAACCCCGAATACGCACGACAAATGCTCATCCGCATGAAACTCATGTACCGCGAACTCGGCCGCATCGATGAAGAGCTCCTCCACAAGGAGATGGTATCGTTTAAAGCTGAACCTGCAGACGAGAGCTAGAAGTCATTCTAAAGTTTAATATTTATATGTTTATTGCCGCCAAAGGCCTTCTTAAGCTCATTCATAGCATAATCCCCGACCATTTTGTCGGCCACCTCTTTATTGGCTTGATACAAAAACTCGACAGGCTTACCGCTGTAACCACACGCCTCGCAAACAGTGTTGTTTGCCTGCTGTGTATCGTCGTTACTGGTTATGTGCGCCAGAAACTCCGCGTGACACTTAGGACATTTCAACCGGTGATTGCCGTCTGAGTCTGGAGTTGAGGTAATTTGGCCTACTGTAACGTCACTCATTATCGTTCTCCGCACACTGGGTTAAATAAGCTGCGAAGATGCTGTTCGATGGACATACGCGTAGACTCATCACAATAATAGCTCGATACGTGTAGCTGTCCGCCGCTATTGTTAGCCATCCATTGATTTTGGCGATCGTGATTTTTCACTCTAGTATGGATATCGCTAGACTCGCCAATATCTAGCACTCTATGAGCACCGTTCTCTACAACACTAATCAGGTAGACCCCTGAGCGCTGCAAAAGGCTGTCCACGTGAGTGAATGGTCCGTTAAACACGTAAAGTGGCGCTGATGTAGCTGGGTGATTGACATTCAATCCCATGGTTAACCCCTTGGTGGAAACGGATCGTTACCGTAGCTGTTATGTCCGCTGATTTTACCGTCCATATTATGGATGATGTGTTCGGCCTGTTGATTGATGGCCGTCTTGCGACCGGCCGCCTGAGCTTCGGCTTTTGTGTCAAAAACTTTCTGGGGACGTGATGCCCCCGGCTTAATATTCGCCCATCCACCCGGACGATGTACGGTGTGTACCTGATTTGGTTTGTTAGTAATAGCCATGAGTTTACCCTCCTTTGGCATGTTAGTTAAATTTTGTATTTTTCGCACCTTCCACTCCGGCGCGTTGAATACTAGTTACATAGTACGCTGCAGGATGTGGTAGGTCAAGAGAATAAATCAAGTAAATCAAGCATTGCCGTTGACAAGAGTTACGTACTATCATAAAATCAAGTCAATGCACGAAATACAACAGAAGTTAGTGATGCTTTCTGCCGATAAGGATATAACGTCAATGAAGCTAGCTGAGCTTGCTCGCTTGGTTGAGATTCCAAGTCTCCAAAAAGTGAAACATCATCGCGAGCAAGTTATCAAAAAAGGCTTAGTAAAAGTTCCGACTAACGCAAAGACTATTACCGAGCTGAAGAACTACCTCACCAACGGTATGAGTATAGTCTCCATACCAATACTGGGCTCCGCAAATGCTGGCCCAGCTATGATATATGCCGATGGTGAAGTGACAGGCTACCTTAAGGTCTCATCAAGCCTATTACCGACAAACTATAGATCGGCCGATCTTTTCGCACTAAGAGTAGTGGGCGACTCGATGAATCGCTCAAATATAAGTGGACAAAGTGCCGAGAATGGCGACTATATAATTGCCGATGCCAAGCAACCTTTTACACCCCAGACAGGGGATTATATCGTGTCACTTATTGACGGTAAGGCAAACATAAAGAAGTTTGTTAGCGACCCAAAGAACAAGCAAATTGGGCTCCTATCAGAGTCTACTGGTGATTTCCCGCCAATCATCATTGGTGAAAACGATGGCACCGACTACTTAGCACAGGCTAAGATATTGCGTGTCATCAAAACCCCATCATTAGCCTAAGCAACTCAATCAAGCAGTTCTTGGCGCTACGCTCACGTAACCAGCCTGCCGCTAATATGAAGTCAGCAAGCGATAGAGAAGCTAAAACCCGACGATGTCGATGGCGGTGACCTTTAGGGCTTTGGCGAGTTTGTGGATGGTTTTGAGTGAGGGCATGCTATCGCCGCGCTCGACTTTGGCGTAGTAGTTGGGGTTTAGCCCGGCCAATTCAGCAACCTCGCGCTGGGTGTAGCGCTGCTCTTTGCGGATTTTCGCTAGGTTCTCGGAAATCTTGTCTTGTAGTTCGGTTTCACTCACGAGACCATAATACCACAGCAAACGCTACTGCGTCTTGAGGTCGAAGCGCACGTGTCCGTTTTCCAAGCACATCGCAAATAGCTCATGAATTATGGTACGTTTGCCGATTTTTGACTCACCCATATATAATCCACGGATTGAAGTTGACTTGTCTGCTGCTGGCCGATTGTCATCGACAGACTCTAGTTTGATTAATCTCGCCCGTAATATAGTCAGCTCATCGTGCAGTTCGGCAACTTTGTCTGTGTATTTTTGACCCCCTATCACACCTGCCAACTTGTCCTCGTACAAATTATCCTCTATCCGTTCCAGCCGCTTGATTTGTTGCCGAATGGCTTTCATGACAGACTCTCGGTGCTGGCCTATATACGACTGCCGCATAGATTCAAGCAGTCCAGTGAGTCTGTGTAGCAGCCTACCGCCCGCCCGGCTATTATCAATCTCGTCAAGGCACATGAGCAAATAGTCTTCTAGCCTATCTTCACGTAGAAACTGACGCCCCTTGAACAGTGGGTTGTGCTCTTTTTTGCGTTCGTGGTATCCATCTTTCAGTTTATCCTGAACAGCCATAAACAGCTTGCGCGATAGCAGCGGCTCATGAGCACCAGGATATCTTTTGCCATCAAATTGAATTTTCCCGATATAAAAAGGGTTACGTAGCACCTTATGTACGGCCGACTTAACGAGTGGTCGTCCTTTGCTGCTGAGCAATCCGCTTTTGGCGACCTCGGCCGTCACGGTACTGATATTTTGACCGGCTTGTAGGTACATTTTGAATGCATGCTCGACCAGGAAGGCTCGCTTTTCGTCTATGACGTGTACCTTCTTTCCGTTTTCTACGGTAGTTGTGTAGCCGTACGGGGACGGCGCAGGCATCCACCCCTGAGCCAGCTTTTCTTGCCAGCCCTTCATAGCTTCCTCGCGCAGATTATCGGTGTATTTCTTGGCAAACGCCACATATATCCCCCACATCAGCTTTTCATCAGATCGTGAATACTTATGTATAACCAGACTCTCTTTTACCATGTGCAGCCTACGATGCTCATCGCTTTCAAGCCAATCGTCCACAACTACAGCATCACGCAAGTTGCGCGTCAAACGGTCGGTCTTTTCGACAACCAGGTTAACGATTTTTTGATGCTTGACATACCTCAGCATCTCACGGAACACTTTGCGCTGCTCGTTCTTTGATGCTGTTTCGGATATGCGAAACTTCTTCACTACTCGAAGTTTTTGGTCGGCACAATATTTATCCATCAGCTTTTGCTGAGAGTTGAGCGAATAGCCATCCTCTTGCGATTTACTGGACACGCGTGCCAGAGTTACTGTTTTAGTATTTGTTGCCATATATCCCTCCTTTTGGTTAGATAGCACCTATAATTATGGCTTTTAGCGGGTAACTTCTTTGAAGCTGTGGATAACTCGGCTATTATAGGTAGAGGAAATCAACAATCTGGAGACACATGGACGCAATATCATCACTATTTGTTAGCATTTTCGGCGACTCCCCAACCACGATTGTTATTAACGGTGCTCTACTAGCGGTCATAGCATACTGGTGCTGGCGGCTAGTTATCTCACCACTCATCGCCATCGCTCATAACGTTCGAGCCTATTTTGCGGACACTCACCTGCAAGCTCTTGAACTCATCCCGCCTAAACGCTCAGAAATTGATCCGCAAAGCACTAGCGATCTTTTTGCCGTCATGAGCCAGCGTCTTGGCAAGTACGACACAATATCGTTCGAGATTGTCGGCAACAAATATGCTGGGATTCGCTACCGTGTTGTTGCTCCTGCATATACCATTGCCAGTATCCAAAAATACTTCGCCGCATATCTGCCCGAACTAAGGTTCAAGCATCACGAAACGCTTGATGACACAGACGAATTCGACGTCTACTGTATAGCTCAGTCACGACATTTTGCATTTCCGCTCATACCGCACGACGAGCTGCAAAAATCCGACCCGATTTCATTTCTGCACGGGGCGATGACGCGCCTTTCAGATGACGAAGAAGTCGCCATGCAACTTGTCGTCCGCCGCTATACATCACGCAAGGCCTCGCGCATTTATAACCGTTTGATCGGCAAGGGTCAGGTTCTGCTCGACAATAAACCACGATACTACCTTATCGCCTATAGCTGGCTATGGGTTCCGTCATTATTAATCGGACTACTAGCGCATGCGTGGCAATTCGGTGCAGCCACCGCAATCGTACTATGGGTAGCGAGTCTATCTGCCGAAAAGCAAGAGAGGCAAATCACCCACCTAGAACAAAACCTCTACGCCACAATCGCTGCAAAGCTAGAGAAGCCGCTGCTCCAGACCGACATACGCTTTGGTGTACGCTCGATGACACGCACTGGCGGGCTAGTAAATGAGTTCGTTTCTTCACTCGAACCGCTCAATACAACCAATTTTCAGTATTTGATTCTCAAACGCCAGCGATTCGGCACCCGGCAGACAGACTATCTGCGTCGGCTATTCACCCGCCGTGTCGGCTCGATACTGCCATTCAATTCATCTGTGCTCAATACTAGTGAGCTTGCTATGCTGTTTCATTTCCCGCATGGGCTGATTAAAACCGAGGGCGTCACTCGCTCGCATAGCCGCACACTGCCTGCACCGCTCAGCCTCCATAGCGATACGGATTTTGACATTGTCATAGGAGCAAATAAACACCACGGCAGCGAAACACCGATTGGCCTGACTTCATCCGAGCGTGAACGACACATGTTCATTGTAGGTGGCACGGGCAGCGGCAAGACCACTATGCTCAAGTATCAGCTGGTGCAGGATATACGCGGCGGCAAAGGCGTAGCGATTATCGACCCACACGGTGATCTGGCAGAGGAGCTGCTGGAGCACATGCCCAAAGAGCGCGAGAAAGACCTGATATACCTCAACCCAGACGACCTGGATCATCCAATCGGCGTAAACCTGCTAGAGCTGCCCGAAGGACTAGAGGGCAACAATCTGCTACGCGAAAAAGACCGCGTCACTGAATCGGTCGTATCGGTTATGCGCAAAGTGTTTTCCGAAGATGATAGTGGCGGTCACCGTATAGAGTACGTGCTACGAAATACTGTACAGACGGCACTCACGCTAGAGAGACCAACGCTATTTACCATCTTTCGCCTGCTCAACGATGGCAAGTTTGCCAAGGATGCTATCAAAAATTTGCAGGACGAAGACCTCAAGGCCTTCTGGAGAAACGAGCTAGGCAAAGCTGGTAGTATGCAAAAGGTCAAAATGGCCGCAGGTATCACTGCCAAGATTGGGCGATTCCTATTCTCGGCCAGTGCCCGAGCCATGCTAGAGCAAGAAAAGTCTGCCATAGATTTTGATGAGATACTGGACGGCAAAATACTCATCTGCAACTTTTCCAAGGGCCGCCTGGGCGAAGACACCTCTATGCTGTTCGGCATAACCATCCTCGCCAAGCTACAGCTAGCAGCGCTCAAGCGCGCGGAGAAAAAGCGAACTGACCGCAAGCCGTTCTACCTCTACGTCGACGAGTTCCAAAACTTCGCCACCATGAGCTTCACGCAAATGCTCAGCGAAGCTCGTAAATATCAGGTATTCTTGACTATGGCCGAGCAAAGCACCCAGCAGCAAGACGATCAAAAACTGGTAAACATCATCCTGGCCAACGTCGGCACCGTCGTAGCCTTCCGCACCGGCAGTCCCAAAGACGAAGAACTAATCCTGCCCCTGTTTGAACCATATATAGAGAAGGGCGAAATAGCCAACCTCCCAACCTACAACTTCTACTGCCGGATTATGGGCGTGGAAGCCCAAGAGCCCATCAGTGGTGAAACTATAGTCTAAGAATCTGTTTTGGTTATATTTTCAATTCCCGCCAACTCGACTTTGTAGCCGAACCCGTCGAGCATCCTTCTTGCGTTCCTGGCATTAATTTTGCTGAAGAACGGGATATCAAACCGGTCTTTTTTACTTGTGATAATCGCATACACAATCCGCTGACCATCTGGCTTGTACTCTGCGCTGGGGTCGGTTATCTTGAGTGAACTGGAAAGCTTGTTGTTCACGAGCTTTCGAAATTCAGGGTCGTTTTTCATTAGTTCGCCTGAGACCGCTCCCTGTGAAAATAAGTGGCTCAACGTACTTGAGCCGGAGTAATGCTTAACATGAAAAATCGTCTTATCGCTAGAATACACATCGCAAAACTCGATCTTACTGTAGCCGCCGCCGTAGGAGATGTTGTCTGCATCGAAACACACGCCCGATAGCTCATCTTTGAGCTTTTGGTTGTAGCCGTTCTCGTTATTATGAAGCGCTTTGTCATAAGGTGGCAGTTTCGCTGCATAGCGCGGAATGGCTTGATACTCTTTATTAACCCGTTCCACAAAATCTTTATTAATTTTATACCACCGTCCATTTGTAATCATGTGCGTGTCGCCGTCTGCATCAACTTCAGCATATATACAGTCAAAGCAGCGCCATGTGTGCAACACGTCGTCTGTCTCGTTAGATATTGCGAGTACTTTAGCTGATTTAAGCCTCTCTAGAGAAAGCTTCTCCTTTCCGATAAAATCAACGATTCTAGTAAGACTTATATCCTCGTACGGTGTATCTTGGTCAATATTGTACCGACCATAGGCAAATCCAGAGATTTCAGACCACTCTATGTGCTCCGGAGTTGCTGCCCATATTTTTTGGCCGCTTCCATCGATAAGCTGCCTCACGAGCTCTGTGTTTAGCCGCTCCCTCGTCTGGGCGTCGTCTATCTCGGCTATCTGATCAATCCATTCGAAATCGGTTTTATAATCTCCGCTTTCATATCTTTCGATGCACTGTTCCAGGATTTTCCTGACGTTAACTATGTCTATCTTGGACGAAATGTAGAGAGCATCCTTACCACTAACACTTCTACCCAGTGCAGCGTACGCAATTTTTGTTTTACCTGTGATTGCCCGCACCAAGTCCTGTTCGATATTGAGACCGAAGCTTTCTTTGTCCCCATCCTGGCTTATTTGCTCCTTACTGTGCTTGGGAACAGATTCGAGGGACGTCTTGTCGATACTTCTGATATTTTCTGGGTCGAGTACACTTAACGCAGTTTTGATCCCAAACCTCTGTTCAATAGCACCCGGATTGAGCATATGCTTTCCGTAGCCAAAACATATCGCAAAATTCCGCTTTTTGACGCCCTCGACGACTAGAACCGCACGAGCCGATGCTGTAAAAATCGGGATATTATCTACCGAAGAGCTATCACTTCCAAAAAAGTTTGATAACCACTTCGGCTTATTCGAGTGCGAAGGTGTTACGTATAGCTTGCCCCTAACTCCTAAATCTATCGGGCTTAGCGATTCCGAGAAAAGCTGATGCGGCACATCGATATCTGTCTTGATTAAGTATATGCTCAACTTGTTAGTTGGTATTTTCCTTGCAGGCAACTCCTGCTTTTCTCGTACTGGCTCGGGGTCTTGTACCATAATCCGAAAATCTCTCTTGCTAATGACGCTGTATAGTTACATTATACATCTAAAAAACATCCCCTATTCACCCTTCGTCATAGGCAAGCTCATACACCCGCGTCATGCTGTTTGATGGGCTGGCAATCTTGACGCCGTTAGAATCGGTATATTTTAGATAAATTTTTTGGAACGTGACGTATGCGCACTCCGGTTGTTAATCCCGGTATAGCCGTCGCCTTTGCAACTTAAGCCATATTCTATTGAACATCTTGATCTCTTTCTCGGTAAAGCCTAGGTTTTCTCCCAAAATTTTCTTATCTGTATAGGAGAGCAGTTTTTCCATCTCGATTTTCGACCTCAGTGAATCTTCAATGTACGGTAGTAGCTCAGAGTTATTTGAATTGTAGGGCAACAAAATATCTTCTACCTCGCTTGGCATTAACTCCAAGACACCGCCACCGTGACTTCGCCCCGATATCTCGCTAAAAGCTAAAGACAGAGAGTTGTAATAGCTCGCTGTCAAAGCTTGGGGGTTCACACCGATCTTAGGGGTAACGCGATGCATCGTATCCGTCGTATATGCACCCGCCTCATTAATGACCAGCTTAGGATAAAGATTATTCCGACGTATAAATAGCGCTTCTGACTTTCTTAGGGAGGGTATCGTCTGCCATTCAGCTCGGATACTAGTCTTGTAACCTTCATTAATTTTCGACTCCTCTCCAAGCCGGATGTACGATAACGCACCTTCGTGTTTCCGTTCGTATAATTCCTCTTTGGCAGGGAAGTCTAAGATGTAAGCTCGTGCCTGCTTATCAATGTTATCTTTCCAGTCACGCATTCTAAAGACAGGGCTCGGAACCTGAACACTGCGCCCAACCAGTGGTTTAGCAAAGTCCTCAAGATTATACTTTTCTACAATTGAGTGTGGAACCGTGAAGAAACTATTTGAGCCTGTAGTTATGCCCACTTCCACGCCTGCGTAATTTCCAAGCCTAGAGACAACTCCGCGCTCCTTTACTCTCTCGATAAGATCAATTTCGTCTTGATCAAGGAAGTAGAACGTCCACTTATTAGTCTTAAAATCGATCCTCTTTTTTGGCGTATTCAGCTCCTTTATGTCAAGACTAATGAGATCACTAGCGTCATGCAACTCTAGATGTTCGATACTATGGTCACTGGTCCCATCTTTTTCACAAAATAATAATACAACCTCTTGTTGGATATGCGGGAAAACCAATTTTTCAAAAGAGATAATATTAATTTTATTGTAATAGTGTGAAAGAAATTCTCTTAGCTGCTTAGCATAGGAAACTTGCAATATCTCAGCGGGCAACACGAAAGCGATTCGCCCATTCGGAGCAAGCATCATACTCGATCCTACCACGAACGAGACCCAGGCATTTGTTAGCTTGCTGTACTTTAAGCCTGCTTCATTGAATATGACTGATGCTGTATGCTTCTGTAGGTTATTAAAAAACTGATATCTAATATATGGGGGGTTTCCGATGATAACATCGAATTTTTTCTTTTTTGAATAGAAAGCGTAGAAATCTTCACAGATCACCTGCGTTTTAGCAGGCTTTATTTTGGCCGCCTTCTTAGCCTCGATTTCATCCAGCTCAAGCCCTAGCATAGACTTATATTTAAAATTTCCTTTTTTGAGGGCATCAAGAAACACGCCATCACCACAGCTTGGCTCGAAGATAGCTGCGTCTTCCTTGTCACTCAGGGCCCACTTAAGCATAAAGTCAGCTATATTCTCGGGCGTGTAGAATCCACCCCGCAATTTCTCGTTTGATACCTCACTAATTAGACGCATGTGCTTTTTTGATTGATGGTATTAATTTGCCGTCCTCGCCCAAGCCATACAAGCTGTCTATCAGCTTATCAAGTTCTGTCTTGATGCGATAAAACTCTCTTTCCGCTAGTGCTAACTCTCGAGGATTGGTCGCATATCTGTCTACTGCAGATTGTTGCTGTATTAGTTTTTGTTGCGTGTTTGCGATAGAGTCATGGATCAGTTTTTGTTCTTCCAGGTCAAAGTTGACTACCTTGATTGGGAGTCTTTTTAGCACCTTTGTTCCGCGAGCGATATAGCCACCCCTAAACACTTCACCGATTAAAGAAGCGTACCACTCCGTGTATTTTGAGCTAAGTATTGCTTGAAGGTAGTACGCAGAGTATTGAGATTCTTCTGGCAATGTAATCATACAGTATCCAGCAGTGCCACCGGAGGATATCAGAGTATGGCTAGTGTCGATCGCGTATTTATCGCCCTGAGACATAACCCCAACAACAATCTTTTGATCGACATCACACTTCTCTAGGCTCTGGTGGCGTCCATAGCTATACCACTCATCGGGCGTTTCCGGAGTAGGTTTAATGTCTCGTCTGGGGTCGCTCAGTATCGACTTATAACTATTTAGAAAGTAAAACGCATGAGGATAGTTTCTTTCCAAATCGTATAGCCCGACAAGGGAAAGTCTGTCGCTATCCTTAACATACGGATACACGACAAAAGAATTTGGCTTCAGCATTCTGTAGCTGCTAAGAGTGCCGTCTCCAGAAGCTGTCCTGAAATACGGCCGCGTTAATTCTTTTTCGATTTTCCAGTCCCTAGAGCCGTAGGAGAAGTAGACATAATTCTCGTCTTCACGATCAGCACTGTGTATATACACACTATTCGCACTGGTCTGTATACCGTTATATATGCCATCTTGCCCAACTAGATCTTCCAGTGTCTGGGTATTCTGCAGCAACTTATGCCTAGCACTACGCAAGCTATCCGGAATCATTACCCATACATCGTTATCAAGTTCGCTCAATGAAATCGTCGAGAGGTTGGCTGTTTTCTGCTTAAGAGTCAGCGCATTCCATGCGGGAAGACTGGATACCTCTTGGTATGTAAACGTCTCCCTTTTTTGCTTCTGTAGTATAAGGATACAGGTATACGTAGTTTTATCCTTAAACACCTGATTGGCACCAAAAGATATAACCTCCTCAAGCGCACAGTTTTCCGACAAGTATTCACGGAGTTTTTGTCCTGCACCAACCTTCATAAACTTACTCGGAACTATATATCCAAGGTGCCCGCCGTCCGCCAGGAGCTCAAAACCCTGCTCAATAAACAAGAAGTACTTATCGAATTGCTTATAGGACGTCTTGTACTTCCTTTTGTAGATAGGCAGCTCTTGAGGGGTGAATCGCTTCATGTCCTCTGTTGACATATAGGGAGGGTTGCCGACTATAACATTGAATTTGTGGGCTGAATTTTGTAATGGATTAATAGGGCCTCTTTCCTCGTCTGATACGTCATCACTACCAACTAGGCTGTTTCCAAACTGAATGTTATTACTAAGGGTTGGTAGTGCTGGGGTTGCAATACTGGCGTTATCCTCGTCCTCAAGTAGTTTAAGCAAGAGCCCAAATTTACACGCTTCAACGGCCCCGTAATCCTTATCTACGCCATATATACACTGTTCAAGCACTTGTCTCTTTAGAGAATAAGGGAGCCTATAATTTGCAATGCTGATTTGCGTAAGCGTTTCGGGTTCATTCGCAAGATACCAGTCGATTAGATAATCATTGATCATCTGAAAAGCCTCTAAGAGAAAAGCACCCGAGCCACATGCTATATCTGCCAAGCGTACCATCAATACCTCATCGGCACTTTTTGAGTCTAGCTGTTTGGCTAGAGAGGAGCCGAGTATGTCTCTAATGATGGGAGTGGGCGTTGTTACGATATCCCGGTCTACATGTTCCGGTTTCTTATCAAGAGATAACACTCCGCTAGAAATGGTAAGCTCTTCTCCTAGATATACTTCGTAAATTCGCCCTAATATGTCCGATGATATGACACTGAATGAATAGGATGTGTGCGGGAAGTATAGCTCCCTGATAATACTCCAGAACGAAGACGCATTATTCTTGATAACCTGCTCATTCATTTTGTGGTTGAATAAACCCGAGTTATATTTTCTATCGGCTTGCTGAAACTTAACTATTAACTTGTTAAAGTCTCCCTCAGTTGCCAGTTTGAGCAAAGACTTGTATTTCTCAAGTTCTCGATCTTCGCAGACTCTCAGGAAGATGATGCTGTTTAGATAGCTTTGTACGAGATCATTCAGTTCGCGTTGAGAAATTGAAGTGTTATGAGACAATATCTGCTCTCCGAGCACGACTCGCCATTGGTTTATTTGCGACAAGAATAGATCGTCAATACTAAATCGCTGCAGCTGAACTTCAATTGCAGACCACGTTTTATCAAATTCTCCCGAATAAACGCTTTCTTTACCCAGGAGGTCTCGTATCTCATCGAACTTTTCGGAATACTCAGTATAGTGATACAGCTTTACTCTGGAGTTAGCACTACTGTCATCTGCACTCACTATGCGAGAACAGTCGTATATTGCTAAATATTCAAAGTTAGAGAGTACTGATATTTTCATTTTTGCCGTAAAGCCATACCGTCGTATCTGTGCGGCGGGTTCAGGATCAATACTGATGTTTACACTCGGCTTCTTGGCCTCCAGGAAGAACTTCCTTTCGGAAAAAAGCCGAAAGGCATAGTCAGGTTTTTTAGTCGCAGCACCAGCGCTTGCCTTGAGAGGTGTTTCGACCACCACTTCGCGCTCCGCCGTGGCTTTAGCCTGTTTGTTCTGCATATCCCAACCAAGCAGCCCAAATAAGGGGTCTAGAAAATCGGCTCTAAGCTGCGCTTCATTATATGCATCAGTAATGTAGTACGCTCTATCGTTCTGGTATTTACTAACTAAATCGTCAATCATCTATACCAAGTATAACTTCTTACGCTCTTTTTAAGAACCTAAACCATCCAATTCTAGTTGTTGTCACTTTGAAGAGTTGGACCTTCCCACTGCCTATTCAGTATAAGGGGGAAATTGGCCGACTCAAGGTCGGTCAGACGTGGGGTGCTCCACCTTGACTCGTCCAATTTACCCCTTGCCCCGGACGCGCAGCGGGAAGGTCGATTCCGTTCAGGAATAAGAATTAAAAAGGAGGTATATTATGCAGACAGAAAATGCAGTTGAGATTGCAAGGGTTAATGATGAGTTTCGTAGAAGCGGACAAGGGATTGTGGTTACACGTGGTGTGCAGATACTTGAAGATTTGGTTGGGCTGATCGATGAAGTGCGTAGGTTCAATGAGTTTACCGAGGACAACGATCCGTATGGAGAACACGACTTCGGTACGGTGTATTGGCTGGGCGAAAAGGTGTTTTGGAAGATTGATTGCTATGACAAGACACTCAAGCACGGTGAAGACCCGCTTTCGTCGAAATGTCGGCGAGTCTTGACCGTTATGCTTGCGAGTGAATATTAGTTCACTGGCAGTTTTCATTATAGCCCGGAAGTCAGTAGATGGCTTCCGGGTTTTTGGTATTAGCTAATTTTGAAGGAGATAAGTGATGAGTGAGACAACAGGATACAACGGATGGACGAATTATGAGACGTGGTTGGTGGCGCTGTGGCTAAATAACGATAGGCTGACATACGAAGCGCTTGAGGCGATAAAAGCAGAAAGCGGAAGCGTGCGTGGTAAGGCAGAGCAGCTCGAAGAGCTCGTGCAAGAACTGTATGAGTTTGAGCCGGTAAGCCTGATTGCCGACTTCGTAAACGCGGCGCTTGGTCGGGTTAACTGGGTGGAGATTGTGACGGCTGAGTAGTTTCAGAACGTCCTGAGCAAGACGATAAAAGGCTCAGTACGCCTAGCCTTTGGCGGTACGATGCTCTGCATCAAGCATACGCCAGAAAATGTCTCGCACATCTTGCGCTTCTTGTGAGGTGTCCGTACAGAGGTTGTCCATTATGGCAGCATATTTTGGGTCTTCATCCTGATCGGGCATTTCTCTCACCAGGCGGACAACTTTACTGAAACGTCGTAGTTCATCATCCATGTTTTTTGCATCTGCGGTCATGTCACTACTCTACTCCCTAGGGACTGGATGTCAACAATTGTTCATATGCGCTTAATCTGCGCCACACTTGTGACAACGTGGAATGAAAAATCATCCTCATCTAAATACGCATCCTCCATACGTTCCGCGGCGTATTTGCGCAGTGCCGTGCGTTCGGCGGCAGAGCTTGCGCGCACCATGTAGACATCCGGGTATTCATCCCACTCCCAGTCACCATCATCGTAGTTTTGAATATATTTGCGGATGCGTTTTTTGGCGATGAATAGGTGCTGACCGTCCGTAAGCTCGACAAAGAACTTCTTGCAAGATGTTGGTCGCACCCGCAAGCCAGGTAGCGGTCGGATTATACCCTCCTCGCCACCCATCTCTAGTGCAGTCATAATCTGTGCGGAATCGCCGTATATACCGTGTAGCACATTGTAGGCGCCGTGTATGGCTACTTGCTGGTCCACGAAGGCTGCGGATCGGTTGGCGTCTTTGCTGCGTGCTTTCCAGGCAGAGTCTGGTAGCTGACTACCTACTTCATTACGTAAGTAGTCTATAGCCTGAGATGTCAAAAAGTATCGTGCCGATTTGTTCTGCAATCGATAGCTTTTTTCATGTAGTTTTCCAATATATCCAGCCTTGTGTAGTATCTCTAGTGCGCTATAGGCAGAGTTGGCTGTAATGTTTCTGGTACTAGCAAGATTATCTGTAGTGGCATAGCGGAAGCGAAGGATGAGTTCGAGGATGTTAAGTTGTTTGTCGTTTAGTTGTCTAGCCATACGTTATACGTAGTATAAAAGAGGGAACCTAAAATAGCTAGTATTACAGAGGTGGTAGTCCAAAAAAGTTCTAATTTCGTAATTAGAAAATAATACAACAGCATAAGCATTGAAACTATCCCTATTAGTGTACTATAATTATCCCTATAAGGTAACATAGCGAGAGTAAAATGAACAAGCCGATAGGATCAAAAAACAACTTAGCGCCCCTACCCGCCATCATACAGGCGGATGAAAACGAGCGCCTGGAATACCTAGCGGCATTGCTCCTTGAGATCGTTGACGAAGAGTTAAGAGAAAGTGGGGTAGATGCATGCAATCTGAGTTAGTCGGCAAAAACGCGGTAGCCGCTATACGCGTATCAACGACCAAGCAAGGTACGGATGGCGACTCGCCCGAGGCGCAAAAAGAGCAGATAGAGCGTTTTGCGGCCAACAAGGGCATCGTGATCAAAAAGTTCTTTGTGTTCATGGAGTCGGCCAGCAAAGAACAGCAACCGATGCAGGAGGCGGTCGATTATTGTACCGACGCCGTGAATGACGTTGATCTGTTTATCATAAAGTCAATCGACCGCTTTACACGCGGCGGCAGCTTGAGCTACGATATGCTGAAATCACAGCTAGAGGCCAGCCGCGTGCAGCTCGTCGACATTTACGGCGTCATCAGCGCCCAGCAGGTCAATACGCTCGACCACTTGGGTTTCGAGTACAAATGGAGCATATACAGCCCCAGCAAGAAATCTGAAATACTAGAAGCGGAGCGATCCAAAGACGAGCTGCGCGACATCATGAGCCGTATGATTGGTGCTGAAATCCGCTACACGCAAAACGGTTACTGGATGCGCCAGCCACCCTACGGCTTCGTGAGTGAAAAAGTCGACACCAACCAAGGCAAGCGCACCATACTACGCCCCCGCGAAGAGGAGGCAAAATATGTACGCATGATATTCGACTTGCGTGCCGACGGATTGCTTACCGACCAGGAGATCGTAGAGAAACTCAATGATCTGGGTTATCAGACACGCGTCAGCTACATACGCAATACCGAAGACCTGACGCAAGTTATTTCCAAGCGCGGCGGCCGCCCACTCACCGTCAAACGCCTGCACAAGATCGTCACCAACACGATCTACGCAGGTATCAACGTGGAGAAATGGACAAACTATAGCCCCACGAAATGTGCTTTTGACGGGCTCATCAGCATCGACCTGTTTAACCGAGCAAACCGGGGCAAGAAATACATTGCCTACAATGAGGCCGACGGTGAGTACGAGATACAACGCCAGCTACCCAAAAAGCATGTGGTAGACAAAACAATCCGCAATGCCGACTTCCCCTACAAAAAGTTCATCCTCTGCCCGGAGTGCAAGCATGCTCTGCTTGGCAGCGCGAGCCGAGGTAAATCAGGAAAGCTCTACCCGGCATATCACTGTAGCCACCACGGCCACTATTTCCGTATACCAAAAGATAAGATGGACGAGAAAATCGTACAGTTCATCGGCCGTATAAAGATACATGACGACAAACTCGACCTGCTGCTCGATACTATCAGGAAAGAATACGAGCGCAGGCAGGCGCTGTCGGGCGACGACCGAAAAGCCCTACAGAAGCAGATTGACGCGCTTGAGGGTCAAGCTTCGGTTGCGCTCGACAAGATTATGATGGTGTCCAACCCAACTACCATCGCCTATCTGGAGGGCGAGATCGACAAAATTAAGCAAAATATCAAGAAGCTGCAAAAGGAGCAGCGGCAAATGGCAGACAAAAAACCGCTCGATATCGACCGCATCTTAGCTCGGGTGCGCTACTTCGTGGAAAACCTCGATCTACTACTGTTAAGGCAGCGCGATCCGCACAAAAAAGCCCAACTTTTTGGAGTACTTTTTGACCAGCTCCCAACCTATGCAGATTTAGATTGTGGAACACAAAGAACACCCCTTTTTACAGGGGTGAACTCCGTTTTTCGGCTACTAACCGAAGAAAAATCTCTTATGGTGACCCCAAGGAGAGTCGAACTCCTCTTGCCGGGATGAAAACCCGATGTCCTAACCGATAGACGATGGGGCCGAGTCGCTGCGCTCCAATTAACATTTAGCATTTTTCATTTTCCAATTGGATGAGCTGCAATATTGTAGCATAACAGAGAGGAAATGCCAAGACGTGATTACAAAAGGGCATAAAATTTACATTATCTTTACCGTTACTAGCACTGCGAAAATCCCGCCAAATGGCGGGATTTTTCACATAAGTCGAGAGAGCGGTCAGTCAGTACTACCCTTTATAACGTATTGCGGGCAGTATAGCACAAGTTTGACCAAAAAGCTAGTCTTTGTCCACAGATAATCTGCCATGCAGATTAATGGGATAAGGGTTAGTAATTTGGCAGCCAATTATTTCCAGGCCGCAAAGTTACTAACCCATTTTCCTCGAGAGCCCCTAATATTGCTGACGTCGACGGAGTGTCAGGCGGTTGCGAGCGCTCGCAAGCGGCGTGGCTGCTAGCGGTGCATCAGACTCAAGCGGTTCCCCGAGAGGAAGAGGCGATATGCCAAAATCCGCCGCTAGGTAAGCAGCTTTATGTCGTTTAAACAACAAATGTCTGTACCACAGGAACCCCGCTACTAGCACGGCAGCAGATATTGCAACCACGTTGCCAGCACCAGTATTCGGAAGTGTGGTGCTAGCAGGTGCGACACAGTGCACCGTATCGCTAGCAGGATAATTGGCATCGTATTGGCACGGGTTACAGCGTAAATCACCCACTGGCACACCAGGTTTACATTCTGGAGTTGGCGGTGTCGTGGGGGTGACTAGCGCAGCACATGCCGGAGCGGCTTGCGTTTGTCCGTTTATGCTGAAATGTAGTGTGGCTCTCGTACTATAGTTTCCTGCTTGAGCGTATGTATGATCTATAGAAACCGTTTTGCCATCTGTAGACTTTATGCCCGTAGCGGTCTTTCCATCGCCGAAGTCAAAGTCGGCGTCTATGAAGCTGGCGCCATTGCCGTAATCCATCGTAGCAACATAGCGGTAGCTATACTTATTTCGATCTAGGATAGCGCCCCCCAGCTGCACACACTTACCGTATGGGTTCACGACTGTTTGGGTGTGCTGGCAGGTTTTACGCACCGAAGTACCATTTTCTGTAAAATGTAGTGTCGCTACCACCACATAATCACTCCCTTTCGTGTACGTATGGCGCGCAGACACCATTTGGCCATCGGCAGATTTTACGCCTGTTTGCTTGGTGCCGTCACCAAAATCAAAGTCTGCCCCTACGAAGTTTGCACCATTGCCATATTTCATTTTGGCGGTATAGTTCCAAGTGTACTTATCGGCTTGATTTACAACTGCGGCATTGAGCTGCACGCAATCAGCGTAAGCCTGCAACACCTCAATTGCTGTTTGGCAGGTCTTAACCACCGTAACACCACCTGGAGCCGATGCATGAACTGTGACTTTGGCAGTCCATTTACCCGGCTTGGTGTACGTGTGTGATACGACTTGTGTAGCGCTAGTAGTCGTGACCGTAGGTGTACCGTCACCAAAATCGTAGACAAACTTCGTCAGTTTAGCATTGCCGGTGGCACTTGCCGTGGTTGTAAAGTTGTACGTATCTGCCTTGCCCGATACCGGTGCTTTGTTGAGCATGGTACAGTCAGCATCTGACTTCGTAAACGTACCTGTGACTGGGTTGCCACAAGAACGAAGTACAACAAATTTAGGCGTACCAGAGTTGTCGAACAGCACACGGCCTTCTAGCCCGTCGCTGTTAAAGGTACGGGATGTCGTATTGCCATACAGCGTTGTACTGCCAACTTGCTTAGTTTGCATGCCAGTGCCACTGTGCAAGGCTTGGTTACGACCCCAACTTACCGCGCCAGTACCTACTACAACACCATCGACTTTTATCGAACCATCTTTGTAGACGTATGCGGTGCGGGCTTTTTGCGTAAAATTGCCATACTCTGTGCTTGGCAATCCATACGCCGCATAAATCGATTGTAAATCTTGATGACCATTGCCACTGTCGTTCTTCTGGGCTTTCTCTATGAAGTTGACTGTTCCTCCAAACCCACAGTACATAACGGCGTTGCTGTCACAATCGGCACTTGTCGCGTAGGCTACACTGCCAACACCGGTCAAACCAACCAATGAAAAAAATAATCCTGCCAGAAATATTGCCTGGTTTTTTGTAATCCTGTGCAAGAGTGCGCGCATGTTATGTTATCCCTTCCTTTTGCTTAGAAACATTTTCCCACATTACCCTGACCGTTGCAATTGGGATATACACGGAATGAGGAGCTAGCACTGCCCCTGACGTAACCTCCGTCATTTTCGAGACATCGGAAATCCAGACAAATAATCATTTTCTGGATCTCCGATCGGGTCGGAGATAACAACAGAGGCTACTATATGCGCTCCAAAAGCCTGCAACAATTTTCAGTGTCATCTTTGTTAGGAAAAGGACGTGAAAAAGCCCCGCGTATTATGTGTGCGGGGCTTAAATGGTTTTTTATGTTATAGGTGAGCGGTCAGTCTTGACTTTCACTTGTAGCGTTCTCACTTGGCGCCTTGACTACGTAATGAGCCGGAGGCGAACCTGGCGAAAGCCAGGCTTTTGGTAAGATGGGGAGGTCACTTACCGAATTTAGTTCGGTAAGTGACCGGGGAAGACAAAATCTTTCCCTTAACCGTTTACACGGTGGCCAAGTACCAAGCGATATGCTAGGGCACTCAGTACGCTTACTAGGCCGAAGAGGCCGATCACGCTACCAGCACCAGTGTCAGGCAATGCCTTAGCAGGAGTAGTTGGCGCAGGAGTTACCGGTGTTGCCGGGCTCGTGTAAGTAACAGACTTTACGCAATTGGCTGTGTCAGGTGCGTACTTGTCAGTACCATCGACATTGAAGAGCAATTTGACATTCACGCTGTAGGTACCATCTTTGGCGTACGTGTAGTCGGCGCTGGTCTTGTCGGTGACAAGAGGAGTGCTGTTGTCGCCCCAGTTGTAGGTAACCATCTTGAGCTTAGCACCATCTTTACCGGTATAGTCGACCTTGGCGGTGACTTTGCGGTTCGTGCCAGCGGTAAGGGTCAAAAGATCACAAGTGTAGGTTGGGGTTGGCTTAGCAGCCTTCACCGTAACTTGCTTGCTACAGTTGCCTCCTTCGGCGTATTTATCGGTGCCATTCACGCTCATGAGAACCTTGGCGGTCACATTGTATGTGCCATCGGCAGCATACTGGTGGCTAGCCTTGGTGTCGGTACCGGTCGTATCGGCGGTGTTGTCACCCCAAGTGAAGGTAGTGCTCTTGTAGGTAGCACCGTCTTTGGCGGTGTACTTTACAGTAACTTCTGCTTTGCGGCTATCGCTCACGGTCACGTCCAAACCATCACAGCTGTAGCTAGGTGTTGGGTTGGTGGTGCAGTTGTTACCAGGGACGTTTACACTTGCATCATCCCAGATTGCACCAAAGCCCTGTGGGGTTGCAAATGCTTTGTTTACGAGTTTCTGGGTCGTACATACATCTTTACCAGGGGTATCGATAGTCGTGTCATACAAGACATACGCTATACCGGCAGCATCGGCGTTGTAGTTACCGATATTTACGTTCACCGTTCGGCCATTTTCCTGAACGGCACTGGCTGGGTAGACATAGCCACTTGGGTAGTTACCGTTGATGAGCTTGACGCTACCAGGAACAACCGTCATACCGGCAGGCACTTGGTCAACTAAGCTTACTGAGGTAAGCGGAGTTTGGCCAGTGTTCTTGAAGGTCAGCATCCACTGGGTGGTATCGCCAGCCTTAACGTCTTTCGTTTCTGTCCAATCGGCTGAAGTTTGACCCTTCATACGAACCTGCTTGTTCAGACTGTAGTCGGGCATCTTGACCTTGACTTGCAGGGTAACATAGACCATTTCCTTGAAACAGCCCTTTACTTTACCGTCAAGCGCGTTGGTGCCAACGGCGGCACCGGTAGTAACAACACTGTCACTTAGTGGCGTATTGAGATAATTACCAGTCAATTTAGCACTACCAGGCACATATTCGAGACCGAACATCGCACCGTTGGCAGAACCGAAATCGATAGTATCATAGACTTCTTTTGGCTGTGCGTTGTCAGCTGAGACATACGCAGTTGCCTGTTGCGTCTTAGCAACAGTCGTTGGCAAAGCTACACGAACTTTCGTGTTAGTGGCAACACCTGGGTTACCAGTCTTGTCATTCAATGAAGCATCGGCACCGTTGTGTACGTACACAATGAGTGTCATAGTGTCACCGTTGCGGACATCGGCCATTGGGTCGCCGTAGGCTGTGCCGCCGTTATCGTATTTACCGCTAAAGAACTGTCGTTCGTCGCTTATTCCTGGCACGCCAGTGAATGAGTTGAACGTTACATGGTCGAATCCAGCTACACCATCGGTGTAGGCTTTGGTTTCTCGACCGGGGCCGAAACTTGCTTTGGTCATGTTAGGTATGACTGCAATTGCAGTTAGCGCCATCACAACACCTAAGCCAAGAAGCGTAACCCGCTTAGAAAAGCGCATAGAAAGTTTCATAGCTTCCTCCTTTTAAAATTATCTAACCTCATTAATTTCAAACTCATAAAATACTAAAGACTGTCTCACCTAAATTGTTAAATAACAATTACGTCGGTACGGTAGCTCTCGCAAGCAAATACCACTACACACCTCGTTAAGTCAAACTTTAGCATAAACGTACTTTATTGTCAATTATTATTGCCTGGTAAGCATTAGGGGTTTGCTCCTCTAAACTCATTCCATCTATTGAAGGAAGGCTCGCCTTCCTTCGGGTGCCGCTATCGCTTCGCTCAGCGACAGCCCGCACCTACCCACTCGCTATTCGCTCGTGCCCTCGCTGTGCTCGGGTTTAGCTAGATTGCGGGTCGGGTGGGATGCAGTAAAACTTAGCCCTTTGCTCTCAACCCTATGCCCTTCCTAGTTGTTAACGTGCGTCAAGCCGGATCATTACAGGACACCAAGCACGCTACGCGTGCAGAGTTATGAGATATGAGTTAAGAGTTATGAGTAATCTCATTCTTATCTCTTATCTCTAACCGCTTAACTCTAATATATTTAGGGAGTGTAGAGTAAGGGGCGGTCGAAAGACAAAAAGAGAGTTGTTTAGAGCATGCCGAAGCACACAATACATCTCATCTTCAGTCAATCGACCGCACCCTTACTCACAAGCTTACGCTCGTCACCTCACATGCTTCCCACTCGGGGAGCGGCCGCAACCCCGAGGGGGAGGGAACCTTTGTGAGTGTACACACCTTTTGCTAGTATCTTGCGCCAAGGAAGTAGAACTTCCTGGACCAACCGTTACCCGATCGTGCGCTCTATAGTGAGCTAATCGGACACTGTCACCTCGAAAGGCGTCAGCACGGTCATTTATAGGCAACGACCTACGGCATTGGAGGCGCCGAAGTCGGAGCCACTGTTACCGGAGGTGCCGGAGCTGTGGTAGACGTCGGCGGAGCCGTCGTCGTACTCGTAGCGCCGGGGCCAGCTGAACCCTTGCCGGGTTCTGTGGTAGTGCTCGACGTGGCGGCTGCCGTCGTCGAGGTTGTTGCTGCAGCGCGAGGTGCGGGTCCCGTTGTGACCGGAACCTGCGGAGGCTTGGGAGCTTCGCTCTGCTGCTTGCCAGTCGACGTGGTGGTCGTCGGCGGGGTGGTGGTGCTCGGCGGAGTCGTCGTCGGCGGTTTCGTCGTCGGCGGCTTCGTTGTGGTGCTCGGCGTCGGCTGTGGAGCCGTCGTCGTTGTGGTGCTGGTCTTGCTCGGCGTCGGCTTGGGAGCCGTCGTCTTGGCTGGCGTCGTCGAGCGCGAGCCCGGCGTTGCCTTGTGGTGGGACGGGATCAGCGCCGCCTTCGGAGGCGTGACCTTCTTCGGTGCGCGCGTGCGGTTGAGGCACACGTATTTCGCGACGGGGTTGCCGTCCTTGTCGTACCAGAGGAGCTCATCCTTCGGGAAGGTCTGGTTGACCCACCAGATGATGTGCCCATCCTTGGTGCTGTAGTACGAGTTCTGCACCGTCGTGGCCTTGGTAGCGGCCGCGAGGTGGAGCTTGCTCCTGTAGTATCCAGGGAGCTCCTTGGCCGTCACGCCAAAAGAACTTGCCAGTGCGCGAACGCACGGCTTGCTCTCGTTTTTTGCCACCCAGTCGATCTCGCGATTAGCGAGAACGGTCAGCTCCGAAGAGCTGTAGGGTGGGACAAAGTCTTCCTTGCCAGGCTTCTCCTTGCGGAGAGCCGTCAGAAAATCTGGCGCGCATCGCCCAGGACCGGGGTCCTCGAGCTTTACGATCTGCGCCTTCTCTGTTGTTGCAGTGCTCTCAGTGGAGTTACCACTGAGCCTCGTGGCTACGAACAGCCCGAGGAACCCAAAAACGAGCAGCGATACGAGGCCAATGACCAGGCCGCGTGCGCGTGCTCGCCGAGTCTCGTTACTCACGAAACTCACTCCTTCCCGTGCTTGTAGAGCCTGCTGGCGGTCGCCGGCAGGGTAAAGTCTCCGTGCTACACAGTCACGAATTTCTTGACTGCGTAGTTGCCCAACGCTCCTCCGAGGAGGATGATGGTGAGTTGGAATGCACCCACCACCACAGTGTGCCACGGACCCCATGCGACCGGCACTAGCTGGCCGAGAAGGCCGTTGAGCCCGCTCGCCACAGCGAGTCCGATCAAGAGTCCGACGATCCAGCCTCCAAGGCTAAACCACTTGTCGTTGTTCTTGACCGCCGGCTGGATCGCGGTCGGGGGGAACTCGTCGACCTGGGGGGCCGACGAGACGGACGCAGTCGCGGCGGGTGCCGAGACCGTGGTGCCCTGCGGCGGGGTCGGCTCGTCGTCTGTCTCATCATCGTCCACTGGGGCGAAGAGCGACAGGCCGAGTCGAGCTGCCTCCTGACGGAGCTGCTCCTCGTCGGAGTTGACCATCGCAACGACTGCCCTTGCGGCAGTGAGTGCTGCACCGCGTCGCGCGGGGAGCACTTCGTCGATGGTCTGCTGGATGACCCTGCCACGAGCGTCGACTGACGCAGCGAGCTGGGACATCGCCCGTTCGGCAGCTGTGCTGGTGAGCACGACGTGCTGCGGGGTGCCGAGAGCTGGGGTGTTGGCGGGCGTAGTACCCGTCGTCTGTGCGGACATGATGATTCCTTCCTTTCCCTTGTAGGGGAAAGAGAGCTGGGTTGCGATTTTTCGTTCGCTAACCAGGCTGTGGGCGGTATGCCCTTCGACGCGATGAGCGGTCGAATCTTTCCCTTGGATGGGTCAGAACAGCACCCTACACATGAGCCAAGCTCACGCACAAAGTGCTGTTCTGAACAGAATTGAATCATCACCAACATATCTAAACCAAAAACCAAAAAACCACTTACCACCTTTTGTTTCCATGTGTCTGTTTTATTTACCTAACAAAGGTGTGTACGTACTCGTCTGTTCCCTCTCCTGAAAGAATCGGGCCGCTCAACCTGGGCTGTAAACAGCTTACGGGTTAGCACGGGGACGGTAGCGTAGCCGTAGACCTCTCCCACCACCACACCTTGGCTGCGGGCATACGGCAGGGCAATCTAGCAGCCTTTTTTCCAAATAGGTAGCTATGGCTACCTATTTGTCAAAAAAACCGCCAGCTTACTCCTGCTGTATTCCCTCGCTTAAAGGCGGGGTAATGGGAGAGGTCTGTTCTGCGCCAGGAGCCACGGACCTGCGCTAGGTCTAACCTAGAGCAATTGCTCTAGGTTAGACCTAGCGCAGATCGACGCTGCTCAACCAGAGCAGAGCGCTGAAGAGAAGTAGGCGGTAGATAGTATTTGGTAGGTAGGAAAGGAATGCTAGCGCATCCCTAGTAGAGATAACATGCACACAGAAAGCCAGTTTTCCAGCTTTGTAGCTAGCCCTTCTTGGCTAGTAGCACCGCAAAACTTCGCAGTATATTCACATATACTTTGTCGCTTTGCGTTACTCCTATCTCAAGAATCATCTTGCTACAAAACCATAAAAC
>JAEUQV010000064.1 GCA_016789655.1 Candidatus Saccharimonadota bacterium
CACCGATGCCCAGCGCTGGACCATACTCGTCCATGGCATAGAATCGGATCGTAACGCGATGTTACGCTTCTTGCCCAGTATTCATGGGATGGGCGACACCGCTCTGCTCATAAACTACCGAAACGATACCGGCGCACCGGCCTCACCCGATGGCTACAATCACATAAGCGATACGGAGTGGCAAGACCTACAGGCAGCGGTAGCCTTCGCACTCGACCATGGCGCCAAAGACATACGCTTATTTGGCGTCTCACTTGGCGGTTCAATTGTAGAAAATTATCTGCGAAGAGCAGGCAATGCGGGCAACGTGAGTAAAGTCATACTTGACTCTCCAGCGCTCAACTGGAGAGAAATACTTCGATTCCGGCTCAAGCAAGGCGGCTACCTGACGATATTCTATTGCCCAAGCGCTTACTTTGCCTGGCTACGAGCAGGCATACATGTTAGACGCATTTCAACCACAGCACATGACATTAACCACGAAACACTCCTTTTCCATAGCTTTGACGACTCAAGCGTGCCACAGGCTGCCAGCAAACGGCTCGCTGCAGCCCGGCCAGATCTCGTTACTTTCGTCGACTTCAAGTACGGTTCCCATGCCCGCTCCTGGAACTACGACCGCGAGCGCTATGAAACGTTAGTCCGCGAGTTTCTCACGTAATACAAAATGGTTTAAGTTATACTGATCTCATGACCAGACAAACCGGAAAATATGCCCCGAAACGTGCATCTTATTTGATTCGTACACGCACTATTCAAAAGCAAACCATTCGTTCTTTCAGTATCATAGCTGCTTGTATATTGCTAGGTCTTTCAGCACATGTGGTGGCACTCAATGTATTTGCCTCCCAAGAAACCGAAGCCGGTAGTCGTACCGCCAACGCCCAATCTGTATCAGATAGTACTGCTTCAGGTACCAACGCAGTCAAATTTAGTACCGCCAGTGGCATAACCTGCAATATCAATGCGACTACTGCAACATTTACCAGTGCGCTCTCATCAGCCACGGCCGGCCAGACCATCTGCCTAGCGAGCGGTAACTACGGCGTTTGGAACGGTGTAAGCAAAGCGATTACTATAGCCAATCAGCCGAGCGCCACCCCAATCATAGAACTTGACCTCAATGGTAACGCCAATGGTTTTACCCTAGATGGCCTGACTATAAGTAGCGGCTATACATCACCTGCCTCCAAAAACGTTACCATCAAAAACTCTACCTTCCAGGGCATGATGATTATCGATTCAGCCGCCAACATGAACCTGGTGCTCGATCACAACACGCACAACAACATCAACACCTGTGCGCAGTGCTATGCTGGCCGGGTTACGGTCATGGGCACTGGCGGTAGCAATAGCGTCACTATCAAAAACTCCATGTTCGATGGCGGCAATGCCGATGGTATTCGAGCCGACACAGTAGGTGTAGTAATCGAAGGAAACACCTTCATGAATCTGATCGATCAAGACCCATTCCATACCGATCCAATCCAGATTTATGGCGGCAGCAACCTAGTTATACGTGGCAATTTATTCATAGGTGGTGGCGGTGGACCAAACGGAAATGTGGCAGCTGGGATCATGGAAGCGGACGGCACGAGTAACAACCTTATAGAGTACAATGTCTTTACGCCAGGTAATCACGGTGAAGCAATGACGTGGTACCACGATAACGGCTCGATCATCCAGCATAACACACTCATTAATGACACCATCGGCCTTGGCTCGAAATCGGCCTGCGGCGGCTGCACGACTACCATTCGCAACAACATCCTCGGGGGCATCGGCAATGGCGGCGGCGGCAACAATGTCGGCTACACCAGCAGCTACAATCTGTTTACAAGCGGTAGCGCTATCGGCACGGGCAGCATAACCGGCACTCCGTCATACGTTGGACCAGTAAACACCTGGGCAGGGTACCTGCTATCGAATGGCTCAGCCGGCAAAAATGCCGCTTCCGACGGCAAAGATATGGGCATAAACTCGTACTAATCTTCGCTCAGCACTATAAACATCCGTACCCCAAGGGTCTATACTGTATATATGAAACTAATATCCACCAACCCAGCTCGTGATTTCGCAGTTGTCGGCGAAGTAGAGATGTCGACCGGCAAAGATGTAATAGCCGCCGTAACCGCTGCTCGAGCCGCTCAGCCTGCCTGGGCCGCCCGCAGCCAAGCAGAGCGCAATAAAGCCGTCAGTACTTTCGTAGCTATCGCCGAAGCACATCTAGAAGACATTGCTCGGCTCGAAGCCGAGGAAACTGGTCGACCCATCGCGAGCGCTCGAGGTGATGTTCGATCGGGCCTGGCAGATTTTGCTGGCTATCTAGAGATGGCAGAAGACGCGCTTAAGCCAGAAGTCACCTTCGAAACCGAGACAGAAATCCACCGTATCTACCATGAGCCCCGCGGTGTTATAGCCGCCATCTGCCCGTGGAACTTCATCTTTTCGAATGTAGCCTGGCAGTGTGGGCAAGCACTGTTAGCAGGCAATGCGATCGTGTACAAAAACTCCGAGGAAAACCCGCTATTTGCTAAGTTTTTATCCCGTATGATCGCGCAGTCGGAATTACCTGTCGGTATTTTTGGTGTGGTTTACGGTGATGGAGCTGTTGGCGAGAAACTAGCTCGCAGCAATGTCGACATGATCTCTTTTACCGGTAGCCTTGCTGTGGGTAAAAAACTCACTATGATTGCCGCCGAAAAGTTTATACCAATCATCACTGAACTCGGCGGTTCAAGCCCATGCATAGTATTCGCCGATGCAGAGCTGGACGATGCGGCTCTCGCCTATATATATGCCCGTCGTTTTAATCATTCTGGCCAATTTTGCACTTCGGTCAAACGGCTTATCGTCCACCGTAGCCGGTTCAATGAGGTAGTCGAAAAGTTGGCTGCCATACTCGATACCAAAAAAGTAGGTGACTCGCTCGATGAATCGACCGATCATGGTCCACTGGTCGCAGAGAGACAAGTAGTCAGGCTGGAACAACAAATCCAAGATGCAATCGACAGAGGTGCAACCGTCATCCGGGGCGGAAAACGACCAAATGGACTTAAAGGCGCGTACTACGAACCGACTATACTTACCGGCATTACACGCGAAATGAAAGTGTGGTGCGAAGAAACGTTTGGGCCCGTACTGCCAGTAGTACCATTCGACACCGAGTTAGAAGCAGTCGAATTGGCTAATGACACCATATATGGTCTGGGAGCGCACGTCTTTACCGGCGACAAAGCCTGCTTCACTCGCGTTGCCCGGCAGCTGCAATCGGGTATGGTAGGCGAGAACACCGTTTCTTACTTTGACCCTCGCAACCCCTTTGGCGGCTACAAACAGTCCGGCATGGGCCGCGAAAACGGCGCAATCGGCTTCCACGACGTCACTCAGATAAAACTCGTTTCTCAAAGCAAAAGCAATAATTATACATAAACATTATTGCTTATTTTGCATTTATGTGTTATTATGTATCTTAATCTCGTCGTGTGTGTAAAGAGGCGAGTAGGAGGATACTATGTCGTTTTTTTCAACTATCAAATATGTGGTTGCTACCGGTGCAATATTAGCTGCGGTAACACCAAGTACTGTAAGCGCTACTACGATGGGTTCTGGCACCGTTAGCGGGTGCTTGGATGGTAGCCGCGCCGATAGCTACACTACGAGCTTTACTCGTGGCAGCGGCACAATCAGCATAAAAGATGGCAAAGCTATCTGTAAAGCACAAGAAATGGTGCTCGAAAGCTTCACTGTGCCAGCTACGTGGGATGGCCGCGGCTTTAACAGCACCGCAATCCCCCAAAAAATGTACGGTGTAACCAAATTTACCGTGCCAGCTGGTCAGGCTGGCTATAGCAAAACCTACAGCGTTGCTACACCTGAGGCTTGTAGCAATACTCAGCTCGACTTCTACTTTGCGCCCGAGTACCCTGCGATCACCGACCTGCACACCGACGACGCTCGCTATATACGGGGCGTAATCTTCAAGGGGACCGGTAGCTGTACTCCAGCTCCAACCCCTACACCCGTACCAACTCCTACACCTACCCCTACCCCAGAGGTAAAGCCAGTCTACCGCTGCGATGCTCTTACGGTGACCCCCTCAAGCACCGACCGCACCAAAGCAACCTTTTCCGTACAAACTACCCTGGTAAACGCAACACTGAAGAAAGTCGTCTATACCGTGAAAAACAGTGACGGCACAAAGGTAGTAGATGCCATCGAACGCACAAATAGCGAGACTGTTACCTACACGCAAACCAAAGAGGGCACGTACAAAGTGCAGGCCGTCATTACCGTGACCGCCAATGGCAAAGATGACTCCGCTACCTGTAGCGCAAAGACGCTTACCGTTGCAGCCGAAACTAAGCCAGCCGAAGTAAAGCCTGTAGAGACAAAGAATCCTGTGGCTACGCCCGCAACGACCGCTCCGCAGACTAGTGCCCCAGCTGCTAAAATCACCACTACAACCCTACCGAACACCGGTGCAGAGGGAATGATAACGGCATTTGGCCTGACAACCATATTCGGTACTGCCGCAGCCTACCTGAAACAACGCTTTAGCCGAAGGTAAGCGGCAACAAAACTAAAAAGACAGGTATACCACTCAGAAATTACTACCCACCCCTCAGCCCAGCCCTCACCGGCTAAAATAGGCCAATACTGATCTACGTCTTATCGCCGATAAGCCTTGTCAGTATTGGTCTATTTTGACTCGGTGATCATCTGAGCGGAGGGGTGGGTAGTAATTTCTGAGTGGTATAGCAAGCGCTACCAGTCTTTTTATATATGCGGATTATGCTATACAATAAACACAAGCTACATTTGATAAGCATCGGAACCACATGCAACCAAACGGAAATAGAAAAGTTGTCATTAGCTTTAGGCCAGAACACTTAGTAGGGTGGGGAGTAACGATCATACTCTGTCTAATACCCGTTTATTTGTGGGCTCGGATCCACCCTTTCGATTCCGTACAGGGCTACATACCTACTATGCTTAATTTGGGGCGCATCACAGGCTTGGTTGGTACCGTAATGTACGCGCTCAATCTGGTCTATGCCACTCGCCTAAAGTTTCTCGAGTTCTGGTTCGGCGGGCTTAACCGCGTCTATATTGCACACCATCTGCTCGGTGGAATGGCGCTTATCATGCTGTCGTTCCACCCGCTGTTTCTGGCTCTGCGCTACGTCACTACCAGCATGAAGCAGGCTGCGCTTATGCTGGTTCCGAACGGTCTTTTCCCGCTCGAAGCACTCTTTAAAACAAATGCTGAATACCACGAAGTCGTCTTACAGCAATGGGCAATTATGCTCGGCGTTATTTCATTTTGGGGCATGGTGGGGCTACTGCTTGTGACCTTTTTCATCAAATTACCGTATCGTTTGTGGCTTTTTACCCATAAATTTTTGGGTGTTGCCTTTATAATAGCCGGCCTGCACATATTGTTCATCAGTAGCGACACCTCGAAAGATGCCGCCATGAAATATTACATGTTAGCTATGGTTTTGGTAGGTATTGCCGCTTATATTTACAAGAGTATTATCGGCAATATTGTCATCCGCCGGTTTACCTACAAAGTAAGTAACGTTCAGGTAGTGGCCGACAGTGTTGTTCAGGTACTCATGACGCCGCTCGGGGAGGCCATGCGTTACAAGCCAGGGCAATTTGTATTTGTGCGTTTTCGAGGCGGCGGTCCACACATAAGCACCGAATGGCATCCATTCTCTATCAGTTCAGCACCAAGCGAACAAGGTCTGGAACTAAGCATAAAAAACTTGGGTGACTACACAAACAAACTTGCCAACCTGCAAATAGGCGCGACAGCCGATGTCGAGGGCGCGTACGGACGTTTTAGCTATACCAACTACAATAATAAAGAACAGGTTTGGATTGCTGGCGGTATAGGGGTAACACCGTTTTTATCGATGATCAAAGACCTGCCAATGGACGGCAGTGTACGCGTGGACCTGTACTATGCCATAAAAACAGCCAGCGAGCTTATAGACAAGGAAAAACTCACTCAGCACTCGCACGCTCGGCAAAATGTCCGGGTTATACCATTTATAGGCGACCAGCAACAAGGGCACCTTACGGCTGAGTTTATCGAGCAATACAGCGGCCCGCTTAAGGGCAAAGACTTTTACATCTGTGGCCCACCCGCTATGATGCAGAGTCTGCGTAAGCAGCTGCGAGCTAAAGGCATACCTGGTACCAGCATACATAGTGAAGAGTTTGGCATGAGCTAAAAGAGAGACAAAACACATGAGTCAAGAGATAAGAATTAAGACAGGGCAAAGGGCTGAGGGCGAAGGACTGAGTTCGTCCCGGGCGAAAATTGCCTCTGTAAAAGCTGCCGATGGGGCTAAAGATCGATTAATGATTAACGAGGAACGATTAACGAGCGGACAGCGACGGCCTACGGCTGACGGCCGAAGCCCTCTTAAGCCTCACTGGGGGATCATATGTGGTTAAAGAAGCTCGTCGGCTTAAGCATGCTCATAACGCTCATTGGTATGAATGCCATAGTTTTGGTTGGCTTTTTTAGCGACGAAAAATCAACCGACCCCAGCTTTAGCCTGAGCCAGCAAGCAGCAACCCCTGTGCCGCCTGTGGTTACGCTCGAAGCCACGCCCACCGAAGTGCAAACAGGGCTTTTTAGCGCGCTAAAATGGAGTGTAAGCGGAGAGATAACAGGTTGCACCGCTAACGGTGATTGGTCGGGCCCCAAAACACAGTTTGGTAGTGAAAGCACTGGCCGGCTTGGCAGCGAGGGCACCAAAAATTACACACTTACCTGTATGAACGATGGCGGAAAAGATACCAAAACGGTGACCGTTCAGGTAAAACAGAGTGCCGTCGCTACTATCCCCACTCCGACAGCTGCAACAACCACAACGTCCACACCTTCTACGGCAGCCCCTGTATACTGCGGGGGCGCAAGTCCGTGCTATGGGCCACGAGAAGTCGCCAGCCACAGTGGTACAGGCAACTGCTGGGGCTACAACGGCGATAGAGTCATAAATGTCACCAGTCTCGACGCTGGCTACCATAAGGGCAAAACAGGTATCGACAGCGTAGAAGTAGGCGGCGTATGCGGCAAAGACCTCGGCCCCTCGCTTAGTGGCAGCGTAAGTGCAGGCGGAATAACTGAAGACCACAAATCGACAACGAAATCGAATATGGACCGTAACTTGATCCCTTATTTGATAGGCTACTATGACGCCAAGAAACCATAAGTAGGTATAGTATGTCCAATAACTCCCCCCTGAAACCATCTCCCGTGAAAACTTCAGATGTAAAACGGCATCCTAGGCTAAAAACAGAGCAGTGGTTATTCGTGGGTACTCTAGTGCTATTTGTGGCATCGCTTATCACGCTAGGCATCGCGCAGTCGATAGTGCAGAAACGCACCCATGTACCCTACGCAGGCGTTGCACAGGGCAAGGCTATAACTGTTGGCAGTAGTACGATTACCATACAAAAAGTCGTGCATAAACCAGGCACTAGCCATTTCGCTGCCCCAGGTGGCTACGAATACCTCATCGTAACACTACGCGTACGCAATAACAGCGAAAAACCGTTCAATATCGCGCCCAGTATAGACACCTATACCAAAACTAGTACAGGTAAAGTGGCTTACCTCACGCCATATGAACTAGCCGAGCCCTTCCACAGCGGCACTATATTACCTGGAGAATCGACAGAGGGTGAACTAAGTTACCTTGTGCCGAAACAGGCAAGCTATAAATTTTATGTTGAAGCCAGTTGGAGCGGTGGCGTCGTGCCATTCATGATACAATCAAGCAATAAACCGTAAGCGAAACGAAAAGTATGGCCCTTAACCCAGTTGTCGTCGAATTCAATGCCCCAAATACCCCGATGGGTAATTGGCGCAATAAATTACCCCAACTCGGACCGCGCGGCACCAAAATCATGATTGCCGTAGTGTCGAGCGTAATGATCTTTAGTATGATCAGTTTTGCGGTGTTTACCATTCAGAGCAACAACGCAGACTTTAGTAAGAAACACGACTTAGATATCAACGCCCCACAGCAGGAAAGTGGCATCGATAAAAGTAGTGCCGCCTTACCGGGAGGAAGCGTTGCGACAGGCATAGGCGGCACCAGCGGTGAAAACCCGCCAGTAGTGACACTTACCGCAGAGCCAGCGACCGTCGTGCAGGGCAAATCGGCCACACTCAAATGGAGCGTCACGAACAACCCCAAGTCATGCGTGGCAAGCGATGATTGGAATGGTGAGCTTGCATCTTCTGGTACCGAGACTACTCAGGCCCTATCCAAATTACAAAATTATTTGTTCACCATCACCTGTAAAACAGATAAAGGTACTGGTTTTGCGACCGTCGCTGTGAGTGTTACATCTCCCACGGCTAGCTCTTCCAGCAACTCATCGAGTAGCGGTGGCAAGCCCGTTGTTACCGTTGCGGCCGTGCCAGCACTTATTTATGCAGGGACAAGCAGCACTATCCGCTGGGAAGCTACCAACAGCCCGACAGGCTGTACGGCTAGCGGTGACTGGAGTGGCACAAAAGCTGGCTCCGGGTCAGAAAGCACCGCTAAGCTCACGACAGCAAAACAGTACACGTACACTATCACTTGCACGAACGCCAGCGGCACTTCCGATCCTAAGAGCGCCTTTGTGACTGTTCAGGAGCTCCCCCCAGACGTACCGCTTGTTACTATAGAAGCTTCTCCGGCCGGGCCGATTGCCCCTGGCGGCAGTACGACGATCCGCTGGAGCGTGAGCAATAATCCGACGACTTGTACGGCTAGCGGCGACTGGAGTGGCACAAAAGCTGCCTCGGGCAGCCAGGTAATAAGCAGCATGAGCACGATTAAGACATACCAATTCATACTAAATTGCTCAAACGGCGCAGGCGGTACGCTTGATGCAGTTTCCGTGCAGGTTATACCGACCGCCCCAAGTGTCTCACTGACCGTGAGCCCAAGTACTATTGTAAGCGGGCAATCGGCCACGATAACTTGGAGTGCCACCAATAGCCCGACGAGCTGTACAGCGAGCGGGAACTGGAGCGGTACTAAGAACGTCGCAGGCGGCACAACGAGCACTGGTGCAATGGCTGCAGGCAGCTATGTATATAATCTAAGCTGTACAAACGCTGGTGGCACCGGCTACGCCAACAACATACCCCTTACCGTCAATAACCCTTCTAAGCCAGTCGTAACCCTGAGTGTAAGCCCAATTTCCGTAAATACTGGCGGCAGTGCCAACCTCACATGGAGCGTCGCTAATGGCGCAACTAGCTGCACCGCCACTGCAAGCCCCTCCAACAGTAACTGGACAGGGTCTAAGAGTGTGAATGGCGGTACAGCCAGTACAGGTGCACTGACTACAACAGGTACAAAATCATTTACGTTGTCTTGCACCAATGCGGGCGGCACCGGAACAGCCACTACCAGCGTGACGGTATCTAGCGGCGGGGCAACAAGCCCACCCGTGGTTTCCATATCTGCAAGCCCAACCAGTATCGGCACCGGATCAAGTAGCACATTGACGTGGTCGGCCACCAATAGCCCGACATCTTGTACTGCTAGCGGTAGCTGGAGTGGCGCGAAAAGTGCCAGTGGCTCAGCCAGTACCGGTACTATTTCAACGGCAGGAACTTATACCTATACGCTGTCGTGCAGTAATGCGGCGGGGTCGGGCAATAAATCTGTTAGTATAACCGTTATCGCCATACCGTCCGTGACAGTTTCGGTCTCACCGGCTACCATTACCGCTGGAAGCACTACTACCGTATCTTGGACCACCACCAATAGCCCTACTAGCTGCACGGCAGGCGGAAGCGGTTGGAGCGGCAGTAAGGCGACTGGGGGTAGCTCTCAGGTGGTCACGTTGAGTAGTGCTGGCACCTTTACTTTTACGCTCAGCTGTACTAATGCCGGTGGAACAGGCACAAGCAATACTGCTTCGGTCACAGTAAATGCGGCCGTGTACTGCAATGGACAAACACCATGTTATAGTACAGCCCAAATGAATGCCCATAGCGTCATGACAGACTGCTGGGGATACAACACCTCGACCTCAAGCTCTACCAATAAATCTGCTTATAATCTAACGAATTTCAACAATGGATGGCACAAGTCTGTAGTTAGCATATTACCGAATTCAACTGCGGCAAACTCCATTTGCGGCGCGAAAGATTATGCCGCTTTCATCTCAGGAACTAGCCTCAGTGGAGTTGGTAGTCATAACCACCAAACTTCTACCAAGCAAAACACTAACGGCACGATGAATGGATACCGTATAGGGTACTACGATCCGGTAAAGCCATAATATAAGAGGAAGAGGAAGCAACAATGGCCAAAACAACTTCACGCTCGACACCAAAGAAAAAGCAAGATTCTCCGCTTGAGGCACTGAGCGATGCCGTACAAAGCGAGGCGAGTGAGCTTAAGCGCGAATATAAGCATTTTGCAAGGTTTCGTGACGAAAATAGTCTTTTGTTCGGGGTGTTTGTGTTTGGGGTAGCCGCAATTGTTATCATTAACACGTTGTTCTGGGTACATTACACTCGCAACAAAACCACCGAAGAGCTCAAAGCTAGCACTAGCGTTGTGAGTTTACAGGCTAGCACTTCGCTACAGACAGCCAACAACTTTGCAGTATTAGCTAAAATCAGCAATGTGGGCACCAGTAAGATAGAAGATCCGGCCTTCCCGCTTGGTTCCGGCAAAGTACTGCTGACGCTCGATATCAATCTCACGAATCGCACCGATAAAACGCAGCATCTTATACCGATAAGCCACTTTTATGTGCGCAGTCCGGATGGCGACAACATAACACTTCAGCCAAGCAGCTACCTTACGAAGCCCCTTGAGACGCAAGATCTTTCTCCTAACCAGACTGTAAGTGGTCAGCTCAGCTTTGCTATCCCTGAAAAGCAAGTAAAACCATTGCTGTATATCGACACCATGTGGAACGATGCTACGCCTCTAGTTGTCGATGTACTGCACTAGGGGATGGTTAGGAGTAAGAGTTAGGAGTTAAGAGTTAAGAGGTCAGATGCGGAGCGGAGGTATACTTCTCTCTCCCGAGACGTCCAACCTAAAACACCCCGCCAAAAGCGGGGTGTTTTAGGTTTGCCTTAGCGGTTTACTGCTTTGGACGTGCTTCGTTGACCACGATGGTGCGGCCATTCATTTCGCTGTTGTTCAGCTTGTCGATAGCTGCCTTGGCAGCATCTGCGTCTTCGAATTCGACAAAACCGAAACCGCGGCTGCGGTTGGTTTCGCGGTCTACGATGACCTTAGCTGATAAAACATCGCCGAACTCTGCAAAGAGATCGCGAAGCGAGTTGTCGTCGACTGCCCATGGCAGTGAGCCGACAAAAAGTTTGGTTGCCATTATAAAAGCTAACCCTTTCTCTATCTGATCGCTGAAGGTAAACCGAAGAAAACGGATTAGCTGCGCCTACATCGAACACTTAACTTGTAAAACTTTCTAGAACCTGAATGTTTGGGTCGCCCCGACCACTCTTTTTTCGCAGCCTTCTAGTGTGGCAAATGATAGCACGAATTACCAATAAGTACAATGGACTGCTTAACAGTAAATAAAAATCGGTTTTGCTTTGACCGCAAGCAGCTGTCGTTAAGCGCAAATGCGGCGCAAAATAGATTTTCTGTGATGTAGCTCTCAGACAAACGTAAGGGTTATGGTGTATGGTTATGGTAATGCGTCCAAAATCTGCGGGGCGCCCCGAAACTAATCGTGAAAGGAAACCTCACCCATGAAACGATTACCCCATGTCAAAAACTTAAAGCGCCTCAACATATTGAGCAGCCCGACTCGCGTTGCCGAGCTGAACGATAAAATCGATGCAGAAGTGTATGCAGACACATGGTTATTAGAAGCTGAAAAACTGAAGACCAAGCGGCTGCGACGATTCCGTCAGCAAATGGCCTCCTAGCAGTAGCTGCGGCTGCTCCCCCGCCAAACAAACCCTGTCAATTCTGAATGATGGCTGGGTGAGCCAAGATGGTTGTTTTCCGACTGAGGCATATCTGGTAGATATGGTGATAGACATGTACCCCAATAATTTTCCGAGGCAAAATTATTGGGGAGCAAATCTCATGGAGGGAACAAGTGTCTTGGCCGCCTAGGCGCGGTCAAAAAGGCAGGTTTTGTTTGGCGGGGGGCTATATAAGGCTTGGTTGACGAGGCTCAGCCTTTTTAAAAGCTGCCTATTACCGACCCGACTTCGATTGGAGTTCGGGTTATTATCTGTGTGCTCCCCTGTGCTATGATATGTGAGAAGCCAGGAGTTATACGTGAAGTTAATCGTAGTATCGATATGTAAAAATGAGGCAAGCACCATTGCCGAGCTTGTTACCCGCATCCCTCGCAGCTGTCCGGGCATCAAAAACATAGAGGTTTGCGTCATAGATGATGGTAGTACCGATGACACGGCTCAGCTCGCCAAAAAAGCCGGTGCGCTCGTATATAGCGATACTGCAAATAAAGGTTTGGCTTTCCGGTTCCGTGAAGCAATCGATATCGCCCTGGAGCGCGAGGCCGACATCATGCTCAATATTGACGGCGATTTACAGTTCCAGCCAGAAGACATCCCGCAAATCATAGAACCTATCATCGCTGGCCGAGCAGAATTCGTCGCCGCCGACCGATTTACCGACCCTCAAACCGGCCACCAACGCCGCCCAGAAAATATGCCGGCAGGCAAATACTATGGCAATAAGCTTGGCGCCTGGGTCGTCAGCCGGTTATCGCAAAACCGTTTCAATGATGTCACCTGTGGCTTTCGAGCCTATAGCTACCGTGCACTCGCGGCTCTGAATATCAACAGCACTCACACCTACACGCAGGAGTCGTTCCAGATTATTGCTGCCAAACGCATGCGAATCGTGACCATTCCTGTAGTAGTGACCTATTTCAAACATCGCAGATCGCGCGTCGTTAAAAGTCTGTTTGGCTACATGGCCATAAGCTCTCTGAATATTTTGCGCGCTTACCGCGATTTCGCCCCATTGCGCTTTTTCTTCTCTGTCGGCATCATCCCATTTCTATTTGGCATGATCGGCATAGGTATAGCCGCTTGGCATTGGTGGCAAACAGGCAGCATATCACCCTATAAAGCCTTCGGCATTGCCGGGTTATACTTTACAACTCTCGGTATATTCTTCTGGTCGCTTGGCTTAGTGGCCGATATGCTTGTGCGCTTGCAGGGCACCAGCGAAAAAACCTACGAAGACGTTAAGCGCCTGCGCTACCCCCGCAAACATTAGTCATTTTTCATTTACCATTAGTCAATTATTGAGCGTTGATTCATTTTTGCAAATACAGAAATGTAGGAATAATTTGATAAATGATAAATGGTAAATGAAAAATGGTAAATATCTACTATGCTACACACTTAGCGCCAAATGAACGGCCAAAACATGCTGCGTACGACCCGGCTAAACTCTACCGCGTGCGGCCAGTACCAGCTATCATCCGACCGTATGATAAATACCAATATACCACCATTCCATAGCGCGCCCATCAGTAGCAATACCACGAAAGCCTTGATGGTATAGGTATAGATTTGGGAGCTGCGCATGTTTTTCAGCACGGTGTACACCAAAAACCCAAGAAGAGGCAGCACGATCAGGGCATACCTGCCATGTATTGAAAGCGGCACTGCAGTATTGAGGAATGCTTTATAGTTAACGGCGTACAGTACGGCCATATATACGACTGTCATAGAGAGCGTGAGTCCGACCATTGGCCCAGCCCTCAGGAGTATGACGAGCCCGACTAACAATACGAGTAAGCTACCGAACACCAGTACATAGCCGACCGCGAACGATACAGGGAGCGGTGGGGCGCTTCGGTAGTTACCTTCGCGTGGGCCGACCGTAAAATACGATTCGTATATCATTTTGTTGAGCCATGTCCATGGATATTGAAGCTTGCTTTCGGGGCTTATGGACGTGTACCACCCCTTTTCCCGGATATCGGCATCACGGAAATACGGTGCGAAACCAAGACATCGCTCATGACCCAATACCACTTGGCACTCTGGCACCAGAGACCCGTACTGCACATAGTTTTGCCCATACCGCTGCACGAAAAGTACGCCGCCGAGGAGCATGACCCCTAGGGCAACGAGTGCGGGGCCGCCGCGCAATTGACGTCGCCACTCCTGAAACATTTTGGGCCAACGCAATCGTTTACCGCGCAAGAGCCAAGCGGCATAGCCAGACATGAATAACCCGGCGCCAAGTGCCACCGGTAAGAATGCGTACTTGACTTGGCTTGTAAACAGCAGACCGCTTACAGCCCATGCCATAGATTTAAGTGCTACTTTACTATGAGCTTGCAGCTCTTGGACTACCCGGGTCAGCGCAAGGAATGTTGCCGCACTTAAGGTGAAAAATAAGCTGTCGTAGGTGAGTTGTCCGGCCATGAACGGTGTCATAGGCATGGTGATGATAATGGCCATGATGCTATGTGCTGCTGCCCGTGAAAGCTGAAGCGTGCGCAGCACTTTTCGAAAAATGCATAGCCCGAGTACGACGATCGCCACATCGAATAGCCTGAACAATACGATGATGGCGGTTTGGGAGTCGATGAAAAGATGTAATAGACGGTAGGGCCAGGACATCAGGAAGTGATATAGGTAGGATCCGTCGGCCGTGAATGCGCTAAGCGTAGCTGGGCCAGGCGGCTGTGCGACTTGCCAAGGAAAGATTACTTTTGCATATTCCTGAATGGCTGCCAGGTGAAAATGCTCGTCAAACGCCATCGAAAAGCTCCCCATGAGTGCTATATACACCGCTTGGACGGTAAAAATCACGAGGCATATACGCCAAAATAACGGCGTGCCGAGAAAGCGCCAAAAAATATCAAGCCAACGCCGAATGAAACGAGAATAATGTGCCATCTAGCGTACAGTATAGCACTTGCATTGATTTCTTAGAGACCTAGCCAGGATCTTAGCTTTTGAAGCGGTCTTTGGCATGAAGGCCGAGAGCTACCATGAAAAGGAGGCCCAGAAATACGACGAAAGTCGCCCGGTCGATGATATTGGCTGTCACGATAGCATCGGTCGAAACAAGGTGAATGTGTTGTGCGAAAAGCAGGAACGCTTCACGTATACCTATGCCGTCTGGCGTGATCGATACGAATAACGCAAAGTTGGCCGCGCCAGTGTACGATACGGCCTGCCCAAGTGACAGTTGCGCTCCGCCCGCCCTAAGCGCCAGGTAATACCGCAAGCAGATAAAGGTGATTTGCAGGGCGGTAAGTGCAGTCAGCGCCACTACCAAACGCCGCGTGATGTGTACCTCGCTCAACTTTCCACTGCGCTTGTGGCCGACCCGGCGGATAACAAGGGCACTAACCCCTGCCGCCAATAAGCAGGCTAGGGTGGTTTGCCACCAAGGCCGTGTCCCGACCAGCAAACAAAAAGCACTCAGCACGGTATAGACGGCGTACGAAAAGAGCGTTACGAAAAAATAGGCGCGCAGACTTACGTGATATTTAGATTTGAGGTACGCGGCACGCACCCCTGGGCCGCTTTGAAACGGTCCGAAGAAGTTGGCTATAGAAGAGTAAATAGTAAGCAGCCAGTTTTCGGTCGGCGGCAGTCGCTTACCCGTCATGCGTACCAAAACTTGATACAGCAGCGCCAAGGTTGTGATGGCAGCAAAATCGGCTAGTAGAATGGCGATGATCCAACCAATGTGCGTCTGTCGCAAACGCATTACGTAGTCTGGGTGGGCATGGAGGTAGCGCACGAATAACCAGCCGGTTACAGTGATGATGAACACCGAGAGGAGGGGTTTAAGCCAACGAAGTTGCTTTTTCGCAGTATCGGTTTGCGCCGATGCTGCCACTGAATCTTCAGATGATGCGTCCATAGCAGTATGGTAGCACGACTCCAGGATGAATATTGAATTATGATTTTAGAGTGGAATAATAGGACGTTACACGTTAGGGTGCCCCCATTCGCTAATCTTTACTCGTTCAGGACTTACGCAAAATGGTGCAGTCTGGGATGAAAAGCGAGCACCACAGCGTAGACGTACTAAAGTACGGCGGAGCGAGGAGTGGAGTTTTTCGCCCGGAATGTGCCGTTTTGCGTAAGTCCTATCGTTAATGGTTCTTCGTCCTAGCCAATTCCCAATTCCCAATTCCAATGCGGCGAAGCCGCATAGTAGATTATCGCGGTAGCGATACATCTAAGAGTGGCCATGCGGAAGCTCCTGGCGGTAGCGTTGTCGGCTTTGACAACTTCCGAAAGGCGATGCGAGTTGTCTGACGAAGTACGAAGTTGCCAGTGGCAAGTTCGTGCTGAGGAGTTCTCGCATCGGTTGTCAAAA
>JAEUQV010000097.1 GCA_016789655.1 Candidatus Saccharimonadota bacterium
TACCTGCTCCGCTCTGACCAATCACAATGACGAACTCTTTCGGCTCGACATGCAAAGAAACACGATCTAGCGCCGTGCCAAGATTCTTGTTGTACGTCTTGGTTACCCGATCCAATAAAATCATTAGCACTATTATAGCACAATTACGCTAAGGCCTGGGTAATCTGAGAAAACTACAAAATCTTTATCGAGAGTCAGTAACATTTCGCCTGTCTCAAGTGCGGTGGCCGCAATCCAAAGGTCGTTGTCCGAAAGCGCTCTGCCCTTGCTGTGACAAAAAACCCAAAGTTCGGCAAAATACTCAGCCGTTTGTTTTGTAGGTAGCGCAACGCCAACCTCACCTTGTAGCATAAACTGCTCGAGTCTGCGTTCGTTTTCAGCAAGTCTCGTTCCGCCCAGAAAACCTTTCCGTAATTCTGCCAATGCCGCAAGCGGGAACGTCATGGTCGTGCTTTGTTTTAGCGGTTCGACAAGTCTACTGTCTTTTCGTAAAAATGCCTGATACACATTTGTGTCTAGCAGCACTACTTATTCCACCAGCTCTTACGCATGAGTTCTTTCTGCGTTTTTTCATCTTCATTGAGAATCTCGGCAACTTCCGGGTCGTAACCAACACCAAACATATTCTTTACTTTTTCGAAAGCATTTTGCTGTACGGCCGTTGGTCCGGCACTGGCATTCTTAGTAAGTTCTTCAATGATGATAGCATTCATGCTCTTACCGGTGGCATTGGCACGACTACGCAAATACCGACTAACAGTCGGTGGTACATTACGCACGGTGAATTGAGTAGTACGTGGGTTTGCAGGCATGCATGCAGTATAGCAGGCATGCCTGCAAAATGTCAATTTTTACTCTGTTAATTGGGCGATAACCCGTGCTGGCGCAGCGTCTTGTATGAGCGCCAACGGCAATGCGAATACATTAAAACTCTTACCGACTAACCGACCTAGGTTTGTGAGATTTTCGATGATCAGTACGTCTGCAGCCAATAGCTGGCGGTGGATGGGAAAATCAGCGCCATTGTCGGGGCTGCAGGTATCACTGCCAACCATCGACACGTGCTTTTCTATAAGCAGATCGGCGGCTTTTGGTGGTAGAGCGGAATACTCCTGAAAATACTCGCGGCGATGATATTTTTCGCCATAGCCATGATACAAAAGCAAGATATCGTCTTTTTGAATGGTCGCAGTATATAGCGAGTCAAAGCCGCTTCTCACGTCTATACACACTCCCCTGCCAACAAAGCGCTCAAGCGGGTAGTCTGCTAAAGCCTTACCCCCAGCTAGCATATGCATGGGTGCATCGATATGCGTACCCACATGCGTCCCGATTGTCACTACGTGGTCACAATAGCCATCCCGCTCAAGCACGCCAGCCGTTTCAATCTTCACAGGCGGATCGCCCGGGTAAACTGGTGTCTTTTCAGTAATAGAGACCGAGAGATCTATGATCATTGTTTACATCTCCTTTATAAGATTCCAGCCGACATTTTCCATGCTATCCACTATCATATCGGGATTCTTTGACTCAAATGCTGCCTGGTCATATCCTGCCTCTGGTACTGCAATACATTTCATGCCAGCAGTTTTCGCTGCTTGTACGCCAACGAGGGCATCTTCAAGTACCAGACAGTGCTCTGGCTCTACATCGAGCGCTTTCGCAGCAGAAAGAAAAACGTCTGGGAAAGGTTTGCCTCGCTTTTCGTGCTCGCCGCTATGCACGGCCTGCATGTACTGAGCTACTCCTATTTTACGCAGCGTCGTCGTAATGAGCTCCATGGCCGACGAAGACGCCACAGCCATCGGTATGTGATATGACGCCAGCTCCTCTATAAGTTTGACAACGCCGGGTAGCGGTTTTCCTTCCGTCTCTACGAGTTTCCGTACCGCACCCTCAACCTGATCGGCGAGTACCTGATCATCCGGCTCAGTAAAACCAAAGTCATTTTTCCAAGCCCGTACTTCCTCAATCGTTCGAAATCCGGCAAAAGATTGTACGTACTCATAGTCAACCTCTATGCCCATCCCACTGAGTATCTGTCGCTCGGCCTTAAACCACAGGTGGGCGTTATCGACAAGTAGACCGTCCATATCAAATATCACCGCACAGATCATTACGAATCTCCGAGTGTGTGGTCGAGGTAGGCGGTGATGAAGGGGTTGAGGTTGCCGGCGAGGACGTCGTCGGGGTCAGAACTGGTGTAGCCAGTTCGAAGGTCTTTGACTTGCTTGTATGGGTGCAGGACGTAGCTGCGGATTTGATTACCCCAAGCGGCTTGCTCATTGGGGCCTTTGAGCTCACTTACCTTTTCGGCGTGCTGCTCAAGCTGGAGCTGCGCCAAACGCGAGCGCAATATGGTCAGTGCTGTTTCGCGGTTTTGCAGCTG
>JAEUQV010000026.1 GCA_016789655.1 Candidatus Saccharimonadota bacterium
CACAGCTGCACCGGAAGGTTTCCTTGCGACCCGCCACAGGCGGGTCTCACCCTGGACTCTACGAGGCCAGGAATTAGAGTCCTCCTAGACGCCAGGACCAATGAAAAAGCCCAGCACAAGGCTGGACTCTTTCATTGGTGCGGGTCAGGGGACTCTAACCCCTGGCCTCGTCCTTGGCAAGGACGCGCTCTAAACAACTGAGCTAGACCCGCATAATTACATACATTTTCTCTAGAACGTCACGATATTGCTGCCGAAAGATTCTTTTGCCTTCGGTCGTTTTTAAGTATCGTTCTCTTCTTTGCGCATCAGACTTTTCGGCGTATGCTTCATAACCGATAAGTATAACGGGCAAATGCTTACTAGTTGTGATTACGCTACCTCTTTCGTGATTGGATATCCGCTGACGAAGATTAGACGTAGAGCCAGTATATATTTGCTCATTATTCATTTTGAGGAAATACACGTAGTACATGATTGTATTGTAATGTACAAGCGCTCCCATGTCATCCGACATGGCCGTATCGAATGATACGGTAAACAACTGAGCTACACCCGCGCGTCGGAACCGACGCACCTATCTCGTTTTATCTTTCGATAAAAGCTTCGATTTGGTGCTATGTTCCTCCTTTCAATTTTCCAAACAGTCGACTACGCTCCTTGGTTTGAAAAATTGGATTAGAAACACATTCCTTTCCTTCTAAAACTTCATTCAGTCGCTTCGCTCCTTGGATTGGAGTTTTGGAAGGGCCACCGAAGTGGCTAACAGGGAGAGATTATAGCGGGTTGTGGGGGCGAGTGCAACAGGCAGGAGTGTTTTTCGCTGGAATTAGGTGGCCCGTAGCGTAGCTACAACTTTATCGCGGTCTATGTGGCAGACTTGTTCATACATAGATTGTAGCGCTTTTGGTGCTGTATCTGGGCTTGTTAGTACGGTCAGGCCTTCCTCTGTCTCGGTTACGTTGTACCCGACTATTTCCATGCCTGCGGGGCGGAGTTTGATCGTGTAGCCGCCAAGTTCTATAATTGCCGTTTCGCCGATACGCGGCACGTAGATCTGCCTCCATTTGCCACTTTCGGTGTAGCGCATAATGGGAGTGGCGCAGGGTTCACCTAGAGGTGTTTTTGCGGGCTTTGCGAGATTTGCCAGTGCACGAGCGGTGTTATGAGATGCGCGATGAAATGCAGTGGGGTCGGCTGCCTCTAGCAGGACGGCAACTCGCCCTAGGCACGAATAGGCAAAGATATCGACGCCTTCTCGCCTATGAACAGTTGTAGCATGATCTGTTTCGCGCACACGATTAATCTCTTCCTCGAGCGGTGTTGTGGCAGCTTCTGCGGATTGTATATGAGAATGCTTTTTGGCAGTAGCACCACCCTCCTGAGGGTTGATAAGCGAAAAACGAGAAGACCCTTGGGCATATGCCTGCCGCATCATAGCTTCTAGCCATGGGATAACCAGCTGGGGAGTATGCTTCAAGTTTACAGAATTCAAATGTCGAGGAGCCATTGCGGTAGCAGGGTATGGATTAACGCCGATTGCGAAATCGCCGAACTCTATGAATAACTGGTGCGGCGAAACATTTACGGCATCGAGGTAGCAATCGGAAGCTTTCTCTGGGTCAGGTTCCTTCCAGCCGGTCCACCGAGTGTTGGTACGGTTTTTGCGGCTGGGATTGTACTGCACCCAGAGCGTGTTATTACCAACGGTGACCGCTTGCGGTTCATGCTCCTCTAGTGCGGCGAGACTAGGCCCATATTCTGGTATTTCCTCGCGCTGTGTCTCTACGAGCGCATCAATGAAAGGCTTCATCCAACCGGGTTTGGTACGGTCAAGATTGGCAGCAAGTGTAGGATTTAACTCTGTAAGGCTGATGAATGGATAAGCTTGATCATGAGAATCAAACTCCATTCCTTTCAAGGGTGTTGCAGTACTAGTCGGCATAGTTGTGTTAGGGTATGTTTTGGCTCAAGCGTAGCTGGGCTTTTTGTGATACAGCTGTCCTCGTACCTAAAAAGTCTACCTAAAACCGTATAGTACGACTCTTTTTACTGCGTAACTGTAAATATTCGTACAAATAACGGAATAATTTGGTAATTTTGTAAATCAAACCGAAAAGTTATTAAGCTTTTTGTGGTTCTCTACGACCTCAT
>JAEUQV010000041.1 GCA_016789655.1 Candidatus Saccharimonadota bacterium
TCGATCATCGAGACCATCAACGACCAGCTGAAAAACCAAGAACAGATTGAGCACACCAGGCACCGGAGTCCTGTGAACTTTGGGGTCAACCTGTTTTCTGGCCTCATTGCATACCAATTGCAGCCGAAGAAGCCAAGTCTACACTTTAGCAATACAGAACAGCAGCTATTGACGGAACCGTTGTTACTGCCAGCCTAGGCGGCTGGCTTATGTCGAACTGAGGTTAGCTTATCTGTAAGATGTATATATAAGTCATGCAAGGCCTCTGTCGTCCTAAAACCGCCACCTGGAAGAGCATGCCCAGTAAGTATACTGTACGGAGCCATTTCGTTATTTTCAGCTTGCATTCTTGATTTCATGAATATATCTTATGTTTTTAGGTTTTGAATACTACATGCATAGTATCATATTTTTGTTGTTTTTGCAATGTAATGTTTCCGGGATATCGTGTGGCGTTCAGAGCGTTCAGAGGCATTCAGAGCGTTCAGAGGCGTTCAGAGGACAGTCCTCTGATGATTAGTTAAAAATCTTTGATTGTATCTGTTAGTGTGTTGTACTTTTGACTTTATTGTGCGAGGGCGCGGAGAGCGTCTTTGGCAGTGCCGATTTCATCCCATGGGTCGGTTTTGACACGCCCGGGGTTGGTATCGTCTTGTTTAAGGTGGCGAAGCTCGGCAGCGCGCGGCCCATTGCGCTCGATTGTTTTTTCGTGGCCTTTGCCCAGCAGTAGTACGGTGTCGTCCGCAGAACTTGCCCTGCTCACCGCAAACGCAATAGCTTCGGTACGGTTGTGCACCAAAAATAGGTCTTTATCTCGCGTTTTACCGGCTTTCTCGGCCCCGGCAGCGATTTGCCGCATAATCTCCTGGCCGTCGCAATCACGGTCGTCTTCTTCGGTCACTACCACCTCATCGGCATATCTGCCCGCCAGTTCACCCTGCAACGCCCGCTTGGTTTCATCGCGCCGCCCAGCCGAGCCAAACAGCACTACGAGCTTGCCTTTTACTACTGGCCGTATATCTTTAAAAAGCTTCTCGAAGCTATCGGGTGTGTGTGCGAAGTCTACCAATACGGCAAAGTTTTGGCCTTCGGCTAGCGATGTCATGCGGCCTTCTACCCCTTGTAGCGAAGCAATCCCCTGCTCTATTTGCTGCCGCGTAAGCCCCAAAGCTTGGCCGACACACACCGCGGCCAAGGTGTTATAGACATTGAAACTACCTGGCAGATGGCTCTGTATATGGTACGTTTCGGTACCAGCTTCCGCCGTGTAACTGACACCGTCGGGTCGCAACTGTACATCATGTGCTCGCACATCTCCCGCCTCTACACCGTAACGCATCGCGTTGGGCGTTTCATTAGCAAAATTGACACTCTCTAGGTCGTCGGCGTTCACGATACCAAGCTGACGCCCTGCCTTGTTCCGCCCAGCCAAGGTAAACAGGCTCCGTTTAGCCGACTTGTAGCGCTCGAATGTCTTGTGATAATCCAGATGCTCGTGGGTGATGTTGGTGATGACCGCAATGCTATACGGCACACCCCACACGCGGTGTTGTGCCAATGCATGGCTGGTCGTCTCGAGCACCAGCCAATCCATACCCTCGGCTTTCATCTGCTTCAGCCGTATCATGAGCTCACGCGAGCCCACGCTCGTCATGTGGTGGATCTGTGGCCGGATATTGCCACCCACACCGTACGCCACGGTCGTCATAAGCCCCGCATTGTAACCGGCTTCCACCAGCATGTGATGAGCCAGGAATGACGTGGTCGTCTTGCCGTTGGTGCCAGTGATGCCGATAACCTTCAGCCCTCGCCCCGGAAACCCATACACCACATTCCACATCATTGCCTCGGCTAAATGCCCCAGCGGCTCAACCTTCTGAAACAACCCCCGCGGCACCACCCGCTTCACGACTCGTCTAATATTCATAATCCAAGTATACCGGATTCTCCACTGAATCGTTCTCTGTCGATAAGCTTAGAATCTTACTACAAACATCGCACCATGGCTAGGCCTTGGTGCGATGTAATGCTATATGAGCCCTTATTTAGGGCAATTTCTTGGTGAAAATTTCTTCGCGTAGCGAGGGTTCGTCAACTTGGCCGGATACCCCGACGGTTGGCACTACTTGGTTCCTAGGACCGCCTCGTCGAAACAATTGGTGCATAGTACCTACGGCGGCTCGGGTCACGTAACGAATCCCGGCAAGCCTACGCCTTGGCTCGGCATCAGTCGCAGGAGTAGCACTGAGGACTTCTTCAGTCGCGGCTGGAGTGGCCGTGACAACCTCATCAGGTTTTGACTGGTCGTTTGCACCCGGGGTTACACTCGGTTCATTCACAGTATCAGCTTTCTTAGATGCAGGTTCGGCCTCACCTTTGAGCTCTGCGACACTGCGTACGGGCATAGTCGCTACTTCTTCTTTGATCTCTTCAGCGCGTTCTTTGATACCATCTATGATTTCCTCGGCTTTCGCATCGACTGCAGATTCCGGCTCGGCACTTTCTTTGCCTGATTTGGCATTCGCGCGAGCTTTTGCAACCTGCTCCGGAGTAGTGCCTAGCGCAGCGTAGATATCAGCAAGCTTATCTGCGTCGCTTTTTTCAACGGTTGGCGTAGCTTCGCTAACCTGAGCCGAAGCATCAACACCAGTGATACCGTCTAGGATTTCTTTTGCACGTCGATCATTTTCGGCAATAATTTCGGTAGCTTTTTCGCCAAGCCGCGCAGATTGCTCTTTTGCCCAGTCACTTTCAGGCTTACGAGCATGGCGGCCATTGGTAACTTCTGGCTGCTCAAGACGAGCTATCGCATCTGTTACGCGAGCTGCTTCATCCTCGAGTTTTTCTGTAGTCAGTTGTGCGCTACTTTTACGCCCATCACGAGCTTTACGCTCCGCATCTACACGTTCGCGGCGCGTACGGTACTGAACATGCAGACCTCGAGAAGCAACAACTTCAGCATCGACTGTACCAGCTTTTTCAGCTAATAACCCATCTTCTATAGGTGTAGCTTCGTTCATGCCAGCAGCTTTTCGCTCATTGGCAATCAATCCTTTACGGCTAAGGAGTTGCTTCGGCTGTTTGGGTTGCTCCAACTGTAATGAAGTTGGGTGGCTTAGTCCATTCTCAGTAACCATTGGCGCGACACCAGTAGTTAGCTCACTCTGTGGTACGTGCTGCAGACCATCATCCATACCTGCAGTTATCGCGGCGAATTCTTTGGCAACCTTATTGTCGCCTGGGTTATTGCTGAGGTCTATAACCGGAAATGTTTCAGTTGTCATAGTGTGTAATCCTTACTTATACTTACGATGTTTGTTTTGATACATAATGTATGTTTCAATAAGTTATTGTAGCAAAACATAAGCCTTTTGTCAACTATTAAATACTGTGTTGAGCGTTACGTCAAATATTTGCTAGAATCCCCTGCAATAAAAATCCCCCGACTATATGCCGAGGGATTTTGTGCGAAACGAGTGTCTATTTTACGCCAAGCTGTTTCTTGACATCGGCCACGTTCATGCCCATTTCTGCTGCCTTTTTCAGCATCTCAGCTGCAACTTCTGGGCGCCAATGGAACGTACCAGGGGCAGTGATTCCGAAGTCGCCTGCACCCCGTGTATATGACTCGCCAGCTTCGCTAAAGAAGTTGCCGTCAGGGAACGTGCTCTGCAAGTGGTTATAGATCTCAGACGCTTGTCCGCCGTTAATCTTCACGCCTGCGCCACCAAACATCTGCGAGATTTCATTTATGTAGCCACTACCCTTTTCAACACTAGTGCCTAGCCGAGTGCTTAATATTTCTGCTGCACCGTTTGCGACATCAGGGCTATGCTGACCGGCACCAGCGCCATTAGCTACTTCGGCTGCAGTACCTGCACCGCCTCCGCCGAGATGAATACCGTTTTTAGCGAAGTAGAATATAACCCCACCGACTGCAGCAGCGCCCAAAGCGGCGAGAATTTTGCGGCGACGGCTATTTTCGGGGCCAGATAGTTTTTCTCCAAGCTTCATAGCACCTACTGTACCCCGGGAAACTAGATTCGCTGGAGCTGGTGTGGCGGTAAGTACTTCGGTCTCTGGGGCGGGTGTGGCAGTAAGAATCTGGTTGCCTGGAGCGGGAGTAGCCGTCACGACACCAGCGGCAGAACCGGCTTTCTTTTTATTGTCGCGGTAGCCAAGTTTCTTGAGCGAATCATCCAATTCATCACCTTTAATTCTCAGGCCGCTACCGGGCATGGCGAGCGCATGCGGATTAATCATCTTGGCGTCTTTTTCTGCTTGAGCTTTGGCCTCGGCTTCTTTTTTCTCTGCAACGAACTGGCGGGAAAGATTCATCTTTTCGTCCGCGGACAAATTATCCCACTCTTCTTCACTCTTGCCGGCACCTAGAAAAGCTTCCTTCGTAGATTGAAGCGTCTTAGCAAAATCTAGCTGCTCGTCGCGGCCGAACTTGCTCCAGGCATCTTCTGACATCCCTGCTTCCATCGCAACCTTTTTAGCAGTATCAATCGCTAACTGTTCGGAGTCAGCCTCATTTGCAGAGTTAAACTCTTCTGCGGCAGCATATGCTTGGTCAAGTAAATCATCGTCATCAATAACACCTTCGCTGTTTGGGCGAACACGTTTAGGGTTTTCGCGGAGAATATTGCGCCACTCGTCCTCGGCAGCAACATCGGCTTCAATTTTAGCTTCGCCTTCAGCCATCATCTGGTCGAAAATTGGGCTATCACCTTGCTCGGCAGCTTCAGCGGCCTTGCGCTCGGCACGTGTTTTGTACTTGCCCGCATGGCGACCTCGGGTAACTTGTGGCTGTTCATCACGGGCTTTCGCATCTGTCTCGCGACCAGCTTTGGCATCGAAACCATCGACTGCAAGTTCGGCACTATCTTTATGAGCGTCTCGTTCTTTGCGTTCGGCATCTATGCGTTCACGGCGCGTACGGTATTGTACTTGACCATCATTTGCCTCAGCAGCCTTGCGCTCACGTCGTGAACGATATTGTGGAACGCTAGAAGCTTCAGCTTGTTTTGGCTGTTCGTTATTGGCAGAACCGGTTATTGTAACCTGTGATTCTGGTTCACCTATAGTAGTCTGCTCACGTGTAGCACGACGGTGACTTGGACCAGTCTGTTCGGCTGGGGTTGCAGCAGCGGCAGTGTTGATTTCGGCGGCTTGTTCGGCTGCGGCTTGGCCGACTGAATCCCATGCGGCAGTCCAAGCATTATAATCTTTCATGGCTTCATCGACTGCTGGGTTGCCCTGATTTGCGGCAGCAAGTTCTTGCTGACCGACGACGCCGGGCATGCCATTTACTTCGACTGGTCCTGGTGCTTGACCCTTGGGTCCTTGTTCGCTCATTTGGGGTACTCCTTTCGAGAGTGGTCAATCTGTTGTTTTTGTTTTGTAATGTTAATTATTTACTGCCATACTTTATCAAATCTTAAGCATTTTGTCAACTATTTTTGCCTCGTTTTGCGTACCTGTCAAATTTTACAATGATTATACATTTGCTACACTGGTAGGTATATGAAAGTACTCGGTATAGAGACAAGCTGTGATGAGACGGCCGCAGCGGTAGTGGAAGATGGCTTTCTGCTGTGGTCGAATGTGGTGGCCAGTAGCATGGATTTGCAGGCACAATACGGTGGTGTCGTACCAGAAATAGCTGCCCGCAGCCATATAGAAGCCATAAACGGCGTGGTACAGCAAGCCCTCGACGATGCCGGTTGCACTTGGGGCGACATAGACGCCATCGCCGTTACCTTTGGTGCAGGACTGGGCGGTTCCCTGCTCATAGGAGTGCTTACTGCTCGAACGCTGGCGATTGTACACAATAAACCCCTGTACGCCATCAATCACGTCGAAGCGCATGTGTATGCCAACTTTCTGACGGAAGTTGGAGAGTTACGAGCGCACAGCGCGAGCGGCAAGCGGAGCGAGCTGGGAGGGTGGGGGCAGAGTTCAAGCGTAGCGACGAACCCACCTAAAGGGAGGCGAGCCTCCCTTGATCAAGCTGCAGCTACTTATCTGGTAGACTACACCCTGCCCTCCTCCCAGCCCACCTTCCCCATGCTAGCCCTCATTGTAAGTGGTGGCCATAGCCAGCTAGTCCTCTTTCGCGATCATTTCGATTACACCCTACTGGGGCAGACGCAAGACGACGCCATAGGTGAAGCCTTTGATAAAGTGGCGAAAATAATCGGGCTCCCCTACCCTGGCGGCCCCAGCGTTGGCAAAAAAGCACTCGAGGGCAACCCACACGCGTTTGAATTCCCGAAGGCTCGGATGACACATGTTAGACCAGAGTTACAAAAACTTAGAGAATTGAGAATTCAGAATTCAGAATTGAGAGTGGAAGCTGAACCGCTTCGCGGCAATAATAAGGTCTCCAAAGGCGATACAACTTCCCTTCCCAATTCCCAATTCCCAATTCCCAATTCTGCTGCTATGCAGCATAGTAGCTACGACTTTAGCTTCTCCGGCCTCAAAACAGCTGTCTTACGCACCGCTCAGCATTTAATAGGTGAAGATCACACATTTCCGAGTAAAAACCTACCTGAGCGCCTCTCTGAGGCTCAGAAGGCCGATATTGCAGCCAGTTTCCAGCGCGTTGCCATAGAAACCGTCGTTGACAAAGCTATAGCTGCGTACGAAGAGTTCACGCCCGCATCGGTTGTAATAGCCGGAGGCGTAGCTGCCAGTCCAGAGCTGCGCCGTCAACTCTCCGAACGATTACCTTGCCCCATCGAGTACACCGATATCCGTCTATGCACCGACAACGGTGCCATGGTTGCCACCCTTGGTTGTTTTCACGTGAAATATAACCGCCCTAAGGCTGATCCTTATACACTAGACATCGCCCCTAACCTATCCATGTAGTTTTCACATGAAAAGTTGAGCAATGCGCACTGCTCAATTACACACAAACTCTGCTTTTTTCCCTAAGCCCTCTGCCCTTATTTCCAATTCCATAACAGAGGTGATACAATGGGTGCCATGCAATTACCAAAAGTGTACGAACCGAACCAGTATGAAAGTGACATATACGCTCTATGGGAGAAGAGCGGGGCATTTTTTGCTGATCCGTCATCGCACAAAAAACGCTTTTCTATCGCCATGCCACCCCCGAACGAAACGGGTACCCTTAGCCTAGGCCACGCACTATTCCTGACCCTGCAAGATATAATGGCACGCTACAACCGCCAACAGGGTAAAGACGTACTCTGGTTACCAGGTACCGACCACGCTGCCTTAGCTGTGAATGCCATCATCGAAAAGCGATTGGCCGACGAAGGAACGAACAAACACGAGATCGGACGGGATGAATTCCTGAATCGCACCCGTGAATTTGTTAGTCAGAGCAGGGGAACCATGCTGACACAAATGCGCGCCATGGGCGCCAGCTGTGATTGGTCACGCTTGCGCTACACATTAGACGATTCGCTGAGCCGCTGCGTAAATGAGACCTTCGTAAAAATGTACGAGGCAGGAGTAATTTACAGAGGTCATCGTATAGTAAACTGGGATCCGAATCTTGAAACCAATGTATCTGACGATGAAGTAATCTACGTAGAAGAGAAGGGGAAATTTTACACCTTCAAATACGGCCCATTCGAAATCGGCACTGCACGGCCAGAGACGAAATTCGGCGACAAATACGTGGTGATGCACCCCGACGACGAACGTTACAAGCAGTACAAGCACGGCGAAACACTCGAGGTAGAGTGGATCAACGGGCCGATACAAGCGACCATTATCAAAGATAAAGCTGTCGACCCAAGCTTTGGCACGGGCGTCATGACTATTACCCCATGGCACAGCCACGTCGACTTCGACATGGCTGAACGTCATGGGCTCGACAAAGAACAGATAATCGATTTTCATGGGAGACTGCTGCCAATAGCCGGCGAGTTCGCAGGGATGGACATAGCCGAAGCCCGAGCCAAGATAGTTGATAAGCTGGATAAGAAGGGTTTGCTCGTAGGTGTCAACGACAAATATGTACACAATGTGGCCGTAAATGAGCGAGGGAAGGGGATTATAGAGCCTCAGGTGCGCTTACAGTGGTTCGTGGACGTCAACAAATCAGCAGTGGATTGGAAAGGTAAGAAGCGTAGTCTGAAAGAGGTCATGCAGGCCGTAATACACGAAGGCGACATCGAGATAATGCCGCAGCGCTTCGAAAAGATATACTTCCACTGGATAGACAACCTACGCGACTGGTGCATAAGCCGCCAGATCTGGTGGGGGCACCGCATACCTGCCTGGTACCGCACCGATACCGACGGCACAATTGAGACATACGTTGGGCTCACACCACCCGCTGACGATGAGTCGCAAGGCTGGAATGAGTGGGAGCAAGACCCCGACACACTCGATACATGGTTCAGCTCGGCACTCTGGACGTGGAGCACCTTGATTGACCAGGAGCTAGCGGCCGACCTAACACTGCCTTTCGATGAGCTGCTGAAAAAAAGCCGGGATTTCCAGGCTTACCATCCGACTTCCATCATGGAAACCGGCTGGGACATTCTCTTTTTCTGGGTAGCACGCATGATACTTTCGACGACTTTCATGACCGGCCAGGTGCCTTTCAACAAAGTTTACCTGCATGGTCTAATACGGGCTGAAGATGGCAAAAAAATGAGCAAAAGCCGACCAGAGAGCATCATCGATCCACTGGATGTCATACCCAAATATGGCACTGATGCGCTCCGCATGGCACTCATAATGGGGGTCGCTCCTGGCAATGACCAGAACTGGGGCTGGGGCAAAATAGAAACAAACCGAAATTTTTGTAATAAGCTGTGGAATATTGCGCGATATAGCCTAGAGAAAGTCGGCGAGCAAACCGAGCTTCCCGAGCCAGAACCGTCAACCAATGCCGGCCATTGGATGTTGTCTAAGCTACAACTTACAACAGAGATACTACAGGGTCATCTAGATACATACCGCTTTAGTGAAGCTTACGACACACTCTACCACTTCGTGTGGGATGATGTAGCTGACTGGTATATAGAAGCCAGCAAGACTGAGCAGAGCGGGGAAGTGCTGGCGTATGTACTCGATTGCGTGCTACGTTTAGCGCATCCATTTGCACCTTTTGTAACCGAAACAATCTGGCAGGTACTGCCCTGGACAGGTGAGAGCATCCTCGCAGTGCAGCCATGGTCTAAAACACCTAAGTTCGATAAGGTTGCAGCAGCAGACTTTGAAGATATAAAAGCGATCGTCACTGAGGTGCGTGCCCTCATAAAGAGTTTGGGGTTACGAAAACCGTATCTATACTACACGGACGTCCCATTTTTAGCTGCAAACGCCGAGCTGCTTACCCGTATGAGCGGGCTCGCGAGCGTACAAGAAGTGAGCGACGGCAACGGGCTACATCTGACAAGTACGGCATACAAATGCTGGCTCGATGTAGATACAACAGTGGCCGAAGCACACATACATCGACTCACAGAACAAATCACGGCACAAAAAGAGGTCATAGCTCGTTTGAATGGGCGACTAGGTAACGAAAACTATGTAAAGCACGCTCCCAAAGAGGTAGTGAGCGAAACGAAAGCACAGCTGAGCGAAGCTGAGTCTACTTTGGAGCGTATGCTGGCCGAACACCAGCGATTCGCAGAAATTAGCGGCTGATTTAATTGGATCATCGCCATATACGGCTAGGCAAGCTGCTCATTTGCTAGTACAATACGGTTACTATGGATGAAAAACGGTTGGGGGCCGTTGTGCAGCGCGCACGACGTGTCGCGGGATATACACAACAGGCCTTGTGCCAAAAATCTGGTTTGAGTTACTCGACGCTCGCTAAAATAGAGCGGGGTGCCATAAAGGCACCTTCTGTATTTACAATCCAGCAAATCGCAAGCACCCTTGGCATGACACTCGATGATTTATTGGCGGACGTAGTAAGTACTACTGCCACCGCCCAAGTTGTAGCGAAACATTCGTCGCAAAATGGCGTACGTTTTGTATTTTTCGACATGAATGGCTGCCTAGTGCGGGCAGCAAGTAGCGCATTTGCGCGCTTGGCCGAAGAAAGCGGGGCAGCACCCGACACCGTTGAGACGGTCTTTTGGCAGTACAATGACGCCGTTTGTCGCGGCGACAAGACTGTAGACGAGCTCAACACCGCACTCGCACAGCGGCTAGGGATTATGGTTGATTGGTACAAGTACTACCTCGATGCGCAGGAAGCGATGCCCGGCATGGCGGAGTTAGTAGCATGGACTGCCGAAAATTACCGTGTAGGCATACTGACCAACACTATGCCAGGTCTCGTACAAGTCATGCAGGCAAGGGGATTGGTTCCACAAGTACATTACGAGGTTATAATAGATTCTTCGCAAGTACACGCTATAAAGCCAGAGGAGCAAATCTATCAGATAGCTACCGAAAGAGCAGGGGTGGCACCGAACGAAATCCTTCTCGTAGACGACGATCGGCCTAACTTGGTCGCTGCCAGCCGCCTGGGTTGGCACACCATGAAATTCCAGTCACATCAGCCAGAAGAGGCTATAGTAGCCATATCTACCGCTTTACAGCCAGCCGCATGAGAACCAACCGAGAGCTAGATAACTTCACTCAAATCTTTAACTTTGAACTACACATAAAACAACTTTGTAACAATATTTGTACGGCCGTATCAATTTTGTTATAAAAGTCGGGATCAAAGGGAAATCGGCAAGAAATAATAGTTCAAGAAATCCCCGCAAAGACAAACTAGCAAATGTAAGATTACAAAAAGGTCAGGCCGAGTGTAAAGAACACGACAAATGCTATAACGGCCGCCATAATCGTACCCTTAAGCACGGCCCCCGTATTGCCATAGCCGGTGCGCTGTTGCAGTTTTGTGTACACCCAGGTACCAACACCGACTGCAAATAGTAAGCCGAACAAAAAAGCTTTCATATATCATCCTCCATGCGTAATTTTTGTGCTATTTCTGCCAAGGCAGTATGATCTGTCTCTGAACTAGGGTCGGGTACAGCCCGGAACTCAGTGTCATTAGAGAAGGGGAACACCTTGATATGTGTATGATCCTCGACGTCAAGGCCTTCTATGATGACCCCCACCCTTGATTTTTCAGGGAATACCTCACGAATACGACGCCCGATCTTTTGTACAGTGCCCATAAGGGCCTGGTAGTCATCCGACTCCAGATCCCAGACAAAACAGACCTGCTTTTTTGGTACGACTAGTACATGCCCCGGCTGTATGGGGCGAATATCGAGAAAGGAAAAGCTATGTGCGTCTTCGTACACTTTATGGCAGGGGATTTCACCCTTGATTATCTTCGTAAAAATGGAGTCTTGCATACTTTTAGTATACGGGAGCCGGCTTGATTACGACAAACTTGGGTAGCAACGTATCTAGTTGGCTGGCATACGCCCCTGTAAAGTCGTGAACACCGCGTTTGAAGTTCCGTAGAAAAAATGCTGTGACGAACCGCAGCCCGTCCCGACCCAGCTTGGTTTCGATTTCATCCAATTCCAAATGAAAACTCCGTTTGCGCCTTGCGTCAAATAATCGTCAATCTTTGAGCCTGCCAGGGATTGGATGGTCATGTTTGAATTATAGCAAGTAGTGTTGCTGGGCTGCGATAGATATGCACCCGTCTCACCGATGATAATTGGTTTTTGCAAACTACTTGCCGCTGCCCGAGCTGTCGGGAACCAATACTGCGCACCTGTGTTGCCATTGTAATCATATTCATACTCATGCAAAGAGAGAACGTCGACGTTGGAGCCGGCGTGTACATACGCGTAATCGGTCTGGCTGGCAGTAGAAGCAAGTTCTTTGCCTATTGATCCAGACTCGACGAGATGGTTTGGATCGAGCGACTTAATCAACGCTGCCGAGGCATCAATAAACGCCCTCAGCTCTTCTCTACTTACTCCGCAGTCGCCGCCCGGGCAGCCCCAGCCTGGCTCATTTGCAATTTCCCACATCCCAATGGCAGGGGAATTTGCATAACGGGGGACAATTGTCCGAACCCAGGAGAAATAGTCGGCAGTATATCCCGACTGATAGAAACTGCGGTTCAGCTGGAGGTCATTAGCGTTGCAGTTATTGGCGCCGTCGATAAGGGATAATATGAGCATTTGATTATTAGCTTCAGCTGCTGCGACCACTCTATCGAGGTCAGCCAACGACGCACGTGCCGTTGCCCAAGTACGCGTGATTGTGTGTGGAGGTAGCGCCTGAAAAAGAGCGTTGAGATCGGCTGTTGTATACGTGTAGCCTTCGCATGTAGCAAGCCCGTATGCGTTAACCCCGACGAAGCGATAATCTGCGTTCTGATATCGAAGGTTTGCCCCCTGCCTTGATAGAAAGTTGGAGCCGCTACGGGCAGTAAAACGAACCGCAGCACCACCTGAAGCAGTCGTATCGGTCACCCTCGTTTCAGGCATAGAAAGTGATGCGGCTTCGGGCTGAAGGGCGACGTAAGATACGGTAGCAGTTACCAACCCTGGCATGAGCAATGCGACGAGACCAGAAATACCTGCTACCAGAGCGGCTTTATGCGCATACCTAACACCATGTGCGATCTTAAACACTAGCTCATTATAGCTTGTACACTGCATGGAAGATACCCGATGTAACCTTACGGACGTAGCACCCAAAGATTGAACTGCAATTCATGACCATAGTTTGCAATCTATATTTGGTAGCCAGACTAACTCGAAGAGGCCCCCTGCTTCAGGCGGAGGAAAACTAATGGTAACCCGATCTCGACAAAACCACCCCCGATATTAGTCAGTGCGCTGAAGGTGCCAAGCAAGCGAAAGCGCAGCCTCCCAAGAGTGGGGAGCTCATTAAACTGGATTTACTCCAGTTTAATGAGCGAGGCGGGCGGGCCTCTGTAGAGCTCGGGCTAGTGGTAGCAACTTGGCCTGGCTTCGAAATATTATTCGAGGTCAAATAAAAAACCGACCTTACGGTGAGTCTATGTATAATCTTATGGCGGAGAGAGAGGGATTCGAACCCTCGGTACCGTTGCCGGCACACTGCTTTTCGAGAGCAGCACCTTCAACCACTCGGTCATCTCTCCGGGTTTATTCCTAGGAGGGGCTCGCCCTCCTCGCTATTTCGAAGTGAATTCGGAATAGCTCTATTCCCCTTGAAGGCTGCGCTATCGCTTGTTGGCGCAATCTGTACTGAGGGTTGAATATGTTTGGTTTATTACGAAGGGAGTTGCCACGTTCCGTGGCATAGAACTATTGTAACAGATTGCAAGCTGTATTTCAGGGTGGCAACGGTGTAAATTATGTGCTAGAATTACCCCTGTTACGGAATGCAGGCAAGAATGTCGGTTTTCATCAATGCGCTGTCGGCGACTCGAAAAGGGGAAAGAGCAGCCCGAGACTTTGGCTTTGCCAAAGCCCGGCGCGATGAGAAAAACCGTAAGCTTTGTCTCATTACTGTGCACCCGTAGCTCAGCTGGATAGAGCGTTGGCTTGCGGAGCCAAAGGTCGTAGGTTCGAATCCTGTCGGGTGTACCAAGAAAAGGCGGTCAGATTTTTCTGGCCGTTTTTTCTTGGTTGCATGCGGTAGCATGCGAAAAACTACGAAGTAGGTGCGGTGGAGCGAGGATGCGCGCAGGTGCTTGCGCCGAGCACACCGGAGCGGAAAAGTGCCCATGCCCATGGCATGGGTATGCGCTATCCTGTCGGGTGTACCAAGTAAAAGTCCATCGAAAGATGGGCTTTTTACTTGGTTTATACCGCAGATTTGAACCTACGATCAGCGAATGAAGTGAGCGTAGGCCGTAGGTTCGTACAGGAATGAGCGTGCAGGAGCTTGCTCCGAAAAGTGAATTCCGTGCAAGCGAAGCGCATCCTAGGTGCTGTTATGTTACAGTAGGAAAATGAAAAGTGAGCCATTGGTTTCGGTGATAACGCCTACATATAACAGGGCGCATACGCTTGGGAAGGCGATTGCCAGTGTTTTGGCACAGACATATACGAACTGGGAATTGATAGTAGTTGACGATGGTTCGACCGACAATACAAAAGAATTGATTGGCAGCCTTGAGGACGAGCGAATACACTACGAACACACAGATAACGGTGGCCCGAGCCGGGCAAGAAACTATGGTATCAAGCATGCGAAGGGGGAGTGGGTGATGTACCTAGACAGTGATGATGAGTTGCTGCCGAAATGTATCGAAACGATGCTGGAATGGGCTGCTAAAAATCCGCAAGCCGTGTTTGCCATACCACGTTCATCTCGTACTCTTGAACTGTACGAAAACGGACGACTGGTGCAAACGGTTGATGATTCGGGTGACACGCCGCCAGAATTTACCATACGAGATATTTTCGATCGTAACGCTGGCTTTTCGCCGAATGGATTTATGCACTTGCGCCGGCTCTACGACGAAGGCATAGAGTGGGACGAAGATTTAGCCCTCATGGAAGACTGGGAAATGATGTTAAGTATCGGCGAAAAGTATCCAAACGGTTTTATGTATGTGCCTATTGTACTGCAAAAATACACACAACGATTCGGTAGCGATAACTTGGTTTCGAAAACCCAGTATGGCGAGTGGGCAGATGCGTTTGAATACATTTACACTAAACATAAAAACGACCGAGCACTTGAACACCAGACTTGGTACCCAAAGAAAGTTGTCAAATGGCGTAAACGCCAGGAAGAATTTGAGCAGGGCAAACGCCCTGCCTACCTTTACCATTATTTTTCAGAGAAATGATTGGTTTGAGACAGATTAGACTTACCCGAACTCGACAAAACCACCCCCGATATTAGTCAGTGCGCTGAAGGTGCCAAGCAAGCGAAAGCGCAGCCTCCCAAGAGTGGGGAGCTCATTAAACTGGATTTACTCCAGTTTAATGAGCGAGGCGGGCGGGCCAGCCCCTGTAGGACTCGGGTTAGACCTGTTTCCCAATGATTTCTCTAGGCGAAATTGCCTAGCTTGTGGCCAGGATGGTCGATCTGTGAAGAAGTGTAACTGAAGTTACGCTAACGAGGAGATCGGGTATTGTGGCTTAAGTAACGTTTCTGGTTGCTCCCCTAATCTGTTCTTCCAGAGAAGAAACTACACAGGATTGTAAATATTCGCTGTCTTGAGGCTCCGCGATGTGGTCTCAACTTGTCTTTCCAGACACCGAATCTGCCGTCTAGAGGGCTAGTAGTATTAGCAACTTTCTTCCCGGCTTGAGCCATGTATTCCTGTATGTAATCGTGCTGGTAGGTAAAGAGATTTGGAAGGTGCCTCACTAAGCTGAAGTAGGCTCGTCTGGTACGCTCATGTGACCATCTCCTGGTGATTGGATCGCGCTCCTTGAGCCATGCCCCATGTTTTCTGTGCCAAGCAACCAGAGCCGCTTCAAATGCCACTTCATTCGTCTGGGCCAAGGTTAGGGCTATCGCTCGAAGCTCAATGTTCTGTGGCAGTCTTGGACGTTTGGTCAGACACTGGGTGATGGTCATGAGCTGGTGAAATTGACAGTACTGCACGGGTATTCCTCGTGCTTCAAGCATGTGTTGTACGCCACGTCTGCCATCAATGGTTACCATGAGGATAGAGTATCCCATAGCCTCAATCGTATCCGTTGCGACCTCGTAATCTACGGTTCGCTCGGTGCCTTCCAGCGCTGCATAGTACAACACCGTGTTCTCACCAAGCTTGGGGTTTGCGGCAGGATCAATGACAACCAGTATGCCCCAGTCATCAAAGTACGTGACGTCCATGATAACGGCTACTAGGCGAGGCCTTTGGATGATTCGCGGCGGTACATAGGCTGCCAGCTGGGTGCGAATGCAACGTACGCCAAGCCGATATTCTTTGGCGAGACTGGCAACCGTACGGCCTTCAAAAGCATACTGACGCCACAGCTTTTGAGTCTTTCGACCTGGACGATGTTTGCTTGACCATGAACGGCTGCACGTGAGGCACGTATACCGTTGGCGGCCATTTCGTACACCATTTCTTTTTACATTGGTACAATGAAAAAACGGACAGCGGATAGCTCCCATATATTTCTCGTTTTATTGGTTTGCACCTAAAAGGATATATGAATCTAACGCTGTCCGTTTTTGTGTTTAGCTAAGCTTTAGCAGCAACCAGAAATGGCACTTAAGCCGGT
>JAEUQV010000102.1 GCA_016789655.1 Candidatus Saccharimonadota bacterium
GACATGTTTTCGTCGTTACTACCGCCAAACTGATAGGTCGCAGTTGAGGGTGCAATGAAGTACCCCTTCCAACGCACCGAGAAATTGTCGTTCGGAATCGTACCAGATGAGGGTGAGCCGTTACCCCAATCAAAGCTCACGTCTTTATCTACACGGTTAAACATAGGGTTACCGCTAAAAGTCGCGTTGTTCCAGTACTCTCCAACCAGCCCACTGCGTGAGCGTAGCGGTGTATTGTAGTCCATGCTTATCCCCATATTCCCGCCGAGCGCCGAAGACGAATGAGTACTATTGCTCGTCGTGGTATTGCCAGTTGCTAGATCGACACTCACGGCTCCGAATGTATCGTAGGCCTGGGTTTTATCTTTGCCTGTACGTAGATCTATACGGAACGGTACCGATGCACCCCACGGACTATAGATGCTCGTAATAGGATCGAAGCTTCGTACTTGTGCGTAGTACGTCATGCCATCCTGTAAGACACCATCGGGAACTGTCCACTGGGTTGCATCCATAAGTCCTGAGCTTACGACCGTACCGCTAGCCCCAATAGCCGTACTTACCACTAACTCATAGCGCAGCGGTGTTGCACCGTTCGGATTCGGAATGCTGTTGAAGCTCATCGACGGCTGCGTATCTACAAATACCTGTCCATTTGAAGGTGCCGTTAGTGGGGGAGCCGAGGGTACCCCAGAGTACGTGAATGACACATAGCTTCCACTGGTACCGCCAAGGCCAGGATCAAAATCTTTGTAGGAATGTGTCGTACCATCCTCGCCCATTACCATTAACCACGCACCAAAATCACCTCGCGAAATGGCATCCTGATACAGGCCTGTGATATTGATATCGCCTTCACCGGTAATATTGCCGCTACCCCATATACCATCAACGCAGTTGAAATTATTCAAACAGGTTGCATGACCTATTTGGTAATTGTGCGTACCCCAATCCCCAGTCCAGAAGCTCTCATTGCTTCGCTGCTTTAGATGAACCGAGGCGCTTGTTAAGATGTTGTTTGGGTTTTGGAATTGATAATACGGCGCAAAGAAGGCGCCGCGCCAATATACTAGATTGTAATTTGAGTTGTATAGCGTGCCAGCATACACATTGCACTGAGTGTAGTTGCAAATATACCCATCCGATTTGAATGACTTATAGTTTCCGTTCCACCTATCGCCAAAGTTACTGGTAAAAGTCGTGGGGTCTATGACGGCAGGGAATGCCTTACTTGGCAGTTTTTGCAAGTATTCTTTCGGCACACTAAAGGTCATGGTATCGCCGCTGAGAGATTGAGTAAGCGCATTTGTATCGGTTGAGTAGCCAAAATTGTTCAAAATGAGGTTGGCTGGTGCTATGCCAAAGCTGTCGCCAAGTGCACCTTTAAGTTTGTGAGCTGGTAATTGTTGTTTTTCCTGGAGCGGTAATTTTTCTAATTTGGCACCACTTACTTTAAAAGAAAAACTGTTCGTCGCATCTTTTTCTTTGATCTGTATACTTTCTTTTACAGCATCAGAGCGTACTTCATAGGCAACATTTACTCCAGGCCAAAGGTCGTAATAATGAATGGTCTCGACGCCGTCTTTATCCGTAGTAATAACTGGGTTCACACCTGATTTTGCGTTTTTAGGAATATACCTTACTTGGCTGCCACCCTTTTCAATCCGCACCATACCAGCGCTATCATCACTAGGCGCAAAACGCGCCTGCCAATCATTAGCCTTTACTTTATACGTACGTGTTGCCGAAAATGCTGATTGGATAAAACCGAGTGCTTTACCAGCAATGTTACCAGAGTCACCAGCATTCTTATCTTCAATAAGTGAAGTGTCTATATCTTCCCAGTTGCCATTTGTTTTGTAAAAGACAGGGTCGAAATATTGGCGTTTGGTTACTGAGCCGTCAGCATTTACATGCGTGGAGGTCGTTGCTGTTCGCTCTTTGGTAGCTTCATGAGGTGTTTGTTTCGGTTTCGTTTCGTGCGATACGCCCGCTAGAGGTTCGGGTTGAGTATAGGTTGTGCCGTCTGACTTCAATTCTTCTTGGGTGTTAACGCTTGGACGAGCGTCTGCAGAAGCCATAGTCTTTGCGGTCGTCATATCCATTGGACCGGGGTAGTTTAGTTTTTTCGGTTGAGCCGAAACTATCATGTTGTAGTTTGAGAATCCAATACTACTCAGAAATAGTAGACATAAAAACAGCGCCATAAAGCGCTTTGATACGTTTGAAATTTTTCCCACACTGAATAATTCGGATGAAAATCCAACCATTACACCCCCTCCTAATTGTCACTCTCCGTTTTTAGAATAAGCTTAATCGAACCTATACACAACATAGCCGAGCAGATGTCGTGCTGATTTCTTATTAGGGTTAACGTTTTATTTTTAAGGAGTTAATAAAGTAGTAAATAATACTACTAAAGCTCAGCTAGATCTATGGTTTATATGTTAATAGAGCGTTATTTACATTACATTTATTTCAAATGATGTACCGAAGGTATTCGAGGATTTCTTGCTAGCTGGGGATGAGGGATTCGACCTTGGCTTCGCCAACCCGGCTCCCATGGTCGCCGGGCTTCGGGCGGCTGAGCGCCACTGGCGCTCGCGTTCGAATCCCCATTAACGCAATCAATATAAAATAGCCCAGACTAAAGCCAGGACTATTTTATATGGCTGGGGATACGGGACGAGAATATAACTTTTGAGGATAGTTTAGACTTCGATATATCCGAGATAGAAAGTGTATACGAAGACGCAGAGGAGAATCAATAATGCGTCGTTCTCCTATGCTTATATTTCTGATGATAATACTCACTGTCGCGTACTGGCAATATGCGCAATATGTACTAGCGCTGATTGTCATATTCTACATAGTGCGGTTAATTGCTAGGGTGTATCAATTTGCTCGTCGTATAATTACGAATCTTAGACTTTCGGACGTAGATATGATGGACGGTTTAGTATTCGAGAAATATGTCGCCAACCTCCTGAAACAGCAAGGCTATTCGAATATTAGCCTTACAGAGCAATATGACTACGGCGTTGACATAATCGCCACTAGAGATGGTATTTGTTGGGGGATCCAAGTAAAACGTCATTCAGGGCTCGTCAAGGCTGATGCGGTACGCCAGGTCGTAACTGGCCTGAGAGTATATGAATGCGATCGTGCGATGGTGGTAACTAACAGCGTGTTCAGCCGTGTTGCGATTCAGCTTGCCAAGAGCAATGAATGTGTATTAGTTGACCGTAGCGAATTAGCGAGAATGAAAACAGATCTAAAGTGGTAGATAAGCTAAACGCATCGAGGGTGTGGTTATAGAATGGATTTCTGTAACGCTTCCAAGGTACTTATTTCTGCTTTGTACTCTTTTTGAGATGCCTCGCGCAGCTTAACCAACTCACCAAAACCTATTTTTGCACCTTCAAGCTTCACTAGATCAGTGGCTTTTTTATGATGCTCTATTAGCAGGGTGAGGAATGTTGTGTCTACACTTTCGCCATTCGATAATCGAAATTTTCCAATATCAAGATGAGGTAACATGCCGGAAAACGTCGGGTAACCATTACAACCACCTGTTTCAGGAAAATCGGTAATGTTCAGGTAGCTTTCATTCCATGATGTGAGTAGAGCTGCGTAGATGCTAGCTCGTTCTGTTTCTCGGGAGCTTACTTGTTCGGCTAGTTGTCGTATTTCTGGCTTGGTTGCATCAGTTTTTGCCTTGTCGGCAATCATAGCACCTAGCTGGTGGTGAATTAATTTCTTTTGGGCATAATCAACGTCGCTAAAATCATGTGTTTTAGGGTCTCTAGGCTTGGTTACTTTTGTCTGAGTTTTGCTGACTACAACTTTGGCAGGTGTTTGCTTGGTGCTAATGAGATCTCGAATAGTAGGGGTAAGTAAAGCAGCTCCACTAATTAGGATGAGTAAAGCGCCGCCCACCAGCACCTTGCGCATATGCCTTTAGAACCCCCACTTTTGTTGCCAACTCTTCATGTCAGCAATTTCTTTTTCTTGAGTAGTAATGACCGCTCGTGCTAAGTCTTTCACTTCTTGATGCTTGGCGTTTGTATCTGCATACTTCGACATATCAACAGCCTGTTGATGGTGTAGTATCATCTGTTTCAAAAATTCTTTATCATAGGCTTCGCCGCTCAAACCGTTTAACTTTGCTTCCATATTAGCCATATCATCACCCATACTGCCACTTGATTCCATCATATGGCCCGCATGGGGGTTACTGCTATCGGTTGCTGAATAATTCCATTCCTGTTGCCAATCCATCATTTGTTGGACTTCCGTAGCTTGAGAAGAAAGAATAGCATCAGCTAAGGTACGAATTTCTGCTTTTGTTGCGAGCTCTCGGGCTTGGCTTGCCATATTCAGCGCACCCTGGTGGTGGGCAATCATATCGGTCAGGTATGCTTTGTCGAATTGATCGCCCGTCATGTTGGCATACATACTGCTTGTCTGTTTATCTGACTGAGAACTTTGACTCGTTTCAGCAGATGAGTCCACCTTGTTTTGTGATTTATCGTTGAGCAGCAGTATTACAAATATTAGCAGTATAATTATCAAACCAAATGCTACGAATTGAGTTTTTTTCATGTTCTCCTCCTATGCGTGAACGGTTTGAGCAATGCGCTCTTCGTTAGTTAGTTTTACACTAGCCTTAAAGGTAGACTCACAGCCACTCGCACAGAAATGATACAATTTACCGTTTTTATCAATGTGCGAAAATGCCTTTGAAGCGCTGAATCGCATGCCGCAAACTGGATCAGTGACAATTGGGAATAAGGCATTACTATCAAAGGGTGTATCTATGCGGTGAGTTTTGCGAAGAAAATCATGAATAGATCGAATCGCGACCGCAATACTATCATCGGCAAGGGTATAAAAAGATTCGCGCCCTTTCTTGCGTACTTCAACAAGATGCTGTGCACGGAGGAGGGTGAGGTGCTGTGATAGATTGGCTTGACGGAGGCCTAGCATGTCAGTCATTTCACCAACGTTTAGCTCACGGTGCTCTAGCAAAAGAAGTATCTCAAGTCGTTTTTGATTGCCAATTAGCTTAAAGATTTCTTCCTGGATAGATAAAATATCACTGCTCATGCCACTGAGTATAACATAATATACATATATGCGCACTATTGAATATGTTACTTGTTTGGAGTATATTTGTGAGTAGGATGCATACTTTGCTCAATAAACTACACATTAACCGACTTACTTTAGCCATCGTAGTTGCGATATCTATTATCTTACCTGCCGTTGCTGGCTCTCCGACGTTCGCAATGTCTTCAATGGACGATATGGGCCATTCGAATGTAGATATTGTCAGCTGCATGAATCAGCACCAGGTTCCTACTCCGCCTACGGCGAAAGAGATAGATCAGCTCAAAAATGAAGACGATGATGGCGTTCCTCAAGAGTTACCATATTATTTGGGTCTATCCACCAACTACGGCGAACCTAAAAAACAGAAAACTAACCTTATCGCCTCATCGTCATTTCGACCGCCAGACATAGTGATTCTGACGTCAAACCTTCGTATTTAGACCAACCTTCTTTGACCATATCTATTAACTACAAAGAAGGATCTACTATGGAATCATTAAAAATAAATCATCGTACAAGGCGTAAGTCATGACAAAACATAAATCATCTCGAAGAGATCGACTCATGCATCGAGGCGACAATTCGCAACCGCGCGCCCTCGAAAAAACGGTGCCAATCAAAGGCATGCACTGCGCATCATGCGAGCTACTCATAGCCGAGGAGCTAGAATCAATCCCGGGTGTTACTTCCGCTCAAGCAAGTTTCAAATCTAACTCAGCAACAATAATGAGCGCGGAACAAGTATCGGATAAGGATATTGAGAGTGCCGTGCAGGCTGCGGGGTATGAAGTTGGGTACGAAAGTGGACAAAAGCCATTCTTCACGCATAACGAACGGATTTGGAAAGATTTTGCTATTGGCATTATCGTTGTCCTTGGACTGTATGTACTGTTTCAGGTCTTGGGTATTGATAAGCTAACATCTTCTACTTCAAATAGTAGTAGCACAGGGACGATGGCACTGCTGGTCGGGCTAACTGCTGGTTTTTCAACCTGCATGGCTCTAATCGGTGGGCTGGTGATAAGTGTCGCTTCTAAATATGCCGAAAACCATCCAACAGAAACGGCGTTCCAGAAATTTCGACCGCACTTGTTTTTCAATGCTGGTCGTATAGTTTCCTTTATCGCATTCGGTGCAATCATCGGTGCGATTGGCTCGGCGTTTGCTCTCAAAGGCTCCCTGCTCGGGTTCTTAACAATTGCCGTGGGCATGGTCATGCTGATATTAGGACTACAGCTGACTGAAATATTCCCACGCATTACCCGAGGTCTCACATTACCAAGTGGTCTTGCCAGAAAACTCGGCATCAACAATCGCAAAGAACGGGAGTATAGCCATAAAAACGCCTTCTTAATGGGAGCCGCCACATTTTTTCTGCCCTGCGGCTTCACACAAGCAATGCAGCTACTCGCCGTGAGTACTGGTAATCCTTTGCAGGCGTCAGTAATTATGGGTGCATTCGCGATTGGGACGACTCCGGGACTATTAACCCTCGGCGGTCTTACGTCGGTTGTTAAAGGTGCATTCGCTCAACGATTCTTTCGTATCGTCGGTGTCTTAGTTGTTGCGATGGCATTGATTAATTTCACAAACGGTTTTACTCTCGCTGGGCTCAATCGATTCCTCGATAGCTCAAAGCCGATGGTAAATACGGCCGTACAAAAGGAATCTTCCGAAGGCTCAGTAATCTTAAATACGACGTTTAAACTGAAGGAAGATATCATGCCGAGTAAATTCACCGCCAAAGTAGGACAAAAAACTACTCTGGTTGTAGATGTGAAGGAAGATGGCCAGGGCTGCATGAGTACCATTATGATTATTGGTCTTGACGATAACCCGCAGTATTTGAAAAAGGGCAAGAAAATAGAATTAACATTTACCGCAACCAAACCAGGCACCTATACAATTGCGTGTGCCATGGGTGTGCCTCGCGGTTCAATAACGGTAACGGAGTAAAGGACGTAGTATGACAAGTCAAACATTTACTATCAGTGGCATGACCTGCGAGGCTTGTGCGAAACTGACGACAAAACGAATAAAGAATATTAACGGCGTGCTTGATGCGCAGGTAGATCTAGAAACCAAAACAGCAAACGTTGAAGCCGAACGACCTATCACCGCCCAAGAAATTAACACTGCTTTTGGTGATAGCAGTTACCGAGCTGAGGATAAGTAATTATGAAAACGATACAACTATCAGTTCCTAAGATGCACTGTGAATCGTGTGAAAAGCTCATCGCATCGGAGCTAGAAGACTTGCCGGGTATTCACCACTCCACCATAACCACGGCTGATAAGGGTGGTGAGGTGATGTTCGACGAAGGAGTAGTGAGTGAAGAGGACATCCTTTCTGCAGTAAAAACGGCGGGATATGACGCCACTGTCGTCAGTGATCAATCCCTGTTAACGAGCCCATCAGCTCCAACTCCCGAGGAGACTACGGTCCCAGCACTTAAGCATCCACAGCATGTGAAAGTCGAACTACAAACTGTTGCCGATGGCACCGTTTCTCTTGATGCAAACGGTAAGCCGGTATTTACCGGGAAAATGAGTGACACAAAATCGATTACTATTGATGGAAAAGAACAGGTAATCGATGAAAGCGCACCTTCGAAGCAAGCGGTGGCTGCAACCAGCATCGTGCAGGCCTTATCTTCTATCTTTATGCCAAAAAATAAAGCTGATAGCACCCCACAGCCTTCCGCCCCTGCGCAATTGCCTCAACCAGTCTCCCAAGGATCTGCAACATCAAGAATAGCAATTTACGGCATGCATTGCTCCTCGTGTGCAGGAATTATCGAGAAGCAACTGTCTAAGGTCCCGGGTGTATCCAAGGCAAATGTCAATTTTGCTGCTGAAAAGGCGCTTGTGAATACCGATGGTTCGGTGCAGTCCATTGCACTTCTCGATGCAGTTAAAAAGGCTGGGTACCGCGCTGAGATGCTTGACAGCGAAGAAGCCGAAGCAAAAGAGAAAATGAACCGAGCGCACGCAATAACTAACCTTCGCAATAAGTTTCTCGTGAGCATGGTCCTGAGCATACCCATGCTCTACTTCATGCTGCTTGATTTCTTCCCATCTCTACCTGGTGGCCAAACACTACCGCCATACTTCGCTATCGTATCGCTTATCTTGACGCTCCCTATCCAGTTCATTATCGGTGCTGGGTTCTATAAAGGTATGTGGTCTGGCTTTAAGATGAAGACGTTTAACATGGACAGTCTTATTGCTATTGGTACATCGACAGCATTTTTCTATAGCTTAATCTACTTCTTGATCTATGCCGTGACAAACCAATCATTAATCGGACTAAACGGTGAAAAGATTCCGGAGCAGTACTTTGAGACCGCTGCTTTTCTGATCACCTTCGTTATCTTGGGCAAGTGGCTTGAAGCCCGTGCTAAGAATAAAACATCAGACGCCATCAAAAAGTTGATGGGGATGCAGGCCAAGACTGCACGCGTAATCCGTGAGGGTGTGACTACCGATATCCCTATCGACCGAGTAGTGAATGGCGATATTATCCTTGTTCGCCCAGGTGAAAAGGTTCCTGTTGACGGCGTTATTAGCAAAGGTTCGTCTGCCGTTGACGAATCAATGATTACTGGTGAAAGCTTGCCGGTTGAAAAGACGCTCGGAAATACAGTCGTTGGGGCAACAATCAATAAAACTGGTAGTTTTGAATTCACAGCAACTCGAGTAGGTAGTGAAACAACCCTATCTCGGATCATTCGTCTTATAGAAGATGCACAGGGCTCCAAGGCTCCCATACAGGCCTTTGCTGACCGGATTTCGTCATGGTTTGTTCCAGCAGTCATCGGCATAGCGATTCTGACCTTCTTGGTGTGGTACTTCCTGCTCGGAGCGACGTTCGCCTATGCAATCATGGCGTTTACGGCGGTAATCGTCATCGCCTGTCCATGTGCACTGGGGTTAGCAACACCAACCGCCCTGATGGTAGGCACGGGTAAGGCCGCCGAAAACGGTATCCTTATCAAAGGCGGAGAACCATTAGAAATCGCATGTAAAGTAAATGCGATCGTTTTCGACAAAACGGGCACCTTAACAAATGGCAAACCAGAAGTAACAGATATCATCGCGCTCGGTGCATTTGACGACGATGACGTACTTCAGATTGCCGCTAGCATAGAGAAAGCCAGCGAGCATCCACTTGCCGAGGCAATCTATCATCACGCAGAGGAAGAGGGCGTAACGCTCATCGAAACCACAGGGTTCGAAGCTATTCCTGGGCACGGTGTAAAGGCACAGCTGCATGACAAATGGTACTATTTCGGTAATCGTCGACTTGTGACTGACAAGCTCGGACTAGCGCTAGATCGTCTAGAGAAAAAGATTGAACGGCTTGAGACTGGTGGAAAGACTCCTATGATACTCGCCACAGAAACAGAAATTGTGGGCGTTATTGCTGTTGCAGATACGGTCAAAGTTACATCTAAGGCGGCTATAGACGCCCTGCATGCTAGAGGCATAGAGACCTGGATGATTACGGGAGATAATGAACGAACTGCCCAGGCTATTGCTGCCCAGGTAGGTATAACTAATGTCCTTGCGGAAGTGTTGCCGGAGGACAAGGCCGCAAATATAGTACGTATTCAGCAAAGCGGTAAAGTTGTTGCAATGGTAGGCGATGGAATAAACGATGCACCTGCGCTTGCTCAAGCAGACTTAGGCATAGCGATGGGGAATGGTACAGATGTCGCCATGGAAACTGGCGGCATTGTCATCATCAAAAATGACCTGCGTGATGTCGTGGAGGCAATTCAAATCTCCAAGGCTACCGTCAGTAAAATTCGTCAGAATTTGTTCTTTGCTTTGTTCTACAACGTGGCTGGTATCCCAATCGCCGCCCGAGTATTTGCCTTTGCAGGACTAGTACTGCGGCCGGAACTCGCAGGAATTGCAATGGCGCTCAGTTCAATCTCGGTAGTAACGAACTCGTTGACATTACGCACCTATCGCCCAGGTAAACGAAACTGGATTTCTGCTGTAGCTCCGATAGTGATGACCATACTGTTCATTAGCTTGTTTATTTCATTTGCGAAACTGAGCTCGGAGATGGATGCACAAGGGGCAATGTCGGCGAATACCGCAACTGTGTCAGTCGAAAGTCAGAAGTCTATCAATGCAACTATTGCTGACAGCGAAAATCTAGTAGCCTTCACCGAAGATGGAACGCCTAAGCTGTTTGCATCGTTGTCATCACTGCCCGACTCACTACAGATCGAAAGCGGAACTGGTGAACTGAGTGGCCAAAGCGTCGTCATAGGAAGCGACGAGGCCAGGATGATGATAGAAGAAGGTTTGTTCAAGAACGTTGGAGATGTACTCCCAGACTTCTTAGGTGCAAAAGATCTAAAGGTACAAGGCATATTGAAGCCAACAGGTACGCTTGCTGATACATACCATTTCTTGTCACCGGATGCATTTAAGGAAATTGAAAATACCGCCCGCTTACAAGTTGTTGATGAAGACAATGGGGCTACCAAGCTTTTCTACTTCATAGAGAGCGTGGTACCCGAAAAGCTCAAAGACGACATTAGTTCAACAGCACCTGCCACAGTCGGTGATACAACGTACTACCCTGTGTATGTTGGATACTCAGAAGCTAAGATGATGAAAGAAAATAAGTTATTTGCCAATGACGGAGATACCATCAAAGACTTCTTCGGCAATAACGTAATTGTTTACACATTGCCAGAAACAAAGACCGAACTAGATACTATGCATTTTGTTGATTCAAGTTTCGTTGTCGCTGAATAGGTTATTGCTTGAAGTGCTCTATATTTCAGGGGGTCATATAGAACGTAACCAAACTCTTCGTGACATAAAACCAAACCACGACAGGGGTCGTGGTTTGGTTAAAATAGTTAAAACTAATTTGGCTGGGGATGAGGGATTCGAACCCCCGATCACGGGACCAGAACCCGTTGCCTTACCGCTTGGCCAATCCCCAAAATATTTAGTGAAATGACTGCTCGATTATAGCGCATACGATGGCTTTTTGCCAAGGAACGGTGCATAAACGTGTTTTGTAATCTTTTCGCTTGAAGTATCACAGCAATATCTGCATGATAGTATAATGACTTCGAATCGAAGGGATGTGAAGTGAAGCCACTCTTACGTATAGGTAAGATTACACGGCAATTATGGCCGTTCTATGTGGGTGTAAGCGTATTTTCTATATTGGTGGCAGCAGCCAGCCAAGTGCAGCCATTACTTACTAAAACTATCATCGACCAGCTAACTTTACTTACTCAAAATGGAGATGTAAATATAACTATTGTTGTGTGGTGCGTGCTAGGTATATTTGCTGCCGACGTAGCGGCTACGCTTTTTAGTAACATTGGTGGGTACGTAGGCGATATTTTGCAATCAAAGCTTAGAAAACATCTTAGCGAACGCTACTACCAGCATCTGCTAAGGCTACCGCAGGCCTACTACGATCGAGAGTTAAGCGGTAAGGTCATAAGCCAGCTCAACCGCAGCATCGACCAAATAACAAACTTCATCCAGGCATTCAGCAACAACTTCCTGCAATTCATCTTCAGCACCATACTGTCGCTTACCATTGTGTTTTTCTACTCATGGCAAGTCGGCCTTATGCTCGCAGCGTTGTACCCGGTTTTTATTTGGCTTACTACTCGCACCAGTGAAAAATGGCGAGCGTATCAGAAGGATATCAATGAAAATATAGATATAGCCAATGGCCGCTTTGCCGAAGCGATCGGTCAGATAAAAGTGGTCAAAAGTTTTGGCAGGCAGGGCAGAGAAATCAAGCTATTCCAAAACTATTATGGCAAAGCCGTACAGATCACAAAGCCTCAAAGCACGCTATGGCACCGTCAAGATGTGCTGAGGAGGATCGTGCTCAACATCATTTTCTTAGGTGTCTATGCGTACCTATTTATCGCAGCCGCACAGGGTAAGTACAGCCTTGGAGTAACTGTTTTGCTCATGCAATACGCCGCAGCGATACGCATACCCATCTTCAGCATTAGTTTCATCGTGGATATGTCGCAGCGCGCCGTGGCTAATACTCGTGATTATTTTGCGGTGCTCGATGAAGAGCCAGAAATAGACGAGTCATCCCAGCGTCTCGTTGTGGAGCGGGGCGAAATAGCATTCCAAGATGTCACGTTCCGCTACGACACCAAGGATGTGCTTAAGCGCCTGACGTTTACTATCCCAGATGGCAGTGTGGCAGCGCTGGTCGGTGAAAGCGGGCAAGGCAAGACTACGATTACTAGTTTACTCCTTGGGCTATACAAACCGCAAAAAGGAAGTATAACCATCGACAATCAAGATATTTCACTAGTAACTCATGGCAGCTTGCGTGCCGCCAGTGCGGTCGTGTTTCAGGAGCCAGCACTGTTTAGCGGAACGGTGCGTGAAAATATCGCGTATGGCAAGCCAGGTGCAGACAAAGCCGAAATAGAAGCAGCCGCACGGGCTGCCAATGCCCATGAGTTCATTTCAGAATTCGAAAAGGGCTACGATACCACCATAGGTGAGCGCGGCCTTAAACTCAGCGGTGGCCAGAAACAGCGTATAGCAATTGCTAGGGCATTGCTTAAAGATGCGCCCATACTCATCTTAGATGAAGCGACCAGCAGCCTAGATACCAAAAGTGAGCGTCTCGTGCAACAGGCTTTGGAGCGGTTGATGCACGGTCGCACTACGCTCATCATCGCGCATCGTCTAAGCACGATCCAATCGGTCGATCAGATAATAACGCTTAAAAATGGCAAAGTCGATGAAATCGGTTCGCCCGCAGAATTGGCGGCATCGAACGGCATTTACCACCAGCTATTGCAACTACAAGCCCAACACAACAAAAAACGCCTGCAACGCTATGAAATGATGTAG
>JAEUQV010000058.1 GCA_016789655.1 Candidatus Saccharimonadota bacterium
TTAGCTAATAGTCGTGCCCACAGCTTCACCGGCGGCGGCGCGGGCTATGTTGCCATCGGTGAGTAAGTCGCATATAACCAGCGTTTTTTTATCTTCCAGCGCCATACCAAGTGCGGCCTTATCCATGACTTGTATATCACCATTTGCTAAAGCTTCATCGTAGGAAATATGGTCGAACTTCTTTGCATCGGGGAATTTCATGGGGTCTTTATCGTACACGCCATCGACTTTGGTAGTCTTGATGATGGCATCGCACTTAAGTTCCAATGCCAAGTTCACCGCAGCTGTATCAGTAGTGACAAATGGTCGTCCTGTGCCACCACCGATGATGACGACACGCTTTTTCTGCAAGTGGCTGACAGCACGACGATAGGTGTAAGAGTCTATGAACTGGTTGACCTCGATGTTGCTCAGGGCGCGAGTAGGCAAACCGACCGCGTTAAATACATCGGCCAGTGTGACTGCATTCATGATAGTCGCCATCATACCGACGTTGTGAGCGGTCACGTCTACGATGCCATTACCCATGAGCTGCGCACCGCGAGCATAGTTGCCGCCACCGACGATAATCGCCACTTGCGATCCTGCCGCTACGGCTGGCTTTATCTGATCGGCGATCCATTTGGCCCGCTCGGCATCGAAACCGCCCTCTTTATCACCCTGTAATTGTTCACCTGAAAGTTTGAGAAGAATTCGTTTATACATATTGCTTCACAGCATAGCTGTTTATGGAGCTTTGGGCAAGGGGCAGCGTAGTAGGTAGTAGAGCTGAGGGCAAAGGGCTGAGTTCGTCCGAGATAAAACGCACCTCTGGTGGAAACACAATCCTGGATGAAGAGGGTTGGCGGGTTAGGGCTTAGACTGGAGAGCTTAGAGCTTAGATAAACCCCTCAGAACTGAATCATGAATTATGAATTATGAATTATGAGCGGCCGCAGGCCGCTAATTAATCATCGCGGTAGCGATATAACTAGAGCTGGCCATGCGGAAGCTCCTGGCGGTAGCGTTGTCGCATATGACAACTTCCGTTCAGGCAACAATACTTGTCTGAACGGAAGCAGGTATTGCCGGTGGCAATACCTGCTGTAGAGAGTTGTTTTGTTGGTTGTCATATCGAGCAACAGCTGACCAAGAGGTGGAGCCTCTGGCCGAGGTTTTCTGGTTCTCTTTTGCCGGTGCAAAAGAGAACTCGCCTGCAGGGGCGAAACCCTGCATGGGTTAGACGAGGTAAAAGCACGGGGTTGATTGAAGGGAGGCTCGCCTCCTTTCGGGTACTGGTATCGCTTTGCTCACCAGTAGCCCGCACCTACCCGGCCGACTAGCGTCGGCCGCTCGCGCCTTCCGCATGGGTGAGACTACGGCGTCGGGGTAAAAACAACGGGATCCCAGCGTTCGCTGGGATGACAGATGGGGAGACTTGGCTGAACATACTCGCGCGCGAGCGCACTTTCCGCTATAATCTATCCATGGAACAATCATCTTTGCAAACCAAAAATACCTACCCAACCTACCCGCTAGCCGAGCTACATGCCCACCTGGGCACCTCGGTCGCGCCACCCATATTATGGCAAATCGCCCATGACCGCGGCATAAAGCTACCCAAAAGTGAGTACCACGAGTTTCGCGATTACATCACTCTTAGCCCTGAGCGACCGATGCCCCTGAACGACTATTTCTCACAGGTCTATCACAACATACTCGACCCCCTCAGCTCCGGCACCTGGGCAGTCGAATCGGCTGTCTACAACACCATGAGCGGTGCCTACCGTAACGGCATAGAGCTCATAGAACTGCGTACCAACCCCATGAAACACAACTTCAATAACGAAGTCGATCTCGACCATCTTATAATGGCCATGCTTCGTGGCATGGAGCGGGCGCTGCTTGAACATAGCAAGCTTTCTGCAGGCATCATCTTTTGTATAGCCCGTGAGTTCGACGTTGAGCGCAATAAAATAATCATAGAAAAAGCCATAAAGTACCACAAACGTGGGGTAGTCGCTATAGATATAGCTGGCCCTGGCACGCCAGGTTTCGACATCACCGCCTATAAAGATGTCTTCGAAAATGCTCGTGCCGCAGGCCTTGGTATAACCGTCCACTCCGGTGAAGCGCTCGACGCCAATGACATGTGGGAAGCGCTTGAGAACCTCCGCCCCAGCCGAATAGGCCATGGCATACTAGCCTCACGCGACCCTGCACTCATGGATGAACTAGTAACGCGTGGCGTTGTGCTAGAAATATGCCCGCTATCCAACCTCGCCACCGCTGCCTTGGCCAACGAAGAGGCGCTGCGGGCAACGCTTCGTACACTAGTCGATCATGGCGTGAAATTCTGCATAAACACCGACTGGCCCGAGGTGATCGAAGACGGACACCTCCAAAAACAGTACCGCATGCTACTCGAAAAGGGCATGCTCACCGACGCCGAACTCCGCACCAGCGCCCGCACCGCCTTCGAAGCCAGCTTCATACCCGGCCCCGGGCTTAGTGCTTATTTGTAAGCTCTAAGCATTTAGCGTTGACCCTTGAACATTGATCATTGCTTGAGCATTTTGCATTGATTCATATTCCTGCAGCGCAAAATGATACCTGGTCAAAGATACATTAACGATCAACGATCAATGTTCAAAGATTAATGCCAGTAGTATACTAGCTGCATGACGGCACGCAGCACTAAACCGAGTCGCACCACGCTTGCTCTCCTCAAATTCGCCAGCCACACCAAGCTCACGCTTTCGCTATACATAGCCGATTACATCATTTGCACAATCGGCTATATGCTGCTCGAAAAGGCCACATTGGGCGATGCCCTATGGTGGTGCACCGTCACCTGGTTCACGGTAGGCTACGGCGACACCATCCCACTTACCGGTTACGGCAGACTCTTTGGAATATTTGCCATCGTCAGCTCGCACCTCCTCATCATCCTCGTCACCGCCAACTTCGTCGCCAAACTAACCCAGTACAAATCCGACCTCCGCGCCCTCGAACTCCTGCGGCCGCCAGAAGACCAGGCCGATTGACTCTTACCTCGGAGATTGAGCATTGATCTTTGATCGTTGATCATTAATTGATCGTGTATCATTTAGGCATTCACTGGCCTACTGCTACGGCTTATACATTGGTTTGACAAAATTGCTTTGACATTTTGTACAAATAGTGTTATATATATTGATTTTTTGTTGAAGCGCTTTGTTCCTTCAAACAGAGGTAGAGCAAGCGAAAAGCTTCCAAAAAATCGCATTTTGACAAGCTAGGAAATACTTATTTTCGGTCACTCAGTATGCAGACGACTGCTGCCTAGTGAGTGACCGAAAAGGTCATACCCCACTCTGAGAGGAAGATCATGACCATCATCAAGGCAACATGCCCGTGCTGTGGCGACATCGAACTCACCCGCGATCAGGTGCATCTTACAGTACACCCGATCAAGACGAAGTCGTTCTACAAGTTCGTCTGCCCACAGTGTGGGGACGAGGTGTGCAAACCGGCCGGAGCCGAGGTCATCCGTCTCTTGAAGATGGGTGGAGTCGTCGCTGTACCTATCGACGTGCCGTCAGAGGCAACCGAGCCCCACCCTGTGGGCACCATCACCATGGACGAAGTCCTCGACTTCACCAACCAACTGGCTAGGCTGGACACACTGGTCCAGACCATCCCGTTCCCCTAGGAGGAACCATGTTCGGCCGCAAGCGAAACAATGGCATCACGATCAAGGCCTCGTGTCCGGAATGCGGCGACGTGGAACTTCTGCCTCGTCAAGTCAGGCTCGTGATCTGGAACACGCTCGAGAAGAACTACTACTCGTTCGTCTGTCCCAGATGTTTCGAGGAGGTATGCAAGCCAGCCAATGAGGTTGTAGCGGAGCAGCTGACATCGGGAGGGGTTATCGCCGAGCACTACCACATCCCTGAGGAGGTGAAGGAGAGCGCAAGCATCACCATGCCGCCCATTACACCCGAGGAGGTGAGCAACTTCGTCATCGATCTCGGCCAGGTCGAGGACGTGGTCTCAGCCATGAAGAAAGACGGCAGACGGAAGTAGCCATGGAGGCGCGGATGCACCGGGCGGGGTGAATATGACTGAGCCTTCGGCCCAGAAACCTACCCCACCCGGTGCCCTCCGCCGTTACCTTTTCCTAGCTTGTCTACTACCCAGTTTGTTGTGCGGTCGTAGAACACGGTGGGAAGTAGTCGATTTTACAGCTGATTTTTGTGCTGCGACGGCGTATACTAGCTAGACATGCAGGACGACATAGCACAACAAATTCTAGCAAAACTACAGGCTCTTGAGGCTGGACAGCAGGAAATGGGTAGCGATATCCGCTCGCTGCAAACTGGCCAGCAGAGACTTGAATCTGGGCAGCAGGAGATGCAGGGCGATATTCGAAACCTGAAGGCTGGGCAGCAGGAGATGAGTGCGGATATTACGAGCCTCAAAAAAGGGCAATCCAAACTAGAACGTAAGGTCGACAGGCTCGAAGGTCTGTTTGAAGATTTCGGCAGTAAGCACGATTACGTAATAGATGTACTGCTCGACATCCAGAAACACACACGAGTCATTCCGCAGATGCAAGAAGATATCCAAACACTCCAGTCCGATGTCAAAACTCTTTCAGTCGCAATAAGTGAAACTAATCGAGACCTTCACAACATCGACGAGCGCCTTATCGTCCAAGAAGTCAAAATATGAAGCTCTACAGTTGGAACGTGAATGGCATACGGGCGGTGCTTACTAAGGGGGCACTGCAGAAGTTTATAGACGAGCATGATCCGGATGTGCTGTGTCTGCAAGAAACCAAGGCCGAGCGGGGGCAGGTGGAGTTTGACCTGCCGCAGTACGACGAGCACTTTTTTAGTGCGGTCAAGAAGGGCTATAGCGGCACGGCCATATTATCCAAGACAAAACCTATCAGATACATAGATGGCTTCCCGGCTGAAATAGTCGAAACGTACGGCGTTACCGGCGATACCTACGGCGACCCCAATGCCGAGGGCAGGGTAGTCGCTGCCGAGTACCCCGACTTTTGGGTAGTCACGTGCTATACACCGAACTCCAAGGGCGACCTGTCACGGTTGAGCCTGCGACACGACCATTGGGACCCGGCATGCCTAGCGTATCTTAGATCGTTAGAAGATGGATCGTTTCTTGCTAGACTTCAGGAGAGTACTAGTTTGGATGAAGTGCAAGGCGCAGGCGAGGAGCGCACCGAGCCGTATGAAAAATACGGTGAGGGAGCACCACAAACTGCAACGCAGCAATTCGCTAAACCAGTGCTCTACTGCGGCGATATGAATGTGGCTCACGCCGAAATCGACCTAGCCAACCCCAAAGCAAACATGGGCAAACACGGTTTTACCAACGAAGAACGCGAGCGGTTCCAAGATTTCCTCGACGCTGGTTATGTCGACACGTTCCGCGCTGCCAACCCCGACAAAACCGAAGCCTACACCTGGTGGACGCACTGGGCCAATGCCCGCGCCCGCAACATCGGCTGGCGCATAGACTACTGGCTGGCTAGCAAAGACATCGCCGCCCATGTCAAAAATCCGCAGATACACCCAGACGTAATGGGAAGTGACCACTGCCCGGTGTCAATAGAAATTGATTAACATATAACGTTTCACCCGTGACAATGGATTAGCCCGTAGCATGTAACTATTGAGTCTCAATTGTGACTGGTTACACGGTAATCCTAGGTGAAAAGTGACATGTTACAGGATAATACTCTAATTTGTTGCGGGTTTCACCATATGCACATTGCCCTGACAGGCGTATAGTTTTATGCATGACCGACGACCAAATTGATGACCTAAAGCAATTTATGACGACCCTGGTGCGTAACGAGGTTGGTTCTCAGCTACAGGAACAGACTCAGGAACTCAAGCATGAATTCAGTGAACTCAAGGAACGTGTTGGGGGGCTAGAGGAACGTGTTGGGGGACTAGAGGAACGTGTTGGGGGACTAGAGAGGCGTTTCGATGACTTTGAACTGAAACTAGATACTATCGTCGATGCAACCGGTGAAGAACTGCAAGCACATGATGAAAAACTCACCGACCATGAAACCCGCATTACTCACCTGGAAACACAGCCGACTGCCGCATGAACAGAGATGTAGATTTTTTGTATGAAGTGGGGAGCTTGCGCTACATGCCACGGCAGTGGTCACGTTTCCTCATGCCAGAGGTAGCAAACAACTCGGAGCATATGTTCCGGGTCGTCTGGGTAGCCCTGACTATCGCCGCCCGCTGCGGTGAAGCCGTCGATACCGGGAAAATAGTTAAGATGGCGATAGCACACGACCTGGCAGAAACACGCACTGGCGATGTCGACGCCATTTCACGGCAGTACAGCGAGCGCTTTGAGGAAAAAGCTCGGGTGGATATATTCGAAGAAACCAGCGTAGGCAAAGAGTTCCAAGAGCTTTTGACAGAGTATAGCGAACGTACCAGCCTTGAATCTCGCATAGTGAAAGATGCCGATAACCTCGACTGTGATCTGGAGCTAGCCGAGCGTACTGCCTGCGGTCACACGCTACCGGGAGAATGGAAAGGCGTGCGCGATATGGTACGCAACACCAAGCTGTTTACCAAAGCCGCCCAAGAAATGTACGACGAAATCTGGTCGACCTCACCGCACCATTGGCACGTCGCCAGCCCTCAGAACCGCGCCAATAGCGGTGACTGGCAAAAGGGTAGCGGCCTACCCATCCCAGCCGACGAGAAGAAATACACAATCAAGAAGAAGCGCTAGAGTCTC
>JAEUQV010000085.1 GCA_016789655.1 Candidatus Saccharimonadota bacterium
TGCCCGTGAGCGATGTCGCTGTATCGGCCGTGAGTTTCGACAGCAACTTTGGCGAAGCCATGACCATGGGCGAACGAACACCGCTAGCCGTCACCAATGCACCAGCCTCGGGTCGTATGGCCATAGCCGAAACGATTACCAATATACTGGCAGCAGACGTGCAGCAACTCTCCGACATCAAACTGTCCGCCAACTGGATGGCCGCAGCAGGTCACGGCACCGAAGACCAGGCATTGTACGATACGGTGCAGGCAGTGGGTGAAGAATTTTGCCCAAGCCTTGGTATAACTATACCGGTAGGTAAAGACTCGCTCAGCATGCGCACCACCTGGCGAGACGGCACAGTAGCGAAGAGCGTCGTATCGCCATTGTCATTGCTTATCACTGGGTTTTCTCCTGTAATGGATGTACGTAAAACATTGACACCACAACTACGAGTCGATAACAAGACAGCATTGGTGTTTATCGATTTGTCGGGTGGCAAAACCAGAATGGGTGGCTCCGCACTTGCTCAAGCTTACAATGAAGCCAACGGTCCTACGCCCGATGCCGATCCCGCTATCCTGGCAGACTTCTTTTCTAAGCTCTTAGAACTAAAATCTAAGGTCTCAGTCCTGGCGTATCACGATCGTTCCGATGGCGGCCTCTTTACGACACTCAGCGAAATGGCTTTTGCAGGACGTTGTGGTTTGGATGTCGATATTGCCCATCTTGCAGGCAGCAACATAGAAAAACTATTCAACGAAGAGCTGGGGGTGGTCATCCAGGTGAAGGCGACAGATGCGAAAATGGTATCCCAGATGTTTGGCGATAACGTCTATGTGCTGGGCAAGCCAACCACAGCGCAACATATCGTATTTCGTAACGGGGCGAAGATAGTATATAAAAATACTCGCGCCCAGCTGGAACAGTGGTGGAGCGACACCAGTTACCGCATACAAAAATTGCGCGACAATCCGGCGTGTGCCGATGAAGAGTACGCGGCAATTGCGAATGACGGTGACCCGGGGTTGAACCCGAAGGTAGAGATAAGAGATAAGAGTTATGAGTTAAGAGTAGGGCAGAGAGCAGAGAGCAAAGAGCTGAGTTCACTGGGCAATGAGGGCACGCCAGTGCCCGAACGAGCGCACAGCGCCAATTTGGAAGTAGCACAGGCTCAAGACGCGCAGGCTTCAAGCGCCAGTGTCGATGAGGGCACGCCAGTGCCCGAACCCGTGCGCAGCACGGGCGCGAGCGCCCAAGCGAGCGGGAGAGGGCGGGCTGACATGAGCGCAAGCGACATGTCACCCGAGGAGAGGCGAGCCTCTCCTAATCTAATCACTCATGAGTCCTCAAACCCCCACCCCCGAGTAGCCATCTTCCGCGAAGAAGGTGTCAACGGCCAAATAGAAATGGCCGCCGCCTTCACCCGCGCCGGCTTTACCGCCGTAGATGTCCACCTGAACGACCTTAAAAACGGTACCGCCTCACTCGATGATTTTAGCGGCCTTGTCGCTTGCGGCGGTTTTAGCTACGGTGATGTGCTCGGGGCGGGCGGGGGCTGGGCCAAAACAATTCTGTTCGATGCCAAACTGCGCGCCGCTTTTGCGTCGTTCTTCGAGCGGCCAGACACCTTTACGCTAGGTGTGTGTAACGGCTGCCAGATGCTGTCAGAGCTAAAAGCACTCATCCCGGGTGCCGCCAACTGGCCGCGGTTCTTGCGTAACCGCAGCGAACGTTTTGAGGCACGCCTCGTGCAGGTGCGTCTAAACCAATCGCCATCGATCTTCTTTGCCGGTATGGCCGGCTCGGTGCTACCCATACCCGTCGCGCACGGCGAAGGCTACGCCATGTTTGCAACAGAGGCAAAACAGGCAAATGCGCTGAAACAGGGCTTAGTAGCAGCACAATATGTCGATGGCAATCACGCCGTCACCGAAACGTACCCAGCCAACCCCAATGGTTCGCCCGAGGGCATCACTGCCCTCACAACGCCCGACGGCCGCGCCACCATCATGATGCCGCACCCCGAGCGCGCCTTCATGACCCGCCAACTTTCCTGGCATCCCAGCGACTGGCCAGAAGACTCCCCCTGGCTCCAGATGTTCCTCAACGCCCGTGAATGGGTAGCAGGGAAGAGTCAAGAGTCATGAGACATGAGTCAAGAGAAGGGCAGAGGGCTGAGTTCACTGAATAATGAGGGCACGTCAGTGCCCGAACCGGTGCGTAGCGCCGGCGGCGAACGGAGTGAGCCGGGGGAAGGCGGGCTGCAATCAAGCGCAGCGATGATTGCACCCGAGAAGGGGCGAGCCCCTTCTAATCAAATGATTGAGTTACAACAAACTGACACTTAAAAAGGAGCATCGATGTCTATACAACACCTACTAAAAACCAACCAAAACGCACTGATATCGGTCTACGATAAAACCGGTATAGCCGAATTCGCTAAGGGCTTGCATGAGCTCGGCTGGAATATCATATCATCTGGCGGTACGGCCAAAGTCGTAGCCGAAGCTGGCGTCCCAGTCACAGATGTAGCGGAGCTCGTTGGCGGCGAAGCCATATTAGGGCACCGTGTCGTTACACTCTCACGCGAAATACATAGCGGGTTGCTCGCAGATGCCAGCAAGGCCGAAGATCTGCAAGAGCTAAAGGACCGTGGTATACCGTTCATAGACTTAGTAGCGGTAGATATGTACCCACTCGAAGAAGAAATTGCCAGCGGCAAAGCTACGCTCGCGAGCGTCATAGAAAAAACCGACATCGGCGGACCGACCATGCTGCGGGCAGGCGCTAAGGCACGCCGCATTGTGCTATCCCGTGCCGAACAGCGTCAAGCAGTACTCGACTGGCTTAAAGCTGGCAAGCCAGATGAGGTCAGCTATCGCAATCAGCTCTGCACAGCAGCTGAATACGAGTGCGCTCGCTACATTTTGATTTCCGCCAAGTATCATGGCGGTGAAGATGTCGCCGGGTGGATCGGCAAGCGAATCGCACCAACAAAGTACGGCGAAAACCCATGGCAAACCCCAGCTGGTTTATATGCAGATAACCGTGTTGCGCCTGACCCACTTGGTCTTGACCAGTTCACACACCAAAAGGGTTGGGAGCTAAGCTACATAAACGAAACCGACATGCACCGTTTACTCCAGACCGTCACGCACATCGCCGCAGGATTTGAGGTAAACTTCGGCCGCGTGCCCGCCATCGCAGTCGGCGTGAAACATGGCAATGCTTGCGGTGCTGGGGTCGGTAAAAATGCAGTTGAAGCAGTACAAAAAATGCTGGAAGGGGACGAGATCGCCATTTTCGGCGGCGTCGTTATGTTAAATGGTCCTATAGATGCAGGAGTGGCTACGGCGCTCATGCAGCATCATATGCCAGAAGGTCAGAACCGTTTGCTAGATGGCGTAGTCGGCTCTGCAGTAACTCCAGAAGCACTTGAAATTCTTGGCCGCGCCAAATTACGCGTAGTTACAAATCCAGCCCTTGCATCACTCGACAAAGACACTTTGGAAGTGGCACCTATTTTACGGAACGTACGAGGTGGCATGTTAGTGCAGCCAAACTACACCTTTGTCGCAGACCTGAGTGCTGATTACATTGAACGCCATGGTATACTCAGCAACCAGCAAGAACAAGACCTCATACTAGCATGGGCGGTAGGAAGCACTAGTAACAGCAACACGATTTGCATCGTGAAAGATAGCCGCATGATCGGTAATGGCGTAGGGCAGCAAGACCGGGTCGGTGCGGCTAAGCTAGCGGTTTCACGCGCATCTTCTCGTGATCATGATATAAAAGGTGCAGCAGCTTATAGTGACAGCTTTTTCCCTTTCCCCGACGGTCCGCTCGTACTAGCAAATGCGGGTATAACGGCAATCTTAACTTCATCTGGATCAATCAAAGATCCTGAGGTCATCGAAGCTATTGCGGCTAAAAAAGTCACCATCATCATGCTACCCGATAAAATCGGACGCGGCTTCTTCGGGCACTAGTTATGGGTCACGGCTCGATAGACGAATAGGAGCACTATTGCACCAATTACAGCAACAAATACGCTGTAGAGATTGAATCCGGTCACGCCTTGTTTACCGATGAGCTGCATCAAAAATCCACCGATAAACGCACCAACTATGCCCACTGCGATGTTGGCTAGTGCACCTTGCCGTGGATTAGTCCCCGCAATAAGCGACGCAATCCATCCTGCTAATGCACCAAATATAATCCAAACAAGTATTGACACTTTGTTACTCCTTTACAGATATTATTACGCTGTATCGCGCTCTTATGGCAGCCTGCGTCAATCATTACGGTCTTCGAAAATGTCAGGATGCTGACGCTTTTTGCGAGCTAAGAAGCTATCGATTCTGTACTTCACATGTTGCTGATTCATATTGACACTCCTCCCATAACGCATTGACTAGATGTTGACATGCTACGCTTATATTAAAGCGTGATACATTTTATAATGTACGAGTAGTATAGTACTGCGATGACAGCACCATAGACGATGAGCGACTCAACCAAAATAATGTGGAATAGTTCACATAGCGAAACGCTTTAATCTGTTACCATAGGAGCAATGCGTAGACAGTTCTTTGACCGGTTCCGAAATGTAACGCAACGTGATTTGACCACAGCAGCGATAATCGTCTCCATTTTAGTTGCCGCACTCGGTATACTCGCGAGTTACATATACGCCAATGGCGCCAGCACTACTCGTAACGAAGATTATGATCGCGCAAGACAACGACAGCTTAGAGACACGAGTGCATACATACAAAATACTTTTTCGGCGTATCGCCAAATACTAATGGCTGGGTCAACAATAGCTTCCATTAAAGGTGCTGAGAACATTAATCGCAATGATTGGAAGCATTTCTATGAAAATAGCTCGATAGAGAGCGGCTACCCAGGGATCCTCGGCTTAGGTTATGCCAAATATATTAGGGACGATCAGCGGGATTCATACATTGCCTCCGTGCAAGCTGAGGGCTTTCCAGATTTCAGCATTTGGCCCGAGGGACAGCGTGAATTTTATTCACCGATCACATTTATAGAACCATACGACGAAATGAACCGACCAGTGCTTGGATATGACATGTACGAAAACACGTCGCGCAGGGAGGCCATGGACAAAGCACGTGACAGCGGAAGGCCAACGCTAACCAAGCCAGTTTCCTTAAGGCAAGACCAACGAAACCAAGACTATGCGGAAAGAAGTGTACTGTTTTATTCGCCTGTGTACGCAAGCTCTACCTTTCCATCGTCTGCTCTAGAAAGAAAATCTACGCTACAAGGCTTCGCTTATATGGCCGTAAACGTAAACACAATGATGGCGCCGAGAGAGGCTGAGATCAGGGAGCAGGGCATTTCTTACGAGATAACGGATGTTACCGACAATAAAACAGAACAGCTATACCATTTCGAAAGCGGTATATCAGAACCAGACGACCACGTTAGCCAATTGTTTACCATAAGCTCACGAAAGTGGCAACTAACGGTGCACGTACCGCGTTCTGTGCTAAGTAAGACCGCTAGCCCAGCACTACTGTTCGGGGGTGGTTTAGCAGCTAGTGCATTACTAGGCTCTATCGTGTTTTCGCTGTTAAAAATCCGCATTGGACAAATGAATCTGCGGCATGAAACAGAGCTACAAAGTACGCGTGATGAATTAGTAGCACTTGCGTCGCATCAATTGCGTACCCCCGCCAGTAGCGTCAGGCAGTACATAGGCATGCTTACACAGGGTTATTTTGGTCAATTGACACCTGAGCAACTTAGCATCGCCGAGAAAGCGTATATATCAAATGACCGACAGCTCGAAATCATCGACCAGCTTCTCTACGTTGCAAAAGCAGACGCAGGGCAACTCATCTTGCAACCTACGAAATTCGATATGGTTGTGGTAATTCGGGACATCGTGGACGCGATGGGATCTGCGACTTCAGCTAAACATATATCTTTCACAGAGGATATGCCCCAAAAACTAACTCTACAAGCCGACGAACGCTTCATTCGCATGATTGTAGAAAATCTCTTAAGCAACGCCATCAAATATTCTTACACCTCATCACGCGTTCGAATTTCGCTCAGCAGCGCCCTTGGCGTAACGAAACTGAAAATCACCGACGCCGGTGTAGGAATTGCGTCTTCCGACCAAGCTGCATTATTTCAAAAGTTTAGCCGTATAGAAAACCCCTTATCTGCCAAGGAGGGCGGAAGTGGGCTTGGACTGTATTTGGCCCAAAAATTAGCTGAAGCACATGGCGGTTTCATTACGGTATCTTCAAGACTCGGTAAAGGTTCGAGGTTCACGTTTTCGCTACCTACGAGACGCAGCTATACAAAAGATACTGTGATACACATCACAGATTAGACCTCTGTCTGCACCCTATACTTTATGACGTGAAGCAACAGCGTGTTTTATTAGTCGAGGACGATACAGCGCTCAACGATGCGTTTTGTATTTTACTGCAAAAAAATGGCTATGAAGTTAAGACAACCTTCAACGGTCAGGAAGCCCTTGAAGCGCTTGGAGATTTTACGCCAAATATTATCCTACTCGACCTACTTATGCCGGTCATGGATGGAAAAGAGTTTTTGCGCAGGTATACCAATAGCGATAATATACCCATCATTATTTTCAGTAATCTCGATACCAAGAGCGAGGTTCAAGAAGCCATAGATTTAGGCGCAACACGGTACATGCTGAAAGCGTGGGCTACCCCCCACGAACTATTACGTGTTATCCAGGATACGGTAAAGAAATAATCTCCTGAAGTGGAGCCAATTTTTACCTATAACCGAAGTGACGAATCAACGTCATCACCGAGTAAGTGATTGAGCTGGGGAAGATTCACGGTGTACATTTTTTTTCGCTCTGTCACGACATGTTTGGCTTTTAACTTAGTCAGTTCAATGCTTACTGTTTCTCGGGAAACAGTACAGAGGTTTGCTAGATCTTGTTGCGTAAGACGTACATTTATACGAATGAATCCTTTTGCCGGTAAGGCAAGGCCAAAGCGCATTGCAAGATAACGCAATGTGTGTGCAAGCTTATCATAGGCGCTAGCTTGTCCAAGTGCATTGACATGTAGCAACGCGCCAACATAACGTTTACTATCAGCGAGCGCTGTGGTTGAGTCGGTGCGACGCGCGGAATGGAAAGAATCAATGTCTTGGTTGTCGAGCACGCAATCTGTAAGTGCTTCGTAGTAAAAAAGCGTTGCCGGTGCCGTGTCGTACGCAGTTTCAATTGGAAAATAGTCGTCAGGACCATAGAGTGCGATATTGACTTCACTGCCATTGCTCAGAATAGTGTACGCACGCACAACACCCGAACGAATGACATATACCCCCGAAGATGCCTCGCCTTGATATAGAATAATTTGCTCCTTGCGAGCCGGTCTTTCACGAACCATACAATACAGTATATAGCAGAAGGAATGACTTATATAGGACTTACGCAAAAACCGTATACGGCTCCCGCCACCGCGCAGCGACGTAGTCGCGGAGCGGTGCTTGTTTGAGTTCGTAAATTGTCGTGCTGGTTTCTCTCGCTTTCGTCTTCATGACCATCCAGGCTTGAATGCA
>JAEUQV010000103.1 GCA_016789655.1 Candidatus Saccharimonadota bacterium
GCGCGGAGTTGGAATAGCACCGAGCCGACCGCGACGTATAAGCCCCAACGGGTGACGAAGCGATTTTTGAGCGCCATACCCAGTAACATAATGGCGATTTGCTCACCTAAGAACCACCAACCATATAGCCCACCTGAGTTACTCGCAATTACTTGGATGCCTAATGGTATGGTGGCAGCAGCAAGCATGGCTATCAGGTATTGGTCGCTTGGTACGGCATCATTCCGACGCCCACGCCAGTAAGCATATAGCCCAAAAACAGCTGCGATTACGTGAGTGTACGCCTGTACATTAGTTACACCGTGATAATACATGAACCACATGACTGCGAGAACCACCACGCCGCCAGCCAACTCACGATGCGTCTGCTCGCGCAGCCACGCCACATGCATCGTGACCAGCCCTGCAATAAACATCGTAAGCGGCATAGCCCATACCGGTTCAAAAAATAACGCCGTAGCTGGCGCAACATACATCGTTATCGCGGCTGCATACTTGGTGTAGCCGGCGTAGTCGATGCGATTGGGTGCAAACACCCAAGTGGAAGCATATGAAAGTAGCCCGAAACCGCTGCTGATAAGCACGTACGCTGTCATACTTTTGCCGGAATCGAATGTTCCCCAAAGCGCCGCCTGCAACAGTAAAGGCACAACTGTCATGAGTGAAGGCAACTTTTCGACCCTCATAGCAATGAAGGTGAACAGAATCGCAAGCCCAGTACCAATAGTTGCTGGCAGCCAATACACTGCCGCGAGACTTGTCACATATGAAGCAAAGGCGGCTATACCATAGCCCAGTACATACGCCTGGCTGTCGGTGTGTAAGCGTTGCTCCAACTCACTGAGTGTAATCGGCAAATGAGAAATGCGCCTTTTAGCAATGGTTCGTGCCAAAACGAAGCCAGCCGTGATCACAAAATAAGAAGCCGCATACCACTCAGGTGTATTAAGCGCTGTGAATTGACGGGCTATGCCGAGCGGCAGTAAAGCCCAGGCAAGACTTCCGACCCAACGCGCTGCCTCTAACCGTGCAGCTAGGGTAAGCATAAGGTTCCACAAAAACACTGTCGATACGCTTACCAACCATAGAGTACGATCAGGCCTCGTGAAAAACAAAGGTACTAGAGTAAGCGCACTACTAAGCTGAAGCCAGCTGGCGTAGGAAACGTCGAGGCGCGATAGCCCATACGATAGCCCTGCCACGCCAAAACTGGCCAAAAGCACGTGTAATTCACCACTAAAGATAGTCGCCGCTATGCCTGCGAACAGCGAAAGTGCCTGGACTAAACGCCAACCATCTCGCCACTCAATAGTGTCGAGAGTTTTCTGTCGCACCACCATAAATGAAAAGAGGGGTGCTGCCGATGCGATGAATGCAGCAATGGCTATTTGTGCTGCATGCCACTGCGTTTCCGCCACATGCCAACCCAAGATATATGGCAATGTCAGGATTGCCGCCATGCCGATACAATACATACCTGGTCGCTGCTGCTTCACCCATAGTGCAACAGCACTCATAGACAGGCCAAGCACGGTTATGGTCATAAGCCATGGCTTTTCCCAACCCAGGAATACGGCGATTCCAAGCGAGACAATCAGCACCATTGCACTCGCCCTCAAAATAGCTGACGCCTTGCGCGCCAGTATAAACAGAAGCTGCAAAACTCCGCACACCAGCAGTACTAGTCCAACTTCGCTGTAGGAGTGATGTACCGCGAACGTAAAGCTACCGATCGCGGCCAATGAAGCACTCTGGGCGACCAATGCATTATTAACCTTGCTATCCTCGCTAGTGGCCTCCCACGCCTGAAGCGCATAGTACACAGCCGTCAGTACTAACGATACTCCAAGCTGGATAACACCATATTTGGGCACCATGTAGAGCGCCGTCATTGCTGATAGCGGCATAAGCACGCCAGCACTTAAAACGGTAGGAGATTCATCGACTTCTTCGGATGCCGGTTGTCCTCTGAACAAATGCCAGCCATGCAGAAGTAAGCCGACGACCGCAAAGCCCCACCCGTAGTAATACAGGGGTAGCTGCGTCACAGATATAGCCGACTCAAACAACGACAAAAATGTTCCGATAAACACATACTCCATGAGTTGTGACTTCAGCCGTTGCAGCGCATTGCCGTACAGAGCCAGACATAGTACTGATGTCAGCAACCATACAAGCTGTGGCTGGTCTTTCATGACGTATGAGTACAGCGCCAAACCCACGAGTGGCGCAAGCATGAGGCCCATGCCAATAAAGGTTCGCCCCGCCGTGCGCAATTTAGGTTTGTTGTCGTGCAACCAAAAGCCGCCATAGTATAAAGCCGCCATCACAACTAGCACTGTTGCAACCCTCAGTTCGCCGTACGCGCCAGATAATGCAACAAAGAGGCCGGCAGAAGCTAAGAATAAAAATGCACCAAAATACAGCAGTAGAGAGGTGTTGTCCAGCTTCTCTCTTAAAGCCTCTTGTGTAGGAATGTCACTAGCGGCAATGTAGGGCTGCTGCGCCACGGTTGATTGCATGCTATACGTTGGTTGTGCAACCGGTTGTGCAGCCATATCGGTAGTTGCTTCGCCCACAGCTTCTACCTGGGGTGGTGGGTTTACATATTGATCAGTGATGGTTGGGCCAGGCAACCCCTGCGCCAGCAGGTCAGTTAGCATGCGCTCAATCATGGCTCTTTCGCTCTTGTTTTTGGCAAGAGGACGGTAAGCAGCAATAAAGTCAACCCACTGCTGACTGAGGTCTTGTGGTGGTGGGATAACGTTATTTGAGCTACCGCGAGTTAGAAAATAAATGAGTGCGATTATACCGAGTAGTACGAGTAGGAACCACATGTTGTCTCCTTGTGTTATCTATACTGTAGCATAAGCGGGTAAGCCTACCATCCCTACTTTGCAAGCGAAGCGTGCATATTGCTTGCAATCGGGTGTAAGCTAAAGGTGGAGGAATGTATATGAAGAAACAATGCCAAAGCTGCGGGATGCCGCTACAAACCAAAAAAGCCGGTGACTGCCGGGGGACCGAGAAAGATGGTAGCCCGAGTGAAAAGTGGTGCAAGCTATGTTACGCGGATGGTGCGTTCATAGGTCCCGATTGCACACTTGAGCAGATGCAAGACATCGTCGATAAGGCCCTGATTGAAAATGGAAGCGGCAAACTTATGCGCTGGATGGCACGGAAGCAGTTGCCGCATCTCGAACGCTGGAAAACCCTCACCAAATAAAACTCTTCCCTGTTATTTCGCCATCCCGGCTAAAAAAGGCAGTGCATAATGCCATAGCATGACGCTTTCATATGCAACTATCTACTTTTACCGGTAATTGAGGTGTGGTACTGTCTGCACATGCTCAATGCAGTCCCTGAAAGCGATCCTTTTGCACGAGATATGTTCAGTGCGTTATTGCCCCACCGAGCGTTTCTTGATAGCCGGTTAAGTCATATAGCCTCTACGATAATGCTGCATGGCGCGGCAGATGTCGTGCTGCAGATTAGCCTTTCAGATAAAGGGCAGCCAGTGAATGGCACAGACTGGAATACTCGTATGTACGTCACAACCGAACAGGGTCATGGCAAATCGGGACAAGGGATTGCTACTTTCGGCTTTACTATGGTTCAAGACGATTTATATGGCGGGAGCGCATCTTGCACCCTAACCCGCGTAAACCTAACGGAGCAAGTGCGCACAATAACGGACAGTCTTACGATGCAAGACGGTAGATTGGTACGACACCATACACAGGTACATGCCGACGGTACTATCCAAGAACGCCATATAACAGCTAGCCCTATAACACCACTATATATGGCTAGGACTATCGGAACATATGCGTTGGCTTTACGGCTGTATCAGCAACCCAATATGTCGACAACTATTCTGAACTGGCCAAGATAATAATATAGACCGGTGACGTGCAAAACTCGTGTAGTATAGTCGGGCTATTTGGTGTATGTCACGGTACCCGAGTAATCCGTGCAGCCGCCGCCGGTATATTTGCATACCCGGATGTAGTTCTTGCCTGATTGCATTGAACTTAATTCGGACATACTAGCGCTCATGTCAGCAGGGTCCGAGATATACAAGTAATTATCACCTGCCCTATTTGGGTACACCGGATCAGGGTTGAGACTATAGACGACTTTGTACCCTTTAGGTGCAGTGCCTGTAATCGTCCAAGACAAAGTAGTGCCGCTCAAATTCGCCGATACTGTTCCGTTTACTAAACCACCAGAATCAGAAGTCTTGGCAGGGGTGGTCAGTGTGACGGTATTGCTATAACTATCGCAAGACCCATCACGATATGCACAAATACGGACATAGTATGTTTTACCTCCGCCCATCTCCCAAGTGGTACTACGAGCATTTGTATCTACATACTGTGCTTCGCTACCAGGATAGGTTGGCTGCTGAGTTGAGGTGCTACGAACCAGCTTGAACCCTTTCGATACATCTACACCTGTGACACTCCAAGAAAATTTGCCCGTATATCCCGCTAGTGAGCCGCTCAGTACAATACCGTTTGATTGCACTGGTGTCGGGGTAGCTGTTGGGGTTGGTGTAGCGGCTGGCTTATCGATGTCAACTAGCACACCCAGCTTGTCTTTTGCTTCGGTCATTTGCTTGTCCAGGCCAGCATTCCACTTGACGAACGCGTCGTTTTTCAACGCGTTAAGATCAATATCTGATACTTTGTCTTCCTTGGTGGCGTCGGTGTTGGCGAGGAAGTATGCTTTGCCTTCAGTGACATCTGTTTCACTTACTGCAACGGTGCTTTGGTAGACTTCGACACCTTTTTTCTGGTCGGAACTCATGGTGCGGAAGGCTGTGCCCTTTGCTACCATATCGTTACCATCGATACTCACGGTATATGTACGAGTCGTCGATGGCATGACCCGGCTGTACACCTCACCGGTTAGATTTTCTATGACCACATCATCGACCGCAAGGCTTGTTAGTTTGATGGACGCACTATTGCCAAGGCGTACGGCTGAACCATCATCCAGCGTCAGAACCACACGCCCATTCGCACCGGTACGAACTTCGTTGCCTGTTTTTAGTGAGGTCTTATCGGTAAGCGCCGCCCACGTTTTGGCATCTGTAGAATATTCGACCGTACCCTCAGTGAGCGTCGCCGCCACGCCAAGTTCGGCGACTTTTTTCTGGCTTGTCTTTGTTGTCTTAGGAGTCGTTGCGACAGGTTTCTGCTCTGGTCGTGTCAATGCATATGCCCCGCCAGCCGCAGCGATTAGCAGGGCTGCCGCCACACCGCCGAACACCCATTTTTTATATCGTGAGAAGAAAGATTCACTGCTTACGACCGCCGGGATTTGCGGCACCTCTTCAGGTGCTTCTAAGGCTAAAGTCTCGTGCGTTTCGCCGGTTTCCGGCTGGGAAGCTTCCTGGTGATCTGTTGGCACAACTTCATTTGGCTGGCTGGCCTCTATTTCGACACTAGTATTATCTGGCTCTTCGCTAATTGTTAGCTCGTCAGAAACTGGCTTTGAACCTTCTGGCGCCGTGTCTTCTTCCGGCTTCGCTTCCGGGTCGTCGACCCTGACGTTAATTTTCTGAGTAGTGTCGTCGGCTGGCTTGTCTGCCACGGCTTTCAGTTTGCTAGTATCTTCCATCTGCGAGTATCCCTTGCTTACGCTTTAACTATATTATACATAAGCGTCTAGCTTTGCAGTACATTTGATTAATCTTTCAGTTGTACCTTACTATATTGATGCAATGTTACCAAAAAAATCTGCCGACACGATCCTGAGCTATTTCTCAATATATATGTTCGTTTGTTCCGCATTCTTAGCGTTACTTAGCCTCACGAACAATGTTTCATATGGGTTGAACGCCCCATTTTTAACGGCAATTTTACTATTGACTGCGTACTGTTTTCTATATGGATTGCATAAACTCGTTAAATCACCCACCTTTCTTCATGTGAATATACTGGTCGTTAGTTTTATGATCACGCTAGGTGCACTTTCATTTTTGTTTTATGTAGCGCCAGATACAATTAGCCGTGTTGGGTTCGTTGTCGCAGGAATAACTTTGACATTATGTGTCGCGTTATGGTTAGGGGCATGGGCAAAGAAGTTAACATACAATGACAAAGATGACAACGAAGACGTATCGTTGCTAACATCGCTTGAGTTCGTGACTTCAAACCCGAATTATCTTTCGAAGTTCTCGCACCCGGTTATTCATAAACTCATAGGCGATCTCGCATCTTCTGAGATTAGGCAACTGTTCCCTAGCAAGTTTGGAGATGTTCAAGATCATACCATGGATACATTGACCGAAGAAATACATAGAAGCATTATGGACGGTTATATTCTTGGAATAGTCTCCCTTCAACGCAAAACACCAAAGTTAACCATGATGAAATCCCCCAGTTACGAATTGCTTGAACTCCTCTGGCACGAATCGAAGCACATATTCTCGCCCAACACTAAAACACAGTCTTTCAAGCATAGCGTCATGTTGATTACGAACCACAAAATACGGCAAAAACAACGGAAAATAAACTTGGCAACTGTCCCCTACATGAAGCGTGCGATCGTAGAAGCTGACGACAAAAAATGGATTAGGCTAGGGTACAATGTGGCCTATTTTGAAGATTATATGCGCTCTGACGCAGGGAAGAAACAGGCGTTAGAGCTAGAAGCGACCATACGGAATGATTTTTTTACGTTCGTGGATTTGTGCAACGAAAACGAGTTAGAAGTTGCTCTAGATGGTAAGCAATCGCTTGATTTGATAGTGAATGGCAAGCCTGATATTGGCCTGCCTACCGCCCACTTTGGTTGCACAAATGAGGAAATTGAGTCCGTATTGAAGCTCCTTGCCGAAAAAAAATTCGAGTGCATTCCTGTGGAATTTGCTAAAAATGAAATATGCAGGTACGAGATACGAAATCCGGAATTGAAGCATTTGGGCATTTACCTAACTATATATTTTTATAATGAAGAAGATGGGCTATATTACGATAAATCAGATAGCTCAATGCTGATTGGTTTTGCTGGCCTGAATGACTACATTAGGTTGCCATTAGGGAAAAGACAGTTGCTGGTGATGCCGCCAAGTTTCAATTTACAACAATTGCTTTATTTTAGGGAGATGTACCCTGAGAATAAAAGCGATGTTTGGGCCAAAGAATACGATATTATTTCCGAAAAGTACTTCAAGGATGTCAATATTCTAACAGACCCACTTTTTGCATATATCCCCCTGCAAATAGAGGAGAAAATGAAAAATCAAAACAAATTATACTCCCATGAGGACGATGAGCAACTAGAATAGTTTTTTGATGGTTTGTGTGATGAAGCTTACAGTAATACTCCATTATACCTCAGTATACTTTCATGCAGATGGTGAGGCAGACGCGAAGGAAAACCATACTTAGCGCACTCCTCCTCGGCGGAGTTTTGTTTCTTGGGGTCTTTTTCCTGCCTTCCGCTTCTGCGCTTGAGCCCGAGCAACCCACTTCCACAAATACTTTGCAGCCATCGGTAAATCCAAACGGGTCGGTTTTGGGAGCAACTATTGGGCCAAACAATGCATATACGAGCATTGTGCTAAATGGCGG
>JAEUQV010000019.1 GCA_016789655.1 Candidatus Saccharimonadota bacterium
TCCTGGCGGTAGCGTTGTCGGCTTTGACAACTTCCGAAAGGCGATGCGAGTTGTCTGACGAAGTACGAAGTTGCCAGTGGCAAGTTCGTGCTGAGGAGTTCTCGCATCGGTTGTCAAAACGAGCAACGAGCTGACCAAGAGGTGGAGCTTTGGCCTAGAGCTTTTGCTTCTTTTGCCTCATGGCAAAAGAAGGCGAGCCGCCCTACGGGCGGATCGAAACAGGGATTTGTTTTTTGATTCCTGTTTCCTAGCTCCTAGTTCCTAGTTGCCAGTTCCTAACCCCTAATTCCTATTTCTGGATTCCCGCCTTCGCGGGAATGACGGAGGTGGAGGTGGGAATGACGGAAGGAGGATTTTCGTTCTTCGTTCTTCGTTCCCAATTCCCACCCACCCGTGTACACTACATGCATATGCATATCAACATTGCAGATGTCGTCATATTCTTTCTGTGCATAGGCGCCCTCCTGCGCGGCTACCAGATCGGCCTCATTAGGCAGCTAAGCTCAACAGTGGCGTTTGTACTAGGGCTGTTCCCGGGCACAATAGCCTCGAGCTGGGTCATGTCACACATCAGTGGCCCCACCCAACCGTTGGCAGGCTTATCGATCATCCTTGCAGTCTGCTTCATATTTATGACTATCGGCGAGCTTGTCGCTGTGCGTTTGAAATTTGCAGTGCGCAACCATGTAGTTCAGAAAATCGATGACAGCGCTGGTGCACTTATGTCGGTAGTGACACTCCTGCTGGGCTTTTGGCTGGCAGCAGCTCTCTTCACCCTCGCACCACCCAGCACCATACAAGCACAGTTGAAAAACTCGAGCATACTAAGTGCTGTCAGCCGCAAATTACCGCCAGCTGCAAGTATCTTGGGCGCACTAAACAAACTTGTCGACCCTAATCAAGCGCCAGAGGTCTTCACCGGTCGGGAACCATCACCCAGCGCGACATATAAGCTGCCAGATAGTACTACTGCCAGCGCCATGCTTAACCGCGTGCGTGGTTCGGTGGTAAAGATAGAGGGCCTCGGTTGCGGCGGCATTGTCGATGGCAGCGGCTTTGTTTATAGCCCCGGTTTGGTCGTAACGAATGCGCACGTCGTCGCGGGCGTAGTCAGCCCAAAGGTTCGCGATGAACGGAAAACATACAACACTAGCGTTGTCTTATTTGACCCAAGTAACGACATGGCCGTCCTCCGTGCGACAGACCTCGCCGCTCCAAGCTTGCCCCTTAACACCGCCGAGGCTGAGCCAGGCAGCTCTGCCTATGCGCTTGGCTTCCCCGGTGGCGGCGAGTACACCGTCAGCCCCGCCGTAGTACTAGAGTCATTCAATGCACTTGGCCAAGATATATATGGTAAATACCGCACTACCCGCAGCGTGTACAGCCTCCAAACAACAGTGGTGCGAGGCAATTCTGGCGGTCCTGTCGTAAACGATGACGGGCAAGTCATCGGCGTTGTTTTCGCCACCTCTACCACGTACAATAATATCGGTTACGCCTTGACGGCTAAGCAAGTAGCTGGCAAGCTGGCACTGGCGCAGCAAGCCACGAAGGCGGTCGATACTGGGCAGTGTAGTGAGTAGGGAGAAATTAGAGATATGAGTCAAGAGTTAAGAGTTAAGAAAGGGCAAAGGGCAAAGGGCAAAGGGCAAAGTTTGTCCCGGGCGAAGGCAACCCCTGTAAAAACACCATCCGGGGCTAAAAAGCCACCTACCACCTACCACCTACCACCTACCAATACCCAGGCGCATCCCCGCCACCTCAACTGGCTAGAGCGCCATGTGCCATCTATACTCATCAGCTCGGGTATAGTTGGACTTTTCGCATCGATGATGCTTTCGATAGAAGAGATTCAACACCTCAAGAACCCGGCCGAAAAGCTCGGCTGCGACCTCAACCCTATAATTGGTTGCGGTTCTATACTCGACACCTGGCAAGGACACGCTATATTGGGAGTGCCAAACCAGTTTTGGGGCGTCGCGGTTTTCTCTGTCGTTATAACTATTGGTTTCGCAATTTTAGCTGGCGCTAAATTGAAGCGCTGGTTTTGGGTTGGTTTGCAAGCTGGTATGACTATGGGTTTCATTTTTATGCTATGGTTTATGGCGCAAAGTTTGTTTGTGCTTGAGCACCTATGCCCGTATTGCATGCTTACCTGGGCAGCCATACTGCCGGCTTTTTGGTACACCACCCTGTACTGCATACGCGCCGAACATCTACACCTGCACGGTAGCCTAGCGCGAGCCAATCACTTCATACAGAAACACCACGCCGACATCCTATTTTCCATGTACCTACTAGTGATAGCCGCCATAACCTGGCGCTTCTGGTACTACTGGCAGACGGTCATCTAGAACGGGTAGAGTCATGAGACAAAAGTCATGAGACAAGAGTAAAGATATCGGGTGCAGTGCCGCTGCTTTGCAGCGAAAAGAGAGCAGCCCTTCGGGCGGATCGAAGCAGGGAATTCTTTTCGCCGCGACACAGCGACACACGCACCCTAATTCCTAATTGCTAGTTCCCATACCCCCATTTCCCTTACTGCCCCGTTGGGGTATACTGGAAGCAAAGGGGGAGAGGTATGAACACAGCTTACAGCTTGAGCGATACTGACATGTTGCATGCCGATGTATCGTCTCGCTATATTTTGCGCGTGCGAGATATGGCCAAGGCAGACAAACCGCGCGAAAGACTCCTTGCTCATGGCCCGCAGGGTCTTGCTCTAGCCGAGTTAGTTGCCATACTTTGGGGGACAGGAACCCGCCGAGAAGACGTCCTTTCGATGTCGCGTCGGCTACTGCGTGAGTATGGCGAGCGAGCCGTGCTACATGAAACCGACCCAAAACGTTTAGCATCGGCACTCGATATACCGCTTGGTAAAGCCTGTCAAGTTATCGCATGCTTAGAACTGGGTAGGCGTTTTTACGCCAAAGGCTACGGCGACAAACCAGTCTATGTGCGCACTTCGCAGCAGGCATATCATTATGTACGCCCAATTGCACATTCACAAAAAGAGCAGCTGCGCGGTTTATACCTCAGCAGCCGCTACGAAGTTATCCACGATGAGGTTATATCGGTAGGAACGCTCACTGCGAGTATCATCCACCCCCGAGAAGTGTTTCAACCCGCGTTAACGCATGGCGCGGCAGCAGTTATAGTTGCGCACAACCATCCTTCGGGTGATTCAACCCCAACTGAGGCTGACCGTGAAATAACACTGCGACTGCGAGAGGCTGGTGAGCTGCTCGGTATAGAGTTGCTCGATCATCTTGTGGTAACACCCCAGCAATACTACAGTATTATAGAAGGAACTATGTCTGTATGAACACAACCTACACCATGCACTTACAAGTACCACATTGGTTGAGCGGTCAGCGTAACCGAGCGGGATTTGTCTGTGACGAGTCAGACGACGCACCGACAGACTCGCTTACTATGGATGCCCGCGCACGCTCTGGCGATTATTTTGCCGACCTCGCCGCTCGGCTCGAGAGTATAGTTATTTCCGAACCAGCCACGGCTAGTTTGCTCGACCATATCATATACGAACTCAGCTACATCGACCGCCGCTACGAAGTCACACCCAAGAGTAGACTGTAGTTAGTAGATGGCAGTTGGTAGGTGGAAAATGGCAAAAGAGGCAAGACGTTGGATATTGGGGCACACAACCGTTAATCTCTACTCGTTAATGGTTCTTCGTCCTAGCCAATTCCCAAATCCCAATTCCCAATTCCCAATTCCAATGCGGCGAAGCCGCATAGTAGATTATCGCGGTAGCGATACAACTAAGAGTGGCCATGCGGAAGCTCCTGGCGGTAGCGTTGTCGGCTTTGACAACTTCCGAAAGGCGATGCGAGTTGTCTGACGAAGTACGAAGTTGCCAGTGGCAAGTTCGTGCTGAGGAGTTCTCGCATCGGTTGTCAAAA
>JAEUQV010000073.1 GCA_016789655.1 Candidatus Saccharimonadota bacterium
ACCCCTGTGTTTGCTATACTTCTCTGTGCTTGCATGCTAAATGATGTGCATTGCTCCGGCGGGGGTATAGCTCAGTGGTTAGAGCAGTCGGCTCATAACTGATTGGTCCTTGGTTCAAATCCAAGTACCCCCACCAGAAGAATGCATATCTCATGGCTACATAGTCGTTTTTCTTCTCAGCATTAGTGCCCTTTTGTCACCCCTGTTACAGTAATAATTTTTGTAAGATATCTTACATTTTCTTATTGCGCTCATAGTTTTTACGTGGTACAATATGCATAACTAAACTTAACCGTGTGGGACTACGAATGGAAGTTGCGCTCAAAGAAGGAGTGACTGTTAAAAAAGGTGTCGAGCGGGTAAAGTTCCTACCTTGCATTAATAGAATGGTGCTGGAAGGCTTAGCAAAAAGTCTGAAAGATGTTGCCGGTGAGCTTGTCTGTGATGGATGCTTTTACCGCGAGCTCAGAACATCATCTAGCCCCGACGATGTGCCATCTGAGCGAGAATGGATAGCCGCAGCTGTGAAAGGTGTTCGCACTCTCGCTGATAATACTGGCGTAGCAGATGAAGTCATGAAGCACTCCAGAGTTGCAGCCGAAACAGATACTCCTACTCACCTTGACGAAAATCAGTTGGGCAAAACCGCCGTAAAACTAGTTTGCACCGCTAGTCTTGCGCTGCCCGGCTACGGCAGAATTCCCGAAAATGAACTAGCCCAGCTTGGCCTTCCAGCTGACCAGCCCAAAACACTAAAAGATGCCGTAAACGAGATTCTCGGCCCAGGTTCCTTCAGGAGAGAGGTGACCGTTCTTTTCAGGCCAGACACTGAATCTGTTGCGGCTTAATTGGCGTCGCGCTTGAGAAAGAGTAGCCATGAGACAATTAGGCCGACAACAACCCAAACGGCTGCGATGACGGCAGATTTATTTACGCTGAAGTCGCCCTGTGCTGGCATTATGACCGTAGCAATAGCACGAAATGGCAGATAGCCCGCGTTTTTCTTTATAAGCAAGCCTATCAAAGCCTCAACAGTGCCAGGGTACAGAAGGTACACCACAAAAGCGCCTATCTGGTTGCGTACGACAAAGCCAAATATAGCCGCCATAAAACTCACTGCCAGCAAATAAAATCCACTTCGCCACAACAGTGGCCACCATTCAAACTGCTGAGCAGGAAGTGTATGGTCGCCTAAATTCAAACCGACCAATATCGCCAGCGTCGCAAACAGCATATTTGCCAGCATAAATACTAATGCATACTTCGCGATGACAGCGAGCTTAGCTAAAAAAACTATAGTTCTGCTGTGATTAGCCGTAAGTGTGTAGTAAATGAGGTTGTGGCGATACTCGTGCGTTACCAGCAACAATGGTGTTATGCCCACGAAAAACCCTATGCCACTTATGAGTGCGATGATGCTGTTCTGTAAGTAGTGCGTATCGAGCGCATGATCTACGCGGTAGCCACTGGTCCAAAAACTCACGATCATGTTTATAAGCAAGGCGATGATGAAAACCAGGTACGTCGATCGTACGGTCAGCACTTTGCGAAGTTCGGATTTTATGGCCGTAATCATTGCCGACCTCCTTTTTTAGCCACGCTCTTGGCCGCAAACTCTTCACTGCTGGCGGTCAGTTCCAAAAATACTTCCTCAAGCGAAGCTTCTTGCCGGCTCAGCTCAAGCACAGGCAGCTTCGCTCGATATAGTAGCTTGCCTATGTCATCGGTAGTCTTTCCCTGCACCTTAAAGCCCTTAGCGTCACAGGTGAATTGCAGCCGGGATGACTCTAGAACTTCTTTCAATTTAGCCTGGGTCTGCCCCGTGGTGCGTACGAGCACGCCGCTATGGCCGCTGCCTGTCACTAGCGCTTGCACTGAAGTCTGCGTAATGAGTTTGCCGCGACCTATCACCACCACGTCATCCGCCATCTGTGCCATCTCGCTCAACAAATGGCTCGATACGAACACTGCGTTCCCGGCATCGGCGTAGTCCTTTATAAATTGCCGGAGCCAAGCTATACCCTCTGGGTCGAGACCGTTGGCTGGTTCATCGAGTATAAGGTACTTCGGCTGACCCAAAATAGCCGCTGCCACACCTAAACGCTGGCTCATCCCTAAGCTGAATTTACCCGGACCTTTCTTTGCAACTTCACGCAAGCCTACCATGTCTAACACTTCATCGACCCGGCCTGCGGAGATTCCACCGGCATCGGCCAACACCTTCAAATGGTTACGAGCCGTACGCGTCGGATGGAACGCTTTCGCCTCCAGTAATATGCCCGCCGTCTTGGCAGGGTATGAGTGGGCACACAGCGGTTTTCCATCAAACAACGTCTGACCGCCCCCGTTGTCTAGCCCCAACATGAGCCGCATAGTAGTAGACTTGCCAGCACCGTTCGGCCCCAAAAACCCTGTAACTTTGCCCGTATCTATCGAAAAGCTTAGTGCATCGACCGCCCATTTCTTCTTATACCGTTTCGAGAGGTTTTGTGCTGTGATCATATCGGACAGTATGGCACAGAAACGGTAGTTTTGACATAAGCATTTAGGGTATATAATGCACCCATGACAAGCCTCGGAAAAACCACCGCAGAACCAGCTTGGGTTCATGCCGAAGCACCAAACGAAGATGAAATTTCGCTGCTTTGTTCCCGCTATGGTCTAGCTGAGCGCTTTGTGCGCGATGCGCTCGACCGCGATGAAATCCCCAGGGTCGAAACAGATGCTAACTATATCTACATCATCACCCGATTTGCGTTCGAAACAGAGGCCGGTTCTATAGAAACAGCCCCAATTCTCTTTGCACTTAACCATCACAAACTCATTACCGTCAGCCTAGAGAGCTTGCCGAGCCTGCAAGAAGTACTAACTCATAAAACCCAAGCCAATGGCAATGATCCAGCCCTCATCATGCTGCTCATATTGCTCCACATAGACGCTGAGTACGACCGATTCATACATGATTCTTCCAAGCAAATCCATCGACTGCTTGCCAATGTAGGCAAACACACGCTTGGCCCCGAGGCATTTGTGCGTTTCGTACACATAGAAGACGACATGAATGACTTTTTGAGCTCACTCGGCCCCACAAACACCACACTACGACATCTTGTAAGCAACAAAGACATTCACGGTATGAGCCAGCACCGCGACTTAGTCAACACCGTCATACTCAACAACGAGCAGTCCATACAAACCTGCGAAGCCAACCTCAAGTCGCTTACTTCCATACGCCGCACCTACACACTCATAAGCTCGCACAGCCTTGACCGCACCATAAAGATCCTTACCATGGTGAGCGTGTTTATATCTATCCCCACCATGTTTTTCAGCATGTACGGCATGAATATAGGCTTGCCAGAGCAGCACAACCGCCAAGCCTTCGCTGGCCTGATGGTAGTCTGCCTAGTAACCGTCCTCACCGCCTACGCCATCGGCCGCAAAAAACGCATTTTCTAAAGCCTATTTACCCATAATAATCCCTTGGGAGATCAGTCCTTCCAAACACTCCCAAATGGGCTGGCGCCTCTTCTTCAGTGGGTAACTTGCAAAATTTATCTGAGTATCTGATCAAGTTTGATCTTGAACTGATCGAGGCCATGGTATTGGATTACACAGATGCCAAGCTCTTGGGCTGCGGGGAGGTAGCGTGCTTGGTCGTCGGTAAAGACCATTTCGCTACAGGCAACACCTAAACGGTCGGCCATGAGCGTGTACACGCGTGGATCGGGTTTTTGCACGCCAGAGTCGGCGGAAAGCACCTCAGCATCGAATACGCTGCGCAGATCGGCAGGAATCTTAAGATCTATCACACCCGATGCGACATTACTCAGGAGGCCGATTTTATACTTTGGCTTCAACATGGTGCGTATGTACGTGAATAGCTCTTCATCGGGCTGCTCTTCGCGCTGCTTTATGTCGTGCCATTCGGCTTCGCTTATGCCTAACCGTCCCGACAGCAGACTACTGCACTCTTTGTCGTCGATCAGTCCACCGTTTGCTCGCTCGAGTACTTCGTCTATATAGGCCGCGTCTTTTACTGCATCGCCCCCCGCCATGGTGTAACTATGCCATATCCCCTTACCGACCAGCACACCAAAACAGTCAAATACAATCGCTTTGATCATCGGGAGATGTATGTCCAGTCATCTGTAGCGTGACCGTCAGTCATAGCCTGGTGGTATTGTTTCAATGTTTGGGCAATCAGCGGAAAATCATCGGCGTTCGTAGCCTGCAAGGCATAGTTTTCGTCTTTGGCGATCATTTCTACAGCAAAATTGATGGGGACGGGGTGCTTTTGGTAGTCGCGCCAAGTCAGATTTGTGGTGGTGCCGCCTGGCTTTTCGGCCAAAGCATCACCCACTTGCTTGGTGTCGAGGCCAAACTTTCGCGCCATTCGTAGCGCCTCGCCGAACCCGGCTATATGCACCGCCTGCAGACAGTTCAGCACTAGTTTATATCGCGTGCCCGCACCAATTGGGCCAAAATATTTCACCTCATTTGCTATTGGCTCCAGATACGGCTTCACTTCATTTAGTTTTTGCTCGTCCCCGCCAACCAGGAGCGTGAGCTGACCACTTTCGGCACCAATGCGGCTGCCGGTCATCGGCATGTCGAAAAAGGTCAGCCCCTTCGTGGCACAAGCTTGCGCTAATTCCTCAACCCAAGCAGGCGATAGAGTAGCGCAGGTGATCAATACCTGAGCCTCGTTTGCGCGCTTGACAATGCCATTTTCGCCCAGCCACACTTCGCGTGAAGATTCATCATTTGCCGTTACCTCAAACACCATATCAGCGCCCACAACTGCTTCTGCCACTGAATTCGCCCGCTGTGCACCGTGCGCTACAAGATCATCTGCTTTTTCTGGCGTACGATTCCACACCGTGACTTCATAGCCGTTTTTCAGGAAATTGTCCGCCACCCCGTGACCCATTATCCCCAAACCCAATACTGCAACTTTTTTCATACTCTTATTGTAACCTGTCCCTAGCACTCATCAAATATGAGCGAAGCGAACCGATGCGCGTCTTCCGTCATCCTCGACTTGATTGGGGGTCCAGAACATTTTTTGTCTGGATTCCCATTTTCATGGGAATGACGAAATACAATTGAGCAACCAGCTAATGAGCGAAGCGAACCGATGCGTAGCGTCGGCTTTAGGTTGGGGAGGAGGCTACTATCCGAATTTACTTCGGGTAGTAGTCAGAGGGACGCTAGCCCCTCCTTTAAGATGTCGCGAAGTTCATAAGGTGGTTCAAGCTGTCGAGCCCATCGGCCAAAAAGTCAGCACCTGCGCCGAGCAGCTCGCGCTGCGTGCCTATACCATGCAATATACCAATCTTCAGCCCAACTCTCGCGCGCCCACCAGCAATAATGTCATATGCATGGTCACCTATTACGACGGCATTGCTTGGTTCTACCTCGACTTGTTTCAAAAGACTCAAAATAGCATCTGGCTCTGGCTTATGGGCTAGCCCGTCATCGGCAGTGACTATGGCATCGAACAACTCCCGCACTTCAGGTATTCCGGCAGCTGTGAAGTTGCGATCTACCATATAGCCATAACCCGATGTAAAGAGGCACAGCTTAACTCCATTGTTTTTCCAAGCATAGAGTATGTCTTTGGTATGCGGATACTGCTGTATAAGGTGTAACATGCTACCACCCTGAACATCGTCGAGTTCTTGCGCAAGGACTTTCGGGTCAAGATGCGTCGCGTGCCCAGCAATGATCTGCTCGAACGTCTCAGCTGTTGGCTTTCCAAGCCTCTGGCGTATATACTGGTCGGTTGCTATGTGCTCAAGATCGTGACGCTTTAAGACTTCCTTGAAGCCCTCAAAAATCATCTTTCGGCTGTCCAGTAAGGTGCCATCGCTATCAAATACTATCGCTTTGATTGTTTTATTCATGTCATCATCATACGGAACCGTATCACCAGAGGCAACCAGAGGCATACTTGCTAGCGAATCAGGCGAGGGTACTAGTACCCCGTCCCACCTATCTTGATGGATATCCTGGTCGTCAGCTGCAGTGCCAGGTGCTTCAGATGTATCTGAAGCGTAACGGTGTTTACGGTGAAGATCAGCTGATGTGCCTGGTGCTGTAGCTGATGGGCAGGATGCATCATTATAGGTGGGACGGGGTACTAGTTTCGGTCGGCCCTGCACTGATGTTAGATGGTTGTCGAGTAAGGCCAGTATTTCGACTGTCGAGTTGGTGTTCATAAGCGCTGCGCGCAGGGCAGAGGCGCCATCGAAACCTTGTATGTACACTTTACAGAATTTGTTGAGTGTATGTATAGGCCGCTCGCCGTGTTGCCACGTCGCCGCGAAGAGCTCAACATGCCGCCGAAACAGATCAATTTTGCTTATTTCATCACATTTTTCCAGTTTCAGAGGACAGTCCTCTGAAAAGATGTAGGGGTCTTGGAATATGCCGCGGCCGATCATTATGCCATCTAGCTTGTGCTTTTGCGCTAGTTCCTTGCCGTGCTTGCGCGACTGCACATCGCCATTGCCGACAATGAGTGTTTGCACCCCCATATCGTCACGCTTTTGACGTACTTGGCCTATGAGACTCCAGTCGGCCGGCACCTTACTCATTTGCTTTCGGGTGCGGCCATGTACAGTAAGCATACCTAGGCCGTGACCGAGCAGGAAGTCGAACCATTCCATGTCGACAGCACTGAATCCAACCCGCGTTTTGACGCTGAGCGGCAGGCGCCCGGCCAACCCCTCGCGTGTCGCCTCGATGATGTCATGCGCTAGCGGCCAGCTCTCACGACGGATCAGGGCAGCACAGGCACCGTTTTTGACTTCACTTTTGGCTGGGCAGCCCATATTTAGGTCGACACCGGCAAAATTGACGTTTTCCGGTAAGCCAAGCTCCTTGGCCAGACTGCCGCTTGCGATCTGGTCGGCCACCGCCCGAAAGTTTTCTGGCTTGAGGCCCCAGAGCTGAGCAATCACCTGCCCTTCTTTTTTAACGAAACGAAGCTTTTTGAGTAAATTGGGCCGACCAGGGCTCATAAGCCCATCGACATTCACGAATTCAGTAAAAAACAAATCCGGCGGCGCGCACTCGGCCACCATTTGCCTGAACACCGTATCTGTCACATCATCCATCGGTGCCAACACAAAAAACGGCTTTGGTAATGTATTCGTCATGTTCGAAGTACTATTGTAACCTACGCCGCAGATCTATGGCCTTGTCTTTGCGCTTCGTCTAGTGCCGCTCTCACAAGCTGAGGCCCATTCAAGCTTGTATGTCCTAATGCATCTTGCACCTGTCTGCCCGATGCAAAGTGCTGGGCGGCGCAATCAGGATCAGTTGGTATACCTAAGTCTCTCAAAACCTCTGGGTCACCGTCTGTGCGGAACCCTTCAAGGTATGCGTTTGCAGCTGCTGGTGAGATTTGGGCACGATTCATGCTATATTTATAGCATATTGTACTAATATTTACAATCTATTCCCAGCGGAAGACGCGGAAGGCTATGAGGTAAACTACTACGCACCAGCCGGCCATGAGCCCAAATTGTGGGAGTAAGTCTAAGAACCCACGATTTTCGGTAATTATAAGGCGAGCAGCATCTATGATGGGTGTGAGTGGTAAGTAATCTGTAATATTCTGGAGCCACCCAGGCATGAGAAAACGTGGGAAAAAGCTGCCGGAAAGAAACATCATGGGGAATGTGATTATTTGTGCCAGCGGTGCAGCTTGGCGCTCATTTTTCGCCCAGCCGCCTACGGCCAGCCCTATGCCAAATAACATCATTGCACCTAGCGTGACAAGGCCTGCGAGCAAAATGTAGTTACCACGCATATTCAGGTTAAATACAGTCAGCCCTACCACGAACATTGTCAATATAGACAGCAGACCGACCACGACGTTTGATATGACGTTACCCAAAAAGTATTGCCAAACCTTTAGCGTCGTCGTGTGATACCGCCGGAGCACCCCTTTTTCCTTAAGCTTCGGGAACACGCTGGTAGGGCCGAATATGCCCGCCCCAAGCAATGCAAAGCCGAGCAAACCCGAAAATACATAATCAAACTGGGTCAAACCCTGTTTGTCGGTCGACTTCGCGACTACGGTAAACGGTTTTTCTACCGGGATGATCTTGGCATTCACACCATCGAATATCCCCGATAGTACCGAGGCGAGAGTCGTGCCAGCTTGTTGGTTACTCTTGTTGTAGTACACCTCGGCTTGCCCTACGGGATAGCCCTTCGCGCTAGGTTTACCAAAACCCTCGGGCAGAACGATCGTCGCATCTAGTTCTCCTCTGCTCATTTTTTCTTGTGCTTGATCGAAGGTTTTTACAGAATCATTTATCTTAAACAGTTTGTCTTTTTTGCCTTCCTCAATGAATTGCTTCGCGAACTCACTCTTGGAAGAATCAAGCACGGCAACGTTGAAGCTCACGCTGTTATTCCTGCCGAAGATACCTCCGAATACAAAAAGAAAAAGCAAAGGGAACACAAATGTGAAAAACATCGCCAATTTGTCCCGGAACAGACGTCGAATATCAATCTTAGCGAATGTAAAAACTGGTAATAATGCTCGTTTCATGGCTAGTCCCTCAGCGCCTTTCCTGTTAGGTCGATGAAGACGTCTTCAAGATTCGCCTGCTCGACATGCTGGTGCTTTTTAAACCCTTTCGCTAAAAGCGATTTAATGAGGTTTTTAGGCGTATCGAGCGCAATAATCTTGCCTCCATCCATCACCGCCACACGGTCACAGAGCAATTCCGCTTCATCCATATAGTGCGTAGTCATGATGACGGTTACGCCTCGGCCTCGAACTGTCTGTATAAGCTCCCACAAATTGCGCCGAGCTTGCGGGTCAAGTCCTGTTGTCGGTTCATCTAGAAAGAACACTTTTGGCCCATGCACGAGCGCCGCAGCTATAGAAAAGCGCTGTCGCTGACCGCCAGAAAGATTTTCGACATAGCTCGATGCTTTGTCTTCCAGTTGTAGATCACGCAGGAACGACATGGCATCAACTTTTTCACCGTATGCAGCCGAAAAAAATTCAAGAAGTTCCGTCAGCTTCGTTTTTTCCTCAAACGATGGTGACTGAGGCTGGACGCCTATGAGACTTTTGACCGCATTTGGTCGCTCAGACACATCAAATCCGTCCAGCATGGCGCTACCGCCATCAATAGGCCGCAATGTTTCAAGCATCTCGAGGGTTGTTGTCTTCCCTGCACCATTTGGCCCCAATATGCCAAATATCTCTCCCTCGCGAACATCAAATGATATACCGTCGACTACTGGCTTTCCATCATATATTTTGGTTAACCCCTGCACGGTGACTATAGCTTTACTTCTCATATGCATCTACTGTACCATGAACTGCCTGCAAACAATGCTGAGCAATCGATTGATGCCTAAAAGATTCCGACGACTTTAACTACATAAAAAACATCCGGTTATACAACCGGATGTTTTTTATGTAAACAGTGTGTACTAGCCGCGCTTGACGGTCAAGAAGCCATTGCGTTGGTTCTCATTGACCTGGAAACCAGCTGGTAGATCACAACCTTCTGGGCGCTCATCCTTGCTGAAGTAGTAGATGGTCTGCTCTTTGCCGCCGCGAAGAGTAACCTTCTTTGAATTCAGGTAATAAGTTACACCCTTTGAGTTCGTGTGCTTGTATGCCATGGTATGGTACCTCGCTCCCTCTATAACATTTGTTAGTACCCCTAACATACAACTGGTGTAATCTGTTTGTCAACAGGTTAGGTCATTATCCGTACAAAATCACACACTACACTTGCCTTTATAGATGTCCATATATTACACTTATGTTTGTAAGAAATTAATGTCTTAAAGGTGGAATAGATGGATTTTAGACAATCAAATTCAGCTCCAGTTAATCGCCCCGAGCAACCAGTTGCTGGTGCGCAACCCGTACAACACGTTAGTAAAAAAGCCGTAGCTACAAGCAAAAGTCCAAGCTGGCTTAACATATTAAACCTTGTGATACTGTTTGGCGTGACGGTACTTCTCGTACTGATTGCTGTATCGTTTGCCCGCTCAAATAGCAGTAGCGATGAAGAGCAGTATGTTGACAGCACCAAGTATCAAGCTGTTTTCCTGAATAACGGCCAGGTTTACTTTGGAAACATTAAGTCAGTGGATGATAAGACGGTTGATTTGCAGAACATTTTTTATCTGACGCAATCTACGACAACTTCAAACGGTCAAACACAAGCCACTGGTGATTACACGCTTATCAAGCTCGGGTGTCAGCAAATACACTACCCAGCTGACCAAATGCTTATAAACCGTGACCAGGTCACTTTCTGGGAAAACCTCAGCAAGGACGGTAAGGTAACCAAGAGCATCGAAGAGTTCAAAAAGCAAAATCCAAATGGCCCGAACTGTTCGGAGGTCAGCAATCAAACGCAAGCTACCAACAATTCAACCACACAGGGTAGCACTACTCCTTCAAACACCACGACACAGAACAAGCAATAATCGTTCCGTTTGAAAGCTTTAAACCCCGGCACCAAGCCGGGGTTTAAATATAATCAGCAAGCAAATCGCCTGCGCAGTTAGCCCCGGCTACCCGCACATAATATCAAAAGCTTTCGTCATTACTCCATCCGTAATCCATACACTGATACGAAGAAATTAAGCGCGCTTCCCAAACTTACTCAGGGTGTGCATTTGCTATAAGTAGCGCTTCATAAGCCAGTGGTACATCCCGCTCATGATAAAGCCAATTGCACTTGTACAGGCCAGGAGTAGGCTCCAGCCTGCGAGATCAGGAGACCAGCGCGCAGAAATAAAGTCAAATTTATAGAGCGCATCAGGCACTTCTTCTAGCTGCACGCCACGGGTCGCCATAAAATTGTCTATGCAGTTGATAGTTTCCTGCGCAGTTGCCGTCTGGCCCTGTTCGTTGCAGGTTTGCTGCGCCTGGCCATAGAGACTGCCGTTGTTTTGGCCCAGAGCCTGCTGTCTGGTGGCCTGCAAACGTTCATAGGTATACTTGAGCTGTATTGGGGGGTGTACTGCATTTGGCCCAGTAGCAAGGCTCGTATTCATATGCCCATATACATACTCGCGCAGTTCGCGCAGCGCGCCCTCGACATCACCACTATTTTTATCGGCAGCATACACTGCGTCGCGTAGCTCAACCATACGCTCGTTGTTGTGACGAAGCGAAACCAGCGCAATAGCCCCAAAGACTATGACAAACACCAGAAAGTACCACGGCTTAATCTCTCTAAGATACCGCCAGTAATGATGCAGCCGTCGCTTGTCCATAATGCTTATACTATGAGGGTTAAGAGTTAAGAGTCAAGAGTTATGCTGTTTTATATCTTGCCTCTTGTCTCTTGACTCATGTCTCTGCGACAATAGAACTATGCACATATTTTTTTCCGGGATAGGCGGAACCGGCATTGGGCCGCTAGCGCTTGTAGCAAAGCAGGCTGGCTACACGGTATCTGGCTCAGATAAGCAAGATTCGCTGTATATCGACTACCTCAAGAAACACGGCGTAACCGATATCCACATAGGCCAATCGGCCGAAGCAATCCAGGCCGTGCATGCGCGCGAACCCATAGACTGGTTTGTATACTCCTCGGCAGTTGCTATAGAGCAGCCCGACGCTCCAGAGTTTAGCTTTTGCCGCCAGAACGACATACGCATGACCAAGCGCGACGAGCTGCTTAATGAAATTCTGACGCAGAAAAAGCTGAAACTCATAGCCATAGCTGGCACACACGGCAAAACCACCACAACCGCTATGGCAATCTGGGTATTCAAGCAACTCGGCATACCTATAGGCTATATACTGCCCGCCAAAAGTAGCTTCGCTGAAATGGGCGCCTTCAAAGTAGGCGCCGAATACTTTGTATACGAGTGCGACGAGTTTGACCGTAATTTTTTACACTTTCACCCTGCCCTTAGCCTTATTGCAGGCATAGACTGGGACCACCCAGATATTTACCCGACACGGGTTGAATACTACCAGGCTTTCAAAGACTTCTTGAGCCAATCAAACGCGAATGTTATCTGGCAGAGCGATGCAGAAAGAATCGGGTTTACTGCAGGCGAAAAAGATGTAGCCCTACCCGATAGCGACCCTCAGATAGACACCGTAGCCTTAGCCGGCCGGGTAAACAGGCGTGATGCATGGTTAGTGGCATCTGCCCTTGCCACTTTTACTAACAAAACAATTTTTGAGCTAGTACCATTACTCGACACATTCCCCGGTGTCGCCCGCCGCTTTGA
>JAEUQV010000114.1 GCA_016789655.1 Candidatus Saccharimonadota bacterium
GGTTTGCCTATGAGCAGGCGGTAGAGCGCGCTAAACATGTCTTTGGGCTGCATGCCGAGTTCGTCTTTAAAACTATAGAGCGCTAGGTGGAAGTACTCACCGCTGGCATCTGCCGGTGCGGCAGCAACTTTTTCGGCTAGGCCAGCGAAGAGTTTCACTTCATTTTCGGTAAATTCGCCTGCGTCTATCTGTTCTTTTAGGGCGAACTTCACCTCATCGGGGGCGCGCTTGTCGAGCCAGGCATCGATAAACTGCAGCTCACGCTTGATTATTTCGGCTTCTGCCGCAGCTACTTCGGCATGCTCGGTGCGTTGTATAAGCTCTATGGTTTTGGCTGGGTCGCGTAAACTTGCCTGATAGCAGGCGACGAGATGGCTAAAGGGCACGCGGCTGACAGTGCGCTCTTGGCTGCCACGTGTACAAATATAAATTAGTTGCTCTTCATCGGGAGTTTTATCTCGTTTAGCGGCTAGGGCCGCGTACTCGTCGATGAGCTTTACCACACCACCAACCGGGTCAAAATACAGCCGCTTGCTTGGCGCTGAGCCTAGGATGAAATAGCGCACAACTTCGGCGGGCATGATGGCAGCGCCCTCCATGGCATCGAGCCCGGTGCCCTTACTAGCGCTCATCTTTTTGGTGTCACCTGCCATGTTAATAAAATCATAGGGGATGGGGTAAGGCGGCTGTGCCTGGAACACGTCCCTCATAATCTGTACGCCCGTGTCGTACGAGCCACCGGCACTAGCGTGGTCGCGGCCAAATGGTTCGGCTGTAATATTTAACAACCACCATCTACCCGGCCAATCGAGACGCCAATCGAGCTTAACGCTGCCATCATCGTAGCGCACAGTACGCTCGTTGCCATCTGCATCGGCGCAAACCAGTGTTTTATCGGTAGTATTTATGCTCACGAAGCGATGACTCTTAAGACGTCCGTTAGTCAGGACTTGAAGCGGTGACCACTGGTCATTGAGCTGACGTCCTGAAACTGTTTCGAGTGCGCTGCGCGCCTGCACCATGCGATCTAGACTTCGCTCTATAACTGGCACAAAGTGACCCGCCCGATACTTCTGGTGCGCATATACATACTCTACTTCTATGCCGAGCATCTCACCTGCCAGCTTGAAGTTATCTAGAAAATAGTCACCATATGACCGGTCGCTGCCGTCTGGTGCGGGTATGTCACACAGCGGCATGCCAAGATACTGCTCGAATTCGGTGGGGATATTCACAGGGATTTTACGCAGAGCATCGAGGTCATCGACGAAATGTATGTGTCTCACCTGACGGCCGCGTCGACGCAGCTCAAGCAACACCGCATCTGGTGTCGTGAGTTCACGCATATGCCCTAAATGGTACGTCCCCGAGGGTGATGCACCCGACTGGATTAATATTTCACCATCCGGCTGGCGAGCCTCCAGCTCATCGGCAATCTTATTCAACCACTGCATATATCCAATATTGTACCTCAAGACTACCCCAGATAAAACCGTCATCTGCCGAATGCCCTGACGGTGTGCAGAAGGCCTATGCTTTGATATTGGTTGAAGCGCTTTTATACTGCATACAATATGAAGCCTTTTAGAGCGATCAAGCGAAGACTTATGTCTCACGAAAGACCTGCTCCGCGTGGCAACGAGTGGGATGATACGCCTTACGAAGAAATGACGTTCTGGCAGAAGCTCGCGTACCGCACTAATGGGTGGCTTACGCCCCCCAATGCTACAAGCGCCCTGGGTGGAGTGCTGGTGACAGCGGGCATGGTAGAATTCGCTCGCGACAACTACATAGGCTCGGTAGCGCTCGTGGGCAGTGGCCGGTTATGTGACTTGGCAGATGGCTGGCTTGCCAAACTCATGAAAATACGCGGTGAAAAAGGCGCGTTAGTCGATGCCAGCATAGATAAAGCCGTCGGTGCGATAGCATTGGGCACACTCGCTTGGACTGGCGATGTTCCGCTGCTTGCCGCTGGCGCAATCGCTCTTGAGCAAGGTTACATAATTAAACAAAATGCCAATATCCATAAGCTTGGCGGAAAAGTCACCCCAAATTTATACGGCAAGCTCACCGCTACAGCCATTTCCGCGATGGCGATTGCAGAAGTAGGCTCCAAAGCCGCTGAATTTGGTGGCTATGAGCCGCTTGCCAAAACGCTGGCAGTGCTAGGAACCATTGCTACCGGCGCGGCAATTGCCTTCGGTGGCATGGCCAACTGGCTATACGACAAACAGGAACGAGCATTGCAACGAGCACATGACGCCAGCGATTTTGGTACGGGAAGTCACAAATACAACTAGGTTACTAGCGGATAAAGTACGTGACTTGGACGGTGTAGCTCAGTTCGTTTTCGCCTGGTTGGACAGCTAGGGTCTTGGCGGCACCGTCAGTAACTTCCGCCGAACCCATGGCCAACATTGGTTGCACGCCGCCGTAGCCACTACCGCTGTCTGAGACATTCTTGACTTTTCCTACCTTAAAACCGAGGTTTTTGGCTTGCTGCTCGGCCTTGCTGCGAGCCTCTTTGGTAGCAGCATCGCGGCCTTTAGCCTCAAGCTCTTTCTGCTTAGCAGTACTAAAGGTAGCCTGCGGCGTCACTGCCCCGCTTGGGTCAGTGGTAAGTAGATAGTCCTGAACCTTCTGCGCCATATCGCGGCTGCGCACCGTGGCTGTTACGCTCAGTGTGTAGGTGTGCATCTTGGTTTCTTCGTTGTAGAAATAGTAATCGCGGTAGCCGCTAGCATTGGTTTTGAGATCTTTGTCGGCTACACCCACCTTCTCGAGACCGGCCACCACTTCGTCACTTTTAGCAGTAAGGTCTTTTAACCCTGTTGCTTTATCGGTATTCTGAAAATCATATGACGGGTAAAAAACATACTCGTCTGGCTCGGCCTTAACAGTAGAACTACCACTGACACTTATAGTGCGGTCGGTCGCACTAGGCGCCGCATCCCACGGCCGCCAAAGTACCACTACAACAAGCAACCCAAGCGCAAGCACCATGCTCAACCACCAAGGGTTTACCCGCAGTTTTAGCTCCTTAGAATTTGATGTTTTCACTTCGTTTACCTGGTTTGTATCTGTCTGTTCCATCTCATTCCCCTTATGACTTATAAGCATATTGTCACCCCAGAGCCAAAAAAAGTAAACAGGTCGAGCTGGGCTGGGGAGAGGAACTACTGTACCGAGAGGACTGTGTACGTGATTTTGGGGGTTGGAACGGCGTCGCCTTCTTTTTTGCCTAAGAGCGCCTGTCCGATTGGGGATTCGTCGGAAATCTTATTGGCCATCGGGTCGGCCTCGATGGTGCCTACCAGCTGTACGGTCATCTGTTTGCCCTCGGGGTGTGACAGTGTGACGGTTGAGCCAAGGATGACTTCTTTGCTCTTCGATGCTTTGATTATCTCAGCATTTGCCAATATCCGATCGATTTCCTCGAGCCGTGCATCAGTCCGCTCTTGTTCTGCCCTTGCAGATTGGTATTCGGCATTCTCGGCCAAATCACCAAGCTCACGTGCGACTTTTATAGCCTCAGCCGTTTCGATTCTTTTCTGTAATAATTCTACTTTTTCAGCCTGCAGTTCATCTATGCCCGACTGAGTCAAATGAAACAATTTTTTCATGTCCCTTAATCTCCTTGTATATCTACCTGTGATCGCGTTGATAGCTAATGATGACCTACGATGGTCATGCTATAGTACGCGGTTATGTTTATGCGGTCAAGAGCTTTGCCAGTGTCTCGGCAGACACCATGCTGATCTCTGTTGACGTACGCGCTTTGTACTCATATTCGCCTGCCTTAATTGTTTTGGTACTGACTACGACCCTGTGAGGTATGCCAAGCAAATCTGCATCGGCAAACTTCTCTCCTGGACGCTTGTCGGAGTCATCATACAGCACACTAACCCCCCAAGACTGTGCTATTTCGCACAATTTTGCGGCTTCGGCGGCAATTTCTGGATCAGTACCGATTTGTACAATATATACCTGATACGGCGCAACCGACATTGGCCAGACCAAACCCTTTTCATCGGAGCATTTTTCAGCCAAAACGCCCATTAGGCGCGTCACGCCTATGCCATATGATCCAAGATGTACGAATTGTTGTTCACCTTTTTCATTGGTATAGGTAAAGTCGGTATCTTGGCTCTTTTGCAGGCCAAAGTTGAATATATTGCCAACTTCCGCAGTTTTGTGTACCACATAGACTTCACCGGTTTCTGGGTGAATATCTCCCTGTTTGGCAATCTTGATGTCGTAGAATTGCGCTGGCTTTGGTACGTCTCGTTCCCAATTGACATACCGTGCATGAAAATTGGTCTTGTTGCAGCCAGTTTCAAAATTGATGAGTGATTCACAGGAATCATCGACAAAAAGTGTAATGTGTTCAGGAAGGTTTACAACGCCCGCATAGCCTATTTCCGCTCCGGTAGCAGCTTTTACCTGCTCTGGAGTGGCTAGAGCGACCTTTTGGGTGCTAGAAACCGTTTTGAGCTTATCTTCGTTTATGTCGTGATCACCGCGCACCACGGCTGCTATCAGCTTGTCGCCACCATCGACGGCGTACAACATGGTCTTGGTCGTCTGTTGTTCCGGCAAGCCCAGTTGCTTAGCCAGCGCGGTTACGCCAACGATGCCCGCACCTTCTACTTCTTCAAACGGTTTCTGCTCTTCGTTTTGTTCAAACGGTGCGGCTTTGGCGGGTGCGATTTCTTCGTTGAAGGCCTCTTTGGTACTTGGCACGAGATAGATGACATCTTCGCCAGCATCGCACAGGGTCTGGAACTCATGACTAAACTGGGTAAAAGCCCCACCGCTCGCAAAGGTTACATACGTTTCATCACCAATGCCAAGACGGTTAAACACACGCATATAGGCTTCTATACAGCCCTGGTAAAACGCCTCATGGTGCTCAGCGTCGAGGCTGCAGCTGTACATATCCTTCATGATGAACTCGCGGCCGCGCATTATGCCGCTTTTGGCGCGCAGTTCATTACGCAGCTTGGTCTGGAACTGATAGACGTAAATTGGTAGATCTTTGTAGCTCGAGAGATACAATTTGAGCATTTCTATGATGGCTTCTTCGTGCGACCAAGCAAAACCTACCTCTGTTCCGTCCTTCAAATGAGACTTAAACCATACATCGACGACCTCGTCGTCCCAACGGCTTGTCGTTTCCCAGGTCTCACGCTTTTGTAAGCTGCTCATGATAAGTTCTTGGCCACCGATAGCGTTCATTTCTTCGCGCACGACTTGCTTGATGTTTTCGAGTACCCGTATGCCGAGTGGCGAGTAGGCATATACACCGGCCATCACCTTGTAGATGTAGCCAGCTCGTATAAGTAACTGGGCGTTTTTAGACACCTCTTCGGCAGGAGCCTCTTTGAAAGTTCTGATGTAGAGTTCGGATGTTTTCATGAAAATGTTCCTTATTTAGCTATGGTAGTGTCGAGATACAGATGATTACCGCCGGGGCGGCATGCTACAGCCTACGGCAGGACACATCGGCAAACAAGGATACGAATCGTTCATGTGCACAATTGTACCGCATATGTGTCGCCAAATACTACCCTTTGCAAGCGCTACTTTCGTTAACTTAAGTAATGTGCAAGAACATACCCCATCGTCATATCCGGCTTGCATGCCACCACGCGATGTCTCATGGCGTCGTGGCGACATGCCGTGGATCGGGTGAGTATCCAGAAAAACTTATTTCTTTTCTAGGTTCCCGATTTCTCGATAATGACAGGGCTAAAGCCAACGATAAAGCTGCAATTTCTCACCTTACTTTTGCTACGACGTAAAAATGAAGAGTAATGAGAAAGCTAATGCGTTTTTGAGCATGTGTATAATAATCGCAGGCCAAAGACTCTTGGTATGCTCACGTAAAAATGTCAGCACCATAGACAATGCAAAGGTGTCGAGCGCTGCTACCCACAGGAGTGGCGCTCCACTACCAAACTGGAGGTGACCGGCACCAAATACTATACTTGTAATGACTGCCGCAGGCCAAAACGATAGCGCCTTACGAAGCCCGGTGTACAAAAACCCTCTAAACAAGATTTCTTCGACTATGGGAGGCAAGAGCACTAGGCTAATCCCCGTTAAAATAAGCTCGGTTGTCGTTGAAGCCGATTCGAAACCAGTTTGCTGTTCCTGCTCCAAGTCTAGCGATGGAATGAGTATTTTAGCCACCACAAGCATGAGGATGTACGCGGCAAGATACACGACGATACCCAAGAGCGCATAGCCTATGTGTTGCCAGCGTGGTCTCGTCCAACCAATAGCCGAAAAACGGATATTTCGTACGCGCAAATAAGTAAAAACACTTGATACTACTAAACCCTGTGCTATAAACATATACGAAAATTGCCCAAGCACGGCATTGGTGAACCAATCTTCTATGCGCTGTGCGTCCCAGCCGAAGCCCATAAGCACGATGCTTAGGAATACAACTGCGGCAAACTGGGTTACTAAAAAAAGCGCCAAAACAAAGAATACTACGAAAATCGGGCGCATCCCCACCCCAGGTTCGGCAGGCACAGTCTCCTGAACAGAAGTAGGGGTCGCTCGCTGTTGGGCTACGACTTTACGACGAATGCTTAGTCTTTTTACGCGAGACTGGTTAGAAGAATCGTTTGACATCGACGATGGTGATTAGCACTATGAGACCCAATAACAACATGAAGCTGGCTCCAACTATAATCTCCTCCATTTTAGGCGTGAGACGCTTCTGCTTGGTTAGCCGACTTGCCAACATCAAGTATAGCCGCCCGCCATCAAGCGCAGGCACTGGCAAAATGTTCATGATAGCTAGAGTCAGAGAAATGAGGGCAATAACGAAAAGTGTAAAGAGCACCCCAAGTGAGCTTCCGCCTTTCAGCACGTAAAATATACCGAGCGGGCCAGACACCTGACTGCTGGCGGCTGTTTGAGCATTTTGACGTGCCTCTTTGTTGCCAGTGACTCCACCAGCGATTATACCACCAAGACCTTCGACCGCGTGCCATAAGCCTGTCATGGTGAGCTGTGTAAACTGTGCACTCAAGCCTACAGCGACGACGGGAGCCGACCATGTGGAACGCTGAAGCGTTATTTTATTAGGTGCAATGCCTAAATAACCTATGGGGTTATCTGTTTTTAAGCTCGCCTCCACTTCTTTTGCCGTGTGTAGCGAAGCTTGCGTCCTATACATTTTGTCATCCCGTTTATATGAAATGGTGACAGTTTTGCCAGCATATTGTTTTGTTATGTCTGGTAGATCAGTTTCAAAAAGCGCCGATGATTTGACGCCATCTGAAATGGTGAGAAGCTGATCTTGTACTTTTAACCCGGCTTTCGCGGCTGGCGAACCTTGTTCTACATATCCAACATACGTGTCATTGCGTGTTACTTTTGTATCGCTCGCAACCGTAAATTGGTTGTCGATAATCTTTGGCATGCCAGCTAGTGCTAGGACCGTGAAAAGTAAGATTGCCGTCGCTAGATTCACAGCCACTCCGGCTAACATAATCTTTGCTTTTGCCCAGTCGCTAGCTGCGCCGAAGCTACCAGGCTCGGTATCGCTATCGTGCTCGCCTTTGAGCTTAACGAAGCCCCCGAGCGGCAGCAGATTTATGGTAAACAGCCAACCGCCTTTCATCTTTTTGCCCCAGATTTTGGGCGGGAAAAATATACCAAACTCCTCGGGCTTGACCCCATTGCGCTTGGCCACCAGGAAGTGCCCCATCTCGTGAGTGATGATAAGACTCAAAAAAAGCACTATAGCCAGTATGAAAATGAATGTTCCCAT
>JAEUQV010000047.1 GCA_016789655.1 Candidatus Saccharimonadota bacterium
CACCTCTTCGATAGCGTCAAGAAACTCTACATCGTGCCGAGCTACCTTGCGCGCGAAAACAGCTCATTGGAGCTTTTGACCCCTGATAAACTTCGCCTCATTTTAGCCAGTGAAACCCAAGCTAAAACCCAGTCGGCCGCGCTCGATGCTGAGCTGAAAGCTTCCATTGCATCTCACGTAGACGCCGGCGATACCGTACTCTGCCTCTCAGCTGGCGGCGGAGGCAGTCTAGACGAATGGTTGCGCAAAGAGTTCAGTGTATGAAACTGCTGCAACTAAACCTCTGGATGGGCCGATTGACCCGGCAAATTTTACCGCTTATTGAGCGCGAGCAGCCAGACATTATAACCGCGCAGGAAGTATTTAGCAGCCCCAAGCCCATACCCTTCCCCGACACCCTCTACGATATTCACGAGCGCATAGCCGCACTTGGCTACGACTATGTGTATTTTTCGCCGGTCTGCAGCACGTCGGTGAGTGGACATACAGTGCAGTTTGGCAATGCCCTCTATAGCAAGCTTCCTCTGGAAAATACTCGAACTATTTTTACCAGTGGCGCATTTTGCCCCGACATCAACGGTTCAGAGTTTGATACTAATTCACGCAATGCACAGCTGGCTACAGTACGAGTAAACGGGCGCATCGTACATATCGTAAATCACCATGGTTATTGGGAGCCAAACCCTATAGGTTCAGAGAAAACAGTTGCTGCCATGCGGGTAGTGGCCGACACGATGGAAAAACTCGAAGGGCCAATCATATTCAGCGGCGACCTGAACGTAAACCCTAGCACACCTGCCCTACAGCTATTCGATGGCTGGCTTGAAGACCTCACCGCCACCTATGGTCTAAACGATACCCTTACCGTACTCGGCAAAGTCCAGGGCGTCGCCCCCGACCATATTTTTGTAAGTAACGAGATAAAAGTGCGGTCTTTCGCTGTTATGAATGACGTAGCCTCAGATCACAAAGCCCTGCTGCTTGAATTTGACTTCTACCCTGCTAGCGAATAAAGACAAAGTATACAATGCCCATCAGTACGAGCACCATGAACCAGCCGACAGTGCCAGCAACGGTTGTCGGTGGTGAAGTGACTGTTTTTATGATAGAGCGTGGGCGATTTGCTTCCAGGCCATAATACTGCGGGTCGCTCGGTGTTGAATGTGTAGCATTTCCAGAGTCACCACCATTGGATGATCCTGAACGATTCAACGCAGAACTGGTGCGCCGTACGCTTCTTGCGGTCCTATCAACCTCATGATTGCCTTCTCCTGGGCTCTGCGACTCGCTTAAGGCGGCTGCAACGAGAGCTACTTCGCCTGCGACGGCGTCGACTTGCTGTTTGATCTTGGGGCCGGTTTCGTGGGCGCGCTCCTGGTAGTACTCATGGCCGTATTCGAGTGCACCTTCTTGCACAGCTTTGCCCGTCTTATCGACCTCTATATTGTGCCAGGCACTGCGCTCGATTCGATTGCCCTGTGCGATTTCTAGTTGCTCCTGCTGGAGCTGTTGCTCAGCCTGTTCGGCTTGCGCTATTATGCGCTGCGTTTCAGCACTCTGACGCTCTTGTTCAGCTTGGACGGCTACCTCTGAGGCTACACGATAGGATTCTGCGGGTGGCTGGCCAAGACGCTCTGCCGCCAGTACCGGAGCAACGGCCACTGCTTCAGCAGATTTTAATCGAGGTGCTTCAGTTGCTCCCAGGCCTGACGCCTCGGCAACAGGTGTTACTTTATACTTCTCGGCTTCATTTTGGCGAAGCTTTTCGCTATCTTTCTCGCGTATTTGATCCCATCGCATGGTTTCGAGTTTTTGATCAAATTGCTTCACCTGCTCTTTGCGCTCAGCAGCAAAAGTCCGTTCCATCCTTTTTTCGCGGCGCTTATGATGGATGTGCTCAATGCCGCCTCCTAAAATAAGTCCTGCTACCAAACCTCTGTTACGGCCGCGGCGGTAGGCTATATCTTCGGCATCGGTGCCTGATCCAGCTGGAGAAAGGACGTTAGGCGAGGACTGGGCAGCATTAAAGCCGGCCGGAGATGATGTATACGAATGCAAAGGATTTGCATTCGTATAGGCGGCACTGCGAGTAGACGACGTCGAACTCCGGGGTGAAGGTGAGACCGGCGGTACACCATCACCTGATTCGCTGCCGCCGCCAGCACCTGATCCAGCAGAAGCCGAACCGCCTGCGGCGGCCGAAGCGGCCCGTGCGCTGGGAGTAGCAGTAGACGAAGCCGTAGTGTCATCATTTTCCTCTGTGGTGGACTCTGCTTCAGCAGCACTCGTTTCATTGCCGCCCTGCGGTTCGGGCATTTCTGCGGTCGCTGACTCTGGCCCAGGAGATACTGCTTCCGCATAGTTCTCAGTCTCCTGCTTGGCAGCTGCTTCTGCATCTTCTACGGCGTGCTTGGCAACATCGCTTTCGGCAGCATACTCTAGCGCTCGGTCTACTACAGATGTATCCCGGTCTTCGGGAAATACTAGCTCTTCCGGTACGACATCACCTGTTTCGGCCAAATGCTCGGCAACATCATCCTCTGCCTTGCGTTGCCATGGTGGTATTTCTGCGCCAGCGGCAGTTGTATCGCTGGCTTGTTGTTCGGTCGCCCTAGCACCACTAAGTATTTTATCGAGTAAACCTGACTTCGCTGCTACACGCTGTTCCTGCGCTTGGCTATTTTTGCGCTCCGCCCCCGTGATTAGGTGGGCTAAATCACGTCCTCGACTCGCGCGAGACGCACGACTGCTTTCCGATTTCTTTTCTTCGGGCGAGTCATCATCGTCATCGGACTTGGATTCTGGGCTAGAGAAATGGGGAAGACCTTCCATAATGTCTATTTTACAACTTTTACCCTATATTTCAATGCCGTCTGTACCACATTGCCCATACGTTTTTCCGGCTACTATTTGTCGTATGGCGTAGCGCTGATACGGTAACACGTCGTCTGGCAAATGAGTGGCTGGCAACCAGACTAACTCACTGTGTTCATCGGGAGCTGCATTGTATGGTTCGCCCGACCATTGTTGAGCACCAAAGTAAACATCGGTCCATTCACCCGCCTGTTCACTGCACCGAAATAACGTGAAAACGTGATCGGCATGAGCCGCAATTATGATTACGCCAGCCTCCTCTTCAGCTTCTCGTACCGCCGCTGATTTATAGCTCTCACCCTCCTCAAGCCTACCAGCGGGTAGCGACAAATACCCATCCATAAAACCCGTATTGCAGCGACGTACAAAACAAAGCTGATTCCCGCGCCACAGCAGCATCGCGCACGCACCAGCTGTAACGCCCTTTGGGCCATTACTCATGTGTAATCCTCCCCGCATCATCGATGTTCACCGCACCTTGGCGAAGCACTTCTATAGCATCGTCAACGACACGGATGATGGTTGAGGGTGGACGCTCACCCATATCGCCTGTGTCGACATAAAAATCTACGGCATCTCCAAAATAGTTAAATGCTTCTTGGAAATTGCGTGCTGTAGGTTGCCCCGGATGATTTGCACTCGTCGTCATAAGTGGGCCTATCTCTTTTAGAAGTGCTCGCAACTCGGTATCGTCTGGGATGCGTACCGCCAAAGAGTGCTTGCCCATATGTAAATAGGCTAGGTCTTCGCCGCAAGGTATGACTACGCTGAGCGGATTTGGCCAGAAATACTCAACGGCCTTCAAATACCGCCCGCGTATACCGAGGTCAATTAACTGCTGCAGGCTACCCGCCAAAACTGTCCCTGGGTTAGCCTCACGCTGTTTGATAGTAAAAAGACGGGCAACTGACTTTTTGCTCTGTGCCGAACAGACCAACCCATATATTGTATCGGTAGGCAGTACGCCGACTGAACCGGATTTTAGGAGCGCTATAAGTTGCTTGTCGCCAAGGTGCTGAAATGTGTGGTGCACAGATGTCTACCCTTTGCTATAGGCCAGGTACGCTACTGCACTAAGCCCAACGAATATTAGCAATGCAACCACAATGGCAACAATTGGTTTAGTGCTCGGAGATTTAGGTTTGTTCGGTTTGGCTGGCTCTTCAGCCGGTTTATCTGCAACTACGTCAGCCATAGTATCTGGGGCCGGTTGCGGTGCAGCTACTTCCTCTGGAGGAGCTGACACAGGTGCTTGCGCTTCCCCATTGACTACAGGTGGAGTAGCCACTGGTTGTGCGGGTGCGGGAGCCTGTGTAAGAGGAGTAGTTGGTGCAGGCGCTGGAGCAGGAGCATCCGCAGTCCTTGGTGGTGCAACAACATCCATGACTTGTTTACTGGTGGTCAGGGTTGCCTGGGGAACTTCTGGAGGCTGTTTTAATTCTGTATCCATGACTACATTGTACCACTGCCTAACTTGTAATATCCGTTAGATTTTCCTATAAGCTGTTCAGTTTCAAGCGCTTCTAGTACCCATGGTAACCTTTCATCGGCTATCTTTATCTTGAGCTGTCGAAGCGAGGTTGGACTTTCTGCTAGTACTCGTAGTACTGCGCCGCGCACCTCTCTGCGCGACCCGTGAAATGCAGATTGTTTTGTGTAGTGCCTACTTTGCGTATTGTTACGTACCGTTGTTTTAAGGAACGAGCCGTAATCCATAAGTGCCCAGTAAAATTCGCGCGGATTCTCGCGATCGATTGTCTGCTCGAGCACGTCCCGGATGCTGCTATCAGATACGCTTTCGGCATCCCGGAAGAAATGGTGTATGTAGACGGTACGGATATTAGTTTCTATAAATACTGCTGGCGTGTTGAATGCATACGCCAAAATTGCTCCTGCTGTGTTGGGGCCGACACCTGGCAGAGCTACCAACCCTTCATAGCTCTGTGGAAAATCCGCCCGATTCTCAATAGCTTTTGCCGCCTCCCATAGAAATTTTGCACGCCTATTGTACCCTAGGCCCTGCCAAGCGCGAAGTACCTCTCCCAGTTCAGCGGCGGCTAATTCCTGGTACGTCGGAAACTGCCGCAAAAATGCTTCGTATTTGGGGACGACACGCGATACTTGAGTCTGCTGTAACATAAGTTCACTGACCATGACTTTGTAAGGGTCAAGGTACCCATTTGCTTCTTCCCGACGCCATGCAAGGTCATGACGGCCGTGCGCCCGGTAGTACTTCACCACTGTGTCTATAAATTCCCGTAGCACCTGCTCATTCTGCCCCATTATCCAATACTACACCATTTGATGTAGCGAGTATGTTCTCGCTTTTGTACATATGCTCGCATGGGATCTCGAGCAAAGATACAAATACTTAGCATCCTACTACACCTACCCTGACAGGTAGCTTAGTTATAGGTTTAGATGCAGTGAGTTGCTAATGTATGCCCGTCAGGCTAACATCGGCAATCTTTTTTGCCGCACCACCATGAAAGTTTATCGCATAGTCGGCCACTTCAGCCGCACCGCTCACACGGAATATTAGTACGTCATTATTGAGCCAATACGTAGGTGCTTGCATATTGCGCTGTGATGTGAGCTCAGTTTCTTTGCCATCGGACAAATTGCGGATCATGAGGTACCCTTTGCTGTCACGCACGTCTACCCGAGCGCTTACTTTACCGTCTGGATTATCTAGATAGTACCGCGAAACATAGTCAGATACTGGTGTCGTGTCAACGGGCGCCGAGGCACCTACTGTGTACTCTAGCCACTTATCGGGTGCCTGTAATTTTAACTTACTATAGTCAGAACGCAGCAGCGACCAAACATTACCTGTGTACAGTGATTTTTTAGCGGTGCCATCCACGTTTACTTTGGTAAATGTTTCTTGCGCGGAGGGGTCTGTGGCCGATACAGTGTAGTACAGTGTATCACCTATGAGCTCTTCACCTGCGAAATAATTAGCACTGGCCAATTGGAACCTTTTGTTGGTCGTGAGGTCATACGAGATGATCTTCTGACGATTGGGGTTGGCCGCACTGGCTCCAGCAACTGTTTGAAGGTAAACCAGCGTGTCTTTCCTCCAGCCCAGCAGCATGACCTGCTCGGCGTATTCGATATTTGTTGAGTCGCCTGTTTCGGTATCAACCACATTGAGGGCAGTTAGCAGGTAGCCATCCTTGTTGCGTTTATCGTCACGGGTTGAGGCAACGGCAACTTTTTTACCGTCAGGGCTTGGCAGGGCACTTATAGCTTGGGTTTCTAGGCCTGTGCCTTCAAAGAGTAACTTGCGATTTTTGCCGTCAACATATTGTTTATACACATCGTATGTGCCACTCTCTTTGCTGATAAATATAGCCTGAGCCGATGGCACGAGTTTTACTGCAAGCGCTGGCGATTCAGGTTTTGGATGATCAAGAGTTTCTGTACGGTATCCTTCAGATTTTACGGTAATTTTTTCGGTGCTACCTGGTGCTGTCGTAAGAAGGGCTTTGCCGTTTTTATCCGATTTAGTGGTAGACTCGCCGCTGCTTACTGCTACACCAGCTACGGGTTTGCCCGATAGATAGTCTGTAAATGTGTAGGTTAGCTGCTGGCCAGTTGGTATAAGCTTTATCTCTCCCAAATCGGCAATATTGAGGCCAAATTTCACCTGCCGGGATACAGATTTGAAGCCGATCTTTTCAATCTGCACCTTTTGTGTGCCAAGATGCACTCCTTTTATTTGCAGCTTGCCATCAAAATCGGTTTTGCCGGTTTTACCATCTGTTTTCACCACGACATTCTCAAGAGGCAAGTTGGTGCCGTTGTCGGTAACATGCACTACCATGCTGGCACGTACGCCGGCTGTGTTGAGCACGAAAGCCCTCACTGCTGGCACAAAGCCCACTACAGCAATGAGCACAGCTAAGAGAATAAGGGTGCCATAGCGCTTACGCGGGTTATCCCACCACTCAAACCATCCGTTTTTTAGCCGCTCCATAAAAGATGGTTTCATGACAGTAGCATGGGCAACTGGCACGTCATCTTCAAGTGTTTTATCTGCATCGTGATGCAAAATATCTTCGACGGCTGCGGCCGTTTTTTCATCGTCTTCTATGCCCGGTGTGGTGAACTCACTGGGGAGTTCATCCATATTTAGATCTTTTTCTGGAGCTACCGAATCACTTTCTGAGGCTGCAGCGTTTAGCCCTGGTCTAGGATCAGCAGCTTTGGTAGTGTTTTCAGGCACAGGCGGTGCACTAGGGAGGGGATTGTCTTTGACGACCTCGGCCGGTTTGACTTCAGGCTTATCAGCTGGCTGTGGTTCAGCCTTAGTGTCGGCTTTCTTGGGTACAGTGTATTCTTCATTAAATCCTTGAGCAGGCCCCATCAATTCGGTGACGTGTTTCTCGGCGGATGCTTGTTCGTTGTCTGTCTGTTTCTTTGCGGAATTGTCGTCTGCCATATTGCTTGTCCTTATCACATTATTGTAGCAGACTCGCAAAATCTTCGTACTCAATAAAACAAACTGGCTGTCGAGCTAATACTCGACAAAAGAGAATCGCAATGGGGGTTAACGACTATGAAGGTAGTACAGTTGCTTGTGTACCAGCCCTGACAGCATTACGATACGCACGCAGCGTCATACTACCTACACTAGTCACTACCGTAATATCCTGCTGGTATGCAAAGGAGTCGTTCTCATTTTGAGTGTACATGGGCGTAGCCGACCGGTAAAACGTCCTTTCGACTACTTGTAGCCTATTGCCGACTTTCCTTATTGGCTTCTCTCCGCTACTATTTGCTGCGAGGTCTACGACCTTTTCAGTAAATTGCTCTAGCGGCACATCTGGTCGTTCGCCGACTAGCAAAAAGCTGCGGGGCCACCATGGTAGTTCATGTGTCTCTTTGGTACTGCTAAGCCCCCAGAACTTGCCGCGCTGCTCACGCCAGCTCGCATTCAGTCCGTCTTCACATGCATAGGCAGTCACATGCCTAAACCCGGCTAGCAACATATTGTGGCCTATTTGTTCAACCGTTGCCGGAGGCTCAGGCGTATTCTCCTCCGCAACAAACAGTCTACCCCCTGGCTTTAGAACTCGAAATAATTCATATATACCCATGCGGGTATTATCCAATGAGCCCGGGCAATCTATGCCCGTATACTCCCCAAATACACTGCGCATGCCCGCAAGATCAAACCAGCCATCTGGGAACTTGCTTAGGTCTGCGCTATCACCATGCTCGATCGTATGCATGTCGGGTCGCCATAAACGATGGCTTGAAACAAGACTACCAAAGTCGCCCCCGACATCGATACCTACATACTCAATACCCTCGCCATTCAAAAGTGTCCCCGGCTTCGTTATAGCCGGGCAATTACCTGGGCCAATCTCAAGCACCCTCATTATTGGCTGCTCTGATTTTTGTGCCGCAGCCAGATGACGGTGGTGCTTCCGCACGCTATGGCTGCTGCCGTCAATAACCAAATAGCGGTGAGCCGATGTGATGTTGTAGCTTGCGTACTGTTCTTTGGCGGGGTTAGTACGGCTGAGTGAAGCACTTGGGGTTGAGTAAGTGTTGTAGGTGATGTTTCTGCGCTGGGTTGCGGGCCAGCGCTAGGTTCAAATTGTTCTGTGGCCAGCTGTTGTGTGTAGATGTTTGATGGCGAGGTGGCCGCAATAGTGGTAGGCTGCGTCTGCTGTACAGGGGTTTGCGTATCTATTTGAGTTGTAGTTGAGCTAGCTGGAGTAGTTACACCCGTTTCAGCGCTAGCACCACTAGTGTTGGTAGCGCCCGATGTAGTCTGAGTCGTATCGTCTGGCTTGACAGGATTGGAAGTAGTATCTCCGGAAGCTGGCGGTGTCGGCTGCTGGTTTTCGTTTGGCGGCGTCGTGCTGCCGTTGCCAGAAGCTTCGGGTGGCATAGAGCTATCGTCTGTTGGAGGAGTATCGCCAGTGCCTGAGGTTGTGCCTGATGACGTGTCGTCGTTGCCGTCGCTTGGATCGGGTGGTGTAGTCGTACCGTCATTGCCATCATTGCTATCATTGCCAGATGCGCTGCCAGACTCTGGTTCTGCCGGGTGCGGAGGCTGCTGCGTTATGTCTGGGTCGCAAGCATCGTCTATGGAGTCTTCGTCGTAGTCTACGCCGCTCAGCGGAAAGACCAGGCACATATTTGCGGCGTTCGGCAGGCCATCGCCATCGTAGTCATCTGGGCTAGCGGCTACATACACTATGTGGGGTACGTCTATAGTTTCACCCGCCATGTTTTTGGCATATAAATGCAGCGTGTGTAGACCTGCTGGCATATCGGCGGGTATCGTATAGCTTGCGATAACGTTGCCGTCTGAGTTCACGGTACCGGTCGCCAGTGTGCGCGGCTCTGAATGTATGACTATAGTGTAGGTGCTACCAGGCTGCAATTGCAGACCCGACCCGAATGCTGCCGCCTGCTTAATGTCGCCGCGCTGCAGCAAAGAATCTGTAAAAACCGTGTCGTCGTACTTTATAACATTCAGTGGCTCGCTGGTTTTAGGAACAGATTGCAGCATGTCGGTAGACTCGCTAAATGTCGGCTGACTAAATGCTCTTGGGTTGGGCATGGGCAAAGTCAAGTTTTGCGTGGCCTCATCGATAGCTTTGGCTAGGAGCGCATGGCCCAGCTTGGTGGGGTGGTAGCTTTCGTTGCCAATTATTTTGAACATACCGGCCCCTATATCGTCACCTGCGGTTGCGCCGTTCATGGCGGCTACCCCTTTTTCTGCCTCACAGAGACGAAAGCCGTCAAATGCATGCTGCGTATCTACATATTGCACACCCGCTGTGCTAGCAGCCGCGGCGATAACACTATCGAGATAGGCTATGAGCTGCGTAGCAAACACGGTTTCAGCTGGGTCAAGTTTGACGTTTTCGCCGCAATCACCATTTGGCTTAACTATCTGCGGGTAGCCGACGACATAGACGCGTGCACCATTGGCGTTGTTGCGTATGGAGGTATAGGTTTCAACCAAATTGCTGTATTCGGCGTTTATAGAATTGATAAGTTCAGCTCGTTCTTTATAGCTGCTGTAGCACGTACTCGGCGCAGTCGGGTTTGGCGCCACACAAGTGCTCACGATATCGGCAAAATGCACATTGTTGCCACCTACAGAGACGAGGACTGCTTCTGGGGTGTATTTGGTGGCGAATTCGTTTTGGTTTAGGTAGCCTGGCTGGAAATTGTTAATAATATTTACAATATCCCTGTTTTCAGCCAGTATTTTGGTTTCAGTTTGACCAAGATATTTATTGGGCTCATACGAATTTATGTCAGTCGATTTAGCGCCTGAGCATGCAACCGAGTTAAAAGTATCAAAATATTTACCGCCAAGTGTAAGTGGGTACGATGCGGTCGAGAGATGGCACTTATTATCGTCGGTATCTGTACCTGATCTGTAAGAAAATAACCCTTCGCCAGATATGTACGAATCACCCATCCCCAGCAAACCTAGTTGATGTACTTGGGTACCGGCTACCGTAATCGTGTAGGTCGCTGCTTTATAGGCACTGCCGTTTTGATAGTTATAGACCGCATTGAAACTTATGGTTTCATTGGTGCGAAACCGTACGCTTAGCGGGCGCACTACTCCGGCCGCTACACTCTTTACGCCGCCATCGACCTGCTTTTTATTTACGAGCCCATTCCACACATCTTTCGACTGGCAATATTTGCGGCTGCTCAATGTTGCCATAGACTGGTCGCTACAGGTTTCGGTGTCGTACACTTCAAGTGAGGGCGATGCGCCATCGGGCGATGCATTCACAATTGCAGCATATTTACCGTCATTGCTTATAGCAAAGCTCGGGCTGCCTGGACCTATGTATGCCGAGGTTGCACCTACCGCAGGTGACGGCGCAAAAAGTTTGCCCTCCCACGTTTCTGTATTGTAGCGCCATATGCCATTATTGAGATTATTTATCACCATCCATTTGCCATTTGCCGAAAAGCCGATGGCTACCCGGTCGAAATACAGTGGGTTGCCTGCGGTGTCTTTCAGCACAAAATCCGGCTGCTTGTTTACATAATAGTACGGTTCAATATTGCTGGCCGGTACATACACTACATCTTTCATGCTCAGCGAGCCAGGCTTATACACTCGTAGTGTTGTGCGGTATTCCAAGCTTGCCAGCAGTGCATAATCTGTACCGTTTACAGCTAGAAACCTTGTGTTTGGCACATTGCCATACAACATTCTAGGAGCAGTCCGGTTGCTACCTATTACCAAGCGTCCGCTCGTCGTAAGAGTACCCAGTGCAAAAGGGTACGTACACGCTTCGACAGGTTGATCAAAGCCTGCCGGTTGGTATGCGTACTTCGTACAGTCTGTACCAGAGGCGAATGGCGGCGTATTGGCCGGAAGCTCAGTTAGTTTTTGTAGCGTGGGCACGCCGCTAGTGAGCCACGTAGGCGAACTAGCCCATACACCCTGAGCGCCCACGGTACAAAGCACGCCAAACGTAGCAATATACGTAACGAGTTTACGCAAACGAGATGTAACCGACCTCAATATATTCACTGTGCTCACCTAAAACAATTAAGCACATTCTACACTATTATTGCTAATTAGTCCACTACTTTACCTGAAAGTATTCGTCTAGTGCTTTTTTTGCACAAATAATTGCCATATCTGTATTTTCGTTGTCGATATTATACCCTACGCTACAGTTGAAATCTCTGTACATAAACGAGTAGGTTCGCCTTTGTCCGGATTCTGAGCTAGGCAATACGTCTGTTTTAAATGTTAAAACAACCTTAAGATATTTCTCGATTATCATATTCATTTCTTGCGGAGAGATTTTTGAAGTATAAGTACTATTAATCGACAGTAGACATCCTAAGGAACCCTTTCCATACGCCACATTTGCATAGTCACACCCCTGCTCTTCTTTGCTGGCAGTAGGGGGGCCGAGTTCTTTTGCTATGTGCTGTGCGAGTTTGTGTAGGTCGGCTTTTACGGCCATAAATTGGGCTCGCTCGCGTGCTACGGCACGGTTGTGGCGTACTGTTTGTACGCCCCATAGCAATAGGCCAGCTAGCAATACAAAACCAGCAGCAAAAACAAGCATCTTACGCCCAGACAGCTTCTGCTTAGCCGGCTTCTTTTTTACACTCATTTTCTTTTGCTTAACCATATGCTTTTATCATACCAGACTTCGCCCCACCCCAAACCCACCCTACAGCCTCACCCCCACCCGCTCACCACAACCCACCATGTAACTTTTTGAGCCATGGCGTCAAAAATTTGAGGACGGTTCCTAGGTCGAGTATACTACTGTGATGAAATCTGACGAACTTTCTATTGCCCTTCACAAAACATATGGTGGCAAAATCACGACAGCCCTGCGCGATACAGGCGAACTAACCCGCGAAAAACTGAGCGCCTACTACAGCCCGGGAGTGGGCGAGATTAGTCGGCAAATCGCCAAAGACCCCAGCAAATACGGCCAATACACGTGGGTCAATAACCTTGTGGCTGTCATATCCGACGGTTCTGCCATCCTCGGCCTTGGCGACCTCGGTCCCAAGGCCGCCATGCCTGTCATGGAGGGCAAAAGTCTGCTCTTCAAGCACTTTGCCGATATCGATGCCATCCCCATCGTCCTCGACGTGCACACACCAGACGAAATCGTAGCGACCGTCAAGGCGATTGCCCCCAGCCTAGGCGCCATAAACCTAGAAGACATAGCCGCACCAAAGTGCTTCGAAATAGAAGACCGGCTCAAAGCCGAGCTAGACATACCCGTCATGCACGATGACCAGCACGGCACGGCCATCGTCGTTCTAGCCGGGCTCATAAACGCTATGAAGGTTACTGGGCGCTCGCTCGCAGATTGCAAAATTGTCGTCGTGGGCGCCGGTGCCGCCGGCACCGCCATCATCAAATTACTTCACCTCTACGCCCAACCCACCATTCTGGCAGTAGATAGCAAGGGCATCGTCAGCCGCAACCGTACCGACCTCAACCAAGAAAAACAACACCTGCTCGACTACACCAACCCCGCAAATGTAGATGGCACCTTGGCCAATGCGCTCACAGAGGCCGATGTTTTCATAGGCGTATCGCAAGCCGGCATATTGACACCCGAGCACGTGAAATCCATGCATGCAGACCCCATCATCTTCGCCATGGCCAACCCCGTGCCAGAAATCATGCCCGACACTGCCAAAGCTGCCGGTGCAGCCGTAGTAGCCACGGGCCGCAGCGACTTCCCCAACCAAGTCAATAACGCCCTCGCCTTCCCTGGCATATTCCGCGGAGCTCTCGATAACGGCGTGCCCGCCATAACCGACCAACACAAAATAGCTGCCGCCGAAGCCATAGCCATGCTCGTGCCGCACCCCTCGCCCAAAGAAGTCATCCCCAGCGTCTTCGACCCCCGCCTCGTCCCCGCCATCGCAGATGTGATTAGATAAAATAGGGCATCGGCCGTAGGGCGTAGGGCTTCGACGTTAGATGTTGGACGATTGACGTTAATGTGCTCCATTCGTTAATCCTTAATCGTTTATCGTTATTCATCCCAAGCAATCCTCCAATCCCAATTCCCAATTCCCGAATGCGGCGAAGCCGCATAGTAAATCATCCCGCCACAAGGCGGGATACAACTGAGAGTGGCCATGCGGAGGCTCCTGGCTGAAGTGTTGTCAGTGTTTACAACTTCCGGCAGGCGATGCGAGTTGTTTGAGGAGGCAGCATATTGCCAGTGGCAATATGCTGCTGACGAGTTCTCGCATCGGTTGTAAAACTGAGCAACACTTCACCAAGAGGTGTAGCTCTGGCCTGGTTTTTTCGCTTCTCTTTTTGTCCATACAAAAAGGAAGGCGAGCCGGCCGCTAGGATGGATCGAAATAATGAGATTTGTTTGTCTGAGTCCCCAATCGAGTCGAGAACGAAAGAGAATGTGCTAGCTTAAATATTTTTCGGGGAGTTCACCAGCAAGCTCGAGGTGCATGGCGCGGCGGGCGGCGAAAGCTTCGCGGGCTTCTGGCAGGACGATTTTGCGCTCCCAATCTTTGGTGAGCTTGCGTATATTGGCCTGCAGCAATTCATCTACGCTCAGCCCAGCATTTTCCCGCCAGTACTCCGCCATAAACGGCCCCACCATGTGCGAGCACCCGTCGGCGCTCGCCACGATCTGCACCTCCAATGGTGCTTCGTGCAGGTCAACTTCCAGCTTTTTATTCATATGTGCTATATGGCCTACCGCCTTGTCTACAAAATCCGGGGCGAAACCTATCTCTGTTAATTTAGCCATCCCGGCAGAAGTTGTGACATCATATTCACCTAAGGGACTATTTGAGCCCTCGGAATGGGGTGCAGCCTGGGATGAATCAGGAGCACCGGAACGCAGACGTATGGACGATACGGCGGAGTGAGGAGCGGACTGATTCGCCCGGGATGTGCCCCATTCCGTGGGCTCAACGATGGCCTTGCCATAATCGTGCAGCCACACCATCACCTGCACCAGGTCACGATCAGCCTGGGTATACACACCACACAACTCCAGCGCTATCCGCTCCACAATCTCAAGGTGCCACCGCACAAACCACTCGTAGTGCTGAAACCCCGGGTCACACGACACCTCCGCCACATGCTTCTTCCACACCGCAATCTTATCTTCCATCACCTGCTCCTTTGCATGTTAACTTCCTTCGACTGCTGGATCTTCTGCGGCGATAGTTTGGCCTCGCCTGTCTTTTTGGGCGACCATATAGGCACATGCCAGTATGACACCCGCGCCTACCAGCTCACGCACGCTCACCGACTCATTGTATAAAAGCATGCCGATTATAAGCGCTACGACACCTTCGAGCAGAAATATATTACCCGCTACATACGCCTTCATATGTGCGAAGACGTAGTTGATCATCACCAAGCCGACTATGTTTATGATGACGCTTGCGATCAACCCTACCCATGCTACGGTCGTAATGTGCGCTGGCCATATTCGTTCGCCGTTCGTAAGCACCGCTAGAAATGGCACGATCCACCCGAAAGTTAGGACGATGGTAGCATCTTGGTATTTGTTGGAGCCATCTGGGTGTTTACGCGACAAAAGATAGCCGATGTTGAAACCTATCATACTCACGATGGCCGCCAGCTCGCCTTTGCCTAGCCGGAAATTGGTCAGATCGATATTGGTAAGCATTACCAGCCCAACGACAGAAAGCATTATAAAGGGCAGGGAGCCTTTCGCTAACCGCTCGCGGAACATCAGCCATGAAAGTATGCCGAGTGTCGGCAGTGAAGCCACGAAAGAAACAGTGGCAAATTTGGTGTTTTGGATGGCGTAGGTAAATAAAAGCACCCCCACACTGAACGCCATCAACGCACGAAGCGCATACACACCCCAAGTCTTTGCCCTGTAACATTTAAGCTGCTTGAGCTTGATAACCTTCGCAAATATAACCCACGAGAACACCGCAGCCAAAAATACGCGTATATACACCTGCTGGTACGTCGTAAACGACTCCTGCATCATCCGTACCCATATACCCATGCTTGCAAACAACAGCGTTTGCAGCACCGCAACCACCACCGGCCCATTGGCGTTTTTCATGTGGTCATTCTAGCACATGACTCACCACCGTAGTGCAACTGCCCAAAAAAGAACAAGAGGGAAGACATTTTGTACAGTAACATACCCCGAATAAGCCAAAATTCTAGTTCTCTATGCTATAGCATACAGAACTAGAATTTTTTCTGGGACGGTAGCTATAGCCCCCGCAAAACAAAATCAGTGAATTCAGGATGATGATCTAGCCGCTTGGGCGCGGTCTGAAACGGTGACTTTGTTTTGCGGGGGCTATAGCTTACCAGTGTGTCGGTTGCGAATACTCTGGAGTAGTAAGCTACAAATACCGGCGCCTAGAGTACTTCGGTGAAGTACTTGCTAGCTCCTGCGAGCGGTACTATTTCTATACCTGGCACCCGCTTGCTCAGTACCTGGCGGTCATTTGTAACGAAATGCGTGCAGCCTGCCAGCATAGCTGAAGCCACATGCATCGAATCCATTGCGCCAAGCTTGTAAGTACGACGGATTTTTGCAGCTTTTAACAACACGCTCCTACTCATGGACTCGAAACAGACTCCTAAAGCCATGAGTTTTGCATGCCCGGCCTCCGCGTCAGTATCACTTAAAAGAGGTGATGAAAGTACTTCCATGACTACCATTTCCGAGGCACAAACCGTTATTTCACCTTGCTCTGCACGATAAAGGATAGCGGTTGCTTGGTCGGAAAATTCTGGATTGTTATCGAGCCAATATATGAATATGTTGGCATCAAGTGCGATCACGATTTGCCTCGTCGCGCAGCTTTCGTAAATATTCGTCGCTATTTGACCCCCAAGCCCCCTTCATTGAACCGCGCAGCTCATCCACGACAGAGCCTGTTCTAATGACAGCCTCCCCGTTTTCGCCCCCTGTTACGCGTATTTTTTGACCAGGAGTAAGCCGCAGCTTGCGCCGCACTTCTTTAGGTATAACAATTTGGTATTTGGAAGATAGCGTAACTATGCTCATGGGTTCAACTATACCACATCGTTCAACGCTTTTCAATCGTTGAACGAAAGTACACTAAGGCTGTAATACGTACTGAGTCCTACGCGTGCTAGAATACATGCATGAATTGGCTGCCACTGGCTTTTATCGCGCCACTGTTATTCGCTGTTTTTCAGGCGCTGTCTAAGATTATGCCGAAAGGCACATCGCCGTACTTGGTGAACGCCTACGCTTCGCTCGTCGGGTTTGTGCTGATGCTGTCTTTATACTTTTCATGTCTCATGGCGAAAAATCGTTGCGGCTCAGCAATAAAGCCCTACTGCTTTCTTTGGGCATTGGCTGCCTGATAAGCCTAGGCAACTTCGCCATCATAAAAGGCTTTTTCACTGGGTGCACCCCAATCCCAATTCACCGCTATAATGTACCCTGCCCTTATAACGTTCGGGCTACTCATAGGCTTACTCGCTTTCCACGAAAAACTACAGCCGCTTCAATTCCTCGGTATCATCCTGGCCGGAACCGGCCTTTTCTTAATTGCGTTTTTTAGGAAATAACAACGCAAGACTATTGCAGGGACAGTCATACCTAGTTGGTTCCTCAGAGATCGAGGAGCACTGCAGTGGGCACTTCCATAAGATACGCTAGCTTGCCCGTAGCCCATCTGGCTTCTCGCTTTTTGATAAATCCAAACCTTTCATAGTAGGCGACGAGTCCCGCCGTAGACGCCATGACATCGCAACGGATAGTATTTTTTGCTCTGCGAATAGCTTCCTCGGCACTGAACTTTAGTAATCGTGCTCCAAGTGCGTGAGTTTCGACATCTTCAACTGAATGATCACGCATAAGCTTATGAATATACAAAGCTTCTTCTGACCCAGAATCGTTCCATATACCATCTGCTTCGGTGAGTGCTACAGCACCAAGCACTTTCCCCTGCCGCCCTCGCGCCACATACATTTCTCCCCGTTCAATATGAGACTCGATAGCGTCGTATGCAACTTGCAACCTTGACCACTGCAGCTCATTAGACTTATGCACAGAAAAATCATTTGCCTGGTCAAGCAGATTTTTAAGAACTTCTAAGTCTTCTACGGCTGCAAGTTCGATAGAGAGCTTCTGACCAGCATTTTCTTCGCTAGTATTCACTATAGGGCCTCGAATACCATGTGAAATTTATTGTCATCAGTTCGTCCAAAAAGCCTATAGCCCACAGCTTGAAATACGCTCGCACTCTTGATAATGCGACAAATCGCATCCGGTGTTACACCCAAATTACGCACTGCGTGTTCAGTAGCAGTTGCGATAAGCTGTTTGCCTACGCCATGCCCAGGAGTTGCCCACAGGCTACTCACTCTGCTTGGAATATCACCATTTGGAGCGGTGAGACTCACATAGCCCAAAGTCTGTGTGCCTAGTTCCTCAGGGTCTAAAGCAACCCAACCAAGCCGTGCGCGTACGTCGTCGGGCTTGATAGGATACATATTGCCCAACTCGTGTTGCTTGCCTATACCGGCAACAATTGCGGCAACCACCCCTCCGGGATCAGCTCCAAAACGTTCGGGGTCTAATGCTAAATCACTATATGGTACTATCAGGGTTTTTTCGGGTGCTGCGAGTAACATCAGTCGAGGAAGAGTGCCTTTCGGCCGTTTGTAGTGGCTATATCGGCTAGTACGTCCATGTCGTATGTGTGGGTCGCTTCAAGCAAAAAGCGCAGCTCAGTCCACATATCGCCATCGCTGTATGGTTTGTAGATATCTGCGATATCATCAGTGCCGAGTGCCACGCGTACGCCTGCCGGAATCATTTCATCCAACGGCGTAACTGAGTTGTGAGAGGGTGCCAAAATTTCGTTGCGGCGACTATCTATCCATGCGGATGGGCAGGCGATTACGGTGATGTCTTGCTCAACTAGCTTTTTATACACCTTCTCGCGATAGTCTTTTGGCTGTGCGGCCAGTGAAATCGAATGCACCGCCGAAACCATGCTTTTGTAGCCATACTCTTTTGTCTTGTCAGCCAAAAGCTCCGTGTCGCGCTGGGCTGGATCATTGTACTGATCAACGTGTACGTGCAGGGGTTTACCGTGCTTTTTGGCGGTAGTGAAAAGAATGTCCAGATGTTCAGCCTTGCGGTCGACACCAATTTTAATCTTGCTATCGCGTTCGGGCAGCCCCCCTATGATATCGACAAAGCTAGCTGCCTCCTCAAACCATTTTCGCTCGGTTTCATCCATAAGACCTTTTATAGGCTGGTGAATGAACTTGATTTCTATTTGACCCTTGAAACGAGCTTTGATGATATCGGCAGCTTTCAGATTTTTGTCTTTGACTATACTATCGCAGTCAATGAAAGAACCTATAGCCTGCACGCCTTGCTCGAGCTGATTTTCTATGACCTGAGTCATATGACCAACAATTGTGTCGACACTCACCTTTGACTTGAATTCATCCGGATGATCCCATTTTATGTGTAATGGGTCGCCAATTTTATCCCAGTTTTTCCAGTTGATTATGTAGCTGCGGTCAATGTGTGTATGTGAATTAACCCAGCCACCTTTTTCGTGTATCCGCTGCAAAAGTAAGTGCTTTGGGTTGATTTGCTGCCAATCCGTTTTGGTCATCTAGCGAACCCTCGCGCGGGTGATTTTGGCTATCATGTCTTTGGCTACAGGTACAGAGGTGACGAGTGGTGTATTGGTACGTACGGCCATTTCGCGGATCACCTGGCCATCACCCTGCTCTTTTTCGCTCGTCTCTTTGCCGTCATGTGTCGGGATGTTGATGATGAGGTCGAAGCGGCGAGCATCCAGGAGGTCGCGCAGGTTCGGCTTGAGCTCTGGCGTACTGATCTTGTTGACCAAGATAGCTTCTATGTCGTGGCTCTTGAGGAATTTGTAGGTCTTATAGGTGGCGTACATGCGGTAGCCCATGTCGTGCAGCTGTTTCATCTCGGGCAAAAGTTTGAGCTTGTGGGCACGCGTACCGACAGAAAGTAGTACCGTGCGCTGACGAGTCTGAGCGAGCTTCATCTGCAAGCTGTAGTGCTCAATGAACCCAGCTGATGAATTCTGATTAAAGAGGTTGCCATCGGCCATAAACGTCGCCAGTTTTTCATCAAAGACGGTGTTGGGCGTCTCGACGGCAACGGCTTCAACGTGACCCTTGTAGAGCCGCAGTGTAACCATGCCGGTGATTTTGTCATTCACTTTATCGATGTAGGCGTTGAGGTCGTCCATGAGCGGCTCGAACCATAGGGCACCGTAACAAAGGTAGGCCCACTTTTCATCGACGATAGATTTGAACTCATTTTCGAGGCGGGTGCTGGTGTAGCGCTCGAGTGCTTTATGGGCGGTAATGATCGTCTCGGCAGCTGGCGCCTCGTACAGCCCGCGCACCTTGAGGCCAATGATGCGGTCTTCCAGCAAGTGGGTTATACCCACGCCATGCTTGGCGCCGCGCTCGTTCAGGTGCTGGATGATGTCGGCAAGCTTCATCTGCTTTTCGTCGACGGCTACCGGCAGACCTTTTTCGAATTCTATACGGATGAGTTCCGACTTGTCGGTTGCTTTTTCGGGCACTGTCGAAACCTGCAATATGTCTTCCATAGGGGGGATAAGTGCCGGGTTTTCAATCTCACCGCCCTCACCCGTAACGCCCCACATGTTGTCGTCGTAGCTGTATGGCTTATCTTTGGTCTGCTTGACCGGTATGCCGTGCTGCTTGCAGTACTCGAGCTGTTCATCGCGACCCATACCCCATTCGCGCACGGGCGCGATCACCTTTATATCTGGGTTCATGGCCAGCGCCGAACCCTCTATGCGTACCTGGTCGTTGCCTTTGCCAGTGGCGCCATGTGCGATAGCGTCTGCACCCTCTTGTGCAGCGATCTTAACAGCCCACTTCGCGAGAAGTGGGCGGCCAAGTGGTGTGCTCAGGTAATAACGGCCTTGGTACATACCATTGGCCTTGATGCCTTTGGCTATGTACTCTTCGGCAAATTCATCTTTGGCATCTACGACTATAGCCTTGAGCGCACCAAGTTTTAAGGCTTTTTTGCGGATTTCTTCAAGGTCATCGGCCTGCTGACCTATGTCTATAGTCAGTGCGATTACCTCTGCTTTGTACTGCTCCTGGATCCATTTGAGCATGGTCGAGGTATCGAGCCCACCGCTGTACAGCAGAACCACCTTCTTAACCTCACCCTTACGGCCCTCGTGAGAAGCTACCTTGATATATTCATTTTTACTCTTGAGTGCCATGTTGCTCCCTTAAGTTACGGTTAAGAACGGTTCTAAAAGGTACATTTACTGTGAAAGCCTCACAAATCTGCACAAAAGTGTACATCTCGACAGAGGTAGTGTCAATAGCTGGCGTAAGTATTATGAACAATGCTTTTCCAGCCAGGTAGTGATGTGTGGCACATCCAACTGCTCGACCGCAACTCTCACTGCAAAATCCTCTATCTCACCTTCAGCAGCTACAACTGTCGCTCCGTTGAGATCTAAAAACGTTAGTGCACAGAGCATGGCAGTGCGCTTGTTGCCGTCAACAAATGCGTGATCAGCGATAATACCCCTTAGTAACGCTGCTGCTTTTTCAAACATACCGGAATACAATTCCTTACCAAAAATCACCTGCGTCTGAGCGGCAACCACCGCCTCAAGACGACCGAGGTCACGTAGACCTTCGGACCCGCCAGTCTCAGCTATTACTAGTGCGTGCAGTTCGAGCAGCTGCTCGACCGTCAGGACAATCATCGCCCTGCGAGATTATCGAAGTCCCGCTTATAAGTATGCAAAACCTTACGAGCGGCATCGATAACCGCCTGATCCGCTATGTTGGCCCGCTTGCTAACAGGACGAATGACAACCTCCACCTCGTCGCCTCTCTTTATCCCGGCGCGCTTCAGTTCTTTAGCAGGCAGTGTTACGCCATCGCTTGAACCTATACCGATAATTTTTCGTATACTTGTAATCATACAAACATTATAACAAAATTATAATATTTTGTCTAGACATAAGCGTCTAAGCTTCTTTGATTTCGACCGAGAGTTCTTTCAACTGAGCTGCTTCGACATTGCCGGGGGAGTTCATCATGACATCGAGGCCGCTGCCGTTTTTGGGGAAGGCCACGATTTCTCTTATGTTATCTTCGCCCATGAGCACCATGAAGAGTCTATCTATACCAAAGGCGCAGCCGGCATGTGGCGGCGCACCGTACTTGAAAGCTCCCAGCATAGCGCCGAACTTTTCCTCGACGTATTCTGGGGTAAACCCGAGCAAACCGAATACCTTGTACAGGATTTCTGGGTTGTGGTTGCGCACGCCCCCGCTGCAAACTTCGTAGCCGTTGGCTACCATATCGTACTGGTCCGCCAGGATTTCTAGTTTATCTTCAGTGTTGTCGAGTGCATGTGCCCCGCCTTTTGGCATGCTGAATGGGTTGTGACCAAAGTCCAACTTCCCAGTTTTTTCATCGAGCTCATAGAACGGAAAGTCAATTACCCACGCAAGCGCGACTACGTCTGGGTCCTTCAGCTCAAAATGATCGGCAAAGCTGCTGCGTAATTTGCCGAGCACTTTGTTTACGGTGTGTCGAGTGTCGGCGCCGAAGAAGACTGCGTCGCCATCTTCAGCCTGGGATCGCTTTTTAACTTCGGCGAGTTCAGCCTCGGACATAAATTTGGCTATGGGTGATTGTACGCCGCCATCTTTGTAGGTCAGGTACGCCAAGCCACCGGCGCCCTCACCTTTGGCTATTTCGGTAAAACCATCGATCTGTGAGCGGCTTAGACCTGCCCCACCTTTTACGCATATGGCTTTCACGGCACCTCCATCGGCTATGGCATTTTTAAACACGCCAAATTCAGATGCTTTGAAAACGTCAGATAGCTCAACTAACTCCATACCGTAACGTAGATCTGGCTTGTCGGATCCATATCGCTCCATCGCTTCTACGTATGGTATACGGGGAACGTCATCGCCAAAATGCAGTTTTTTGCCGGCAAAGTCTGTCACCAGACTCTTTATGAGCGGGTCAAACGTACGGCGCACTTCGTCGCCGTCTTCGATGAACGAAAGCTCAGCATCAAGCTGGTAAAACTCGCCGTAGAGGCGATCGGCGCGCGGGTCTTCATCGCGGAAGCAAGCCGCCAACTGATAGTAGCGTGACACGCCGCCCACCATAAGTAACTGTTTGAACTGCTGCGGCGCCTGCGGTAGAGCGTAGAACTTGCCAGGGTGGATGCGTGAAGGAATCAAGAAGTCACGTGCACCCTCTGGGCTGCTATTGGCCAGAATAGGCGTCGCTACTTCTGTAAACTGATTTGCTTCGAGAAACTTTCGCATATGGCCATAGTATTCTGCCCGGCGCTTCAGCATGTGCTGCATTTTGGGACGACGCAGGTCTAGGTAGCGGTAGCGCAAGCGAAGTTCTTCGTTGGCTTGAGCCTCGGCGAATGGCTGAATGGGCAACGTGTCGGCCCGATTCAATATACGTAGAGCCACTACCTTCACCTCTATAGTGCCCGTCTCGAGATTCGGGTTACGTAAACCTTCCTCACGCTCCAGTACGGTGCCCTCGGCCGCAATAACGTACTCATCACGCAGCTCTTCGGCAATCTTAAACGCCTCGGCTGTGTCGGGGTTGATGACCAACTGCACCAGACCGGTGTGGTCACGTAAGTCTATAAATATCAGGCCACCATGATCGCGGCGGGATTGTACCCAGCCCATGACTGTAATTGTTTGGCCCACCTTTTGCACAGATTCAGTTGCAAGTGTTCGCATGATTCGATTTCCTCGTTAGATAGTGAGTGGCTGGGAAGGGGTCGGTCTCACAAGCAGCCCCGGCCAGGCTACTTGCCGACCCGTGGATTTATATTTTGCAATTGCAACTGTAGTACAACTTTCATGCTAACCCCATTCTAACACCTGTGACCCCAATCCTACCTTTTTATAACAAAATGTGTACGGCCGGATAGTATTTGTTACAATTACGATATGCAGGTCAAAGATTATCGTGGCAAAAAACATCCAGCACTCATATACGTATTACGCGGCTTACTGCCGTACACCCGTGAAAATATGTTGCTCTCATTCAAGCCAAGTACCTTCTTTTATGAACTGGAGAGAGTTTCTGGCTTCTCAGAAAACACGCTTAGATCGACATACTACAGAGCTCGACGAGATGGGCTTATAGCTATAGATGTTGTCCCGATACTCACCGAGAAAGGCCTGCGCAAGGTCGTTCCATATGAGGCAAAAAAACTAGGCAACCAAGCTAGGTTAATCGTTTTGTTTGACGTACCAGAACATAGAGTGGTTACGCGCAACGCTTTTCGGCGTCTGCTCAGAGGGCTCGGTTTTGAAATGGTGCAACAAAGCGTTTGGGTAACCGACAAAGATTTTCGAAGTATACTCCTAGACGCCGTGGCCGAGTTTGACCTGAAAGATTGTGTAGAAATACATGAAAGTGTCCGACTTTTTCCAAAAAGTTGAATCGATATTTCCGACCAAAGAATTGTAGATCGCTGACCCTTGTTTCCAGTCAATTTTGTAACAAAATGTGTACGGCCGGATAGATTTTGTTACAAATAGTTTGGGCTTCGAGGAGGGAAAGAGGTAGATGAGTAAATGCTAGGGGGTAGTTTCTTGTGGAGCGTGGTTTTGAGCTTTTTCGGAATGGTCTTTACGAGCTGCTGCCGTAGCCACTGCCCTCAGGTCATCGTACTGGTCAAATTCATCGACTATGGTTTTTCCAATCACCTGCTCCAAAACGTCTTCTATAGTAATTATCCCCACATATTCCTCAAAGCTATTTACTACGATAAACAGATGCTGTTTGGTTTTTATGAAGGCTTGCAGCGTCTGATATAGAGTGAAATCTTCATGCACGTACGTCACTTTTGAACGCATAAGATCACGTACTACTCCGGATTGTTTCGCAGCGACTAGATCATGCAGATACAGCACACCGACGATGGTGTCTTTTTGCACTTCATAGACCGGAAAGCGGCTATGCCCACTGGCATGCAACTCTCCCATGAGCACAGGCCCTATCGCTTCATCTACAGACACCGATGTGACGATGCGCTTGGGTACCAGCGCTTCTGACACCATCTTTTCGCCGAATCCGAGCGCGTGTGTTGCTAAATCTATCTCTCCTGGGGCGATACGATTATCGGGCTGAGATTTTTGCCGCTCAAGCAGCTCGACAAGGTCTGATTTTTCGTATAGACCACTGTGTACATGCACGGGAAACACCCGCCGCACCATACGACTAAACCGGTCAAAAACAGGATGTAGCCGCTCAAGCAACCAGGCAAAGCTAGGGGAAACACGACGCGCTAACCACAATGAAACACGGTGTACGCTACCCTCGGCACGCACAAACAAGATGCCGACCACGGCTAATACAACTAATACGGGTAGTGCAAACCAATCGCCCACCGCACGCACCATATTTACAAAAGCTAAATAGGCAGCCAGTACTGTCAACCCGCCCAACAAGAGTTTTGCGCTTAACCCATACGATACTGATCGGTACAGCAATGCGGCAATCTCATCGCCAGCGCGAGCCCGACGTTTTAGCTCTTTGGGAGCAACATCACCGAAAACCCTGTAGAGGGCGGCCGCTGCCGTTGCTACGAGCGCACAGGCTAGACTAAACAAGAACCAGAACATACCTAGATTATAACCCAAGCGCGTACAACTACTTGCATATAGCCTGTCGGTCTGACTCTATAGCCCTCCGAAAAACAAAACCTGCTTTATTGTAGGGTGATGGCCAAGTGAGTAAAAACCCTGTTTCCCGAATGTTGCATATCCGTAGATATACAGAAGGAGGGAAACAGGGTCTTGGCCGCTTGGACGCGGCCAAAATGCAGGTTTTGTTTTCGGAGGGCTATAGGCTATGGGCGGCTTAGGAACTGTGGTACCATAGGCATACATATTTGGAGGTAATCAATGGATAAACGATTTTGGCTTATTGTTACGGTTATAGTAGTTGCTTTCGGGGGCGTACTGCTCCTCAATAGCAAGGACAAAGAAAAGTCTCTAGCAAGCGTTACGAACCACGTAACCGGTAATGCTCAAAGCGACGTTACGATACTTGAATATGGTGATTATCAATGTTCAGCCTGTGGTGCTTTCTTCCCGACGGTTCAACAAGTAAAAGAAAAATACGCGTCTACAGTGAAATTCCAGTTCCGTAATCTCCCCCTTGTACAGCCCCATCCAAACGCTTTCGCTGCCGCAAGAGCTGCCGAAGCCGCCGACTTGCAAGGCAAATTCTGGGAAATGCACGACCTACTCTACGAAAATCAGGACCAATCCGGTGCTTCGGGTTGGGTAGCAAGCAAAGATCCCCTGAGCGATTACTTTGCTACGTACGCCAAGCAGCTTGGTTTAAACGTAGCTACGTTCAAGACAGACTTTGCCAGTACTACAGTTAACGACCGTATAAATGCAGATATGGATGCTTTTACAGCTACGGGCGAGCAGATGTCGACGCCTACGTTTTTCTTAAATGGCAAAAAAATCGAGAATAAAGACCTCCTCGACACTCAGGGCGCACCGAGCATAGACTCTTTCAGTAAGGTTATCGACGCAGCACTAGCCAAAAAATAACACAATACCCTCGAATGACACCCCGGAAAAGAGCCCTCGCCAGGAGGGCTCTTTCTAGTAGTGGATATACTGTTGCCAACCTGGTCGGCGAACCCGCACCGGCACATGCGCCGGCGCATCGAGTATATGTTTGACAGATATAGGCATATAACCCCCTAACATATCCTTGACGCGCCTCGCACACGCAAAAAGGTATGTTATCTATTTTTATAGTTTTTGTCTCTAGTTACGGTCTCGCCCGCAAAAGAT
>JAEUQV010000013.1 GCA_016789655.1 Candidatus Saccharimonadota bacterium
TCGGTGCTGCGCAAGGCGTCGTGGTTGGCGCTCGAACAGGCTAAGGCTGCCGGTAAGATCCGCTCAATAGGTGTGAGTAACTACACCATTCGGCACCTTGAGGAGCTGAAAACGTATGCTCACGAATTGCCAGTGGTGAATCAAGTGGAACTCCATGTGTTTTTACAGCAGCCAGAGCTCGTGGATTATTGCCGGCAGCATGGCATCGCACTGGAAGCATATAGCCCTCTGGCACATGGCAAGCATATGGATGAGCCTACGGTGCAGGCGATAGCCGAACGACACGGCAAAAGCTACGCCCAAATCATGTTGCGTTGGGGTATAGAAAGCGGCCTGATTATCTTGCCGAAATCAACCACGCCGGAACGTATACGCGATAATATCGACATACTCGACTTTGAGTTATACCTTGATGACATGCAGAAACTCACCGCGCTCAATCGGGGTATGCGCACCTGCTGGGACCCAACGTACGTGCCCTGACGACCACCTCACGCAACCGTATAACGCTTACCCTTAGTTTAAGGACTGCCCCTGAGAAAAAGGACGAAAGGTGTTAGATCTCAAATTCGACGAGGATGGGGAGGTGGTCGGAAAAGTCGGTCGGGATGATACGGCTAGAGAGGATTTTTATATCCCGGGTGCAAAAGACGTAATCGAGCCGCCAATCCAGTGTGTTGGTATCGAAACCATCGTACGAAAAAGGCTTTGTAGTCCAGGTCTTCTCGCTAAAGTCTGGGCCTGCGTGTTTGAACTGCTTGTTTAGGGATTGAATAAGTTCATTTTCTGGAACTGCATTGAAATCACCGCTGAAGATGAGGCTTTGGTCATGCCGGCTAACAGCTTTAACGAATGTATCGTTCTCCTGCTGGCGTTGAGGTGAAGGCTTGAAAGCATGGCAATACGATAAGTGGACTGACCCGACATGTAAAATGCGATTGGCTACGTGTATGTCGGCTTCAAGGTACGCTCTAGGCTCATCGGCATAGGAAGCATCGTAGCTGGGTAAGTCTTTGCCACGATGAGTGTAGATTATGCTTTTATTGGTGAGCGGGTGCTTTGAAAATATTGCGTTGCCCATAGTGCAATTTTTTTCTGTGAGCGTCTGGAAATAATGAGATTCATAGCCAAGCTCACCAATGAGCGCGGGTATATCGATTTTGGGGTTGGTGCTGGAATCTTGAGTCAGTTCTTGCAAACAAACTACGTCAGCGTCTATTTGACCGATAAATTTTAGGATATTTTCAGCATTTTCTTTGTACCACACATTCCATTGCAGAAGTTTGAGTCGCATGGTGCTAGTATACGACGCTTCCCCAAGCTGGTACACTAGGTAGATAATGGCGATAGAACGAATAGTGCAACCGACAGTAGATGATGGGTCAGATAGGCAAGATGCTGAAGAACAAGAGTTTGAGCTCAAGTTACGGCCGCATGATTTTGCTAACTACATCGGCCAGGAACGCTTGAAAAAGAACCTGCAGCTGGCTATTGAGGCGGCGCGAAAACGTGGTGAGCCGCTTGACCATGTACTGCTGTATGGCCCGCCGGGGCTTGGTAAAACCACCATGGCAAATGTCATTGCTAATGAAATGGGCGCCCAGATTCGTATAACATCAGGGCCAGCCATAGAACGCGCAGGGGATCTGGCAAGTTTACTGACGAACCTGCAAGATGGCGACATACTTTTTATAGATGAAATCCACCGGTTGCATCGTACGGTCGAAGAGGTGCTGTACAGTGCCATGGAAGATTACAAGTTGGATATCATGCTGGGCAAAGGTCCGAGTGCTCGTAGCTTACGACTTGATCTGCCGCATTTTACACTCATAGGTGCCACCACACGTACAGGCGCCCTAGCCGCGCCTCTACGAGATAGGTTCGGCCACATACACCGGCTCGAATTTTACACCCCAGATGAAGTGCAACAGATCATAACGAGGGCATCCGGGATTTTGGGCGTAAAAATCGATGCTGCCGCAGCGCTCCGGTTGGCAGAGAGAAGCCGTTTAACGCCTCGTATCGCGAATCGGCTACTGAAGCGAGTACGTGACTATGCCGATGTGAATGGCGATGGTATCGTAGATACCGAAATAAGCACGAAAGCACTCGAGCTGCTCGAGATAGATGCACTAGGCCTAGATCCAGCTGATCGCATGATACTCATGGCAATCATCGATAATTACAGCGGTGGACCGGTAGGGGTTGAGACTATCGCGGCTATGACCGCCGAAGAGCGCAGTACTATTGAGGATTTTATCGAGCCGTACCTATTGCAGATTGGGTTGCTTGAACGTACTCCGCGCGGGCGTAAAGTTACGCCAAAAGCCTATCGGCATCTCGGTAAAAACAAGTTGAGCGACAGTCAAGCAAGCCTGCTATAATACAACCTATGGCTGTTGATGAAAAAACAAGCAAGCTGTTGCACTCCAGGCTGCCAATAGGCAGCGAAGAAGAAATATTGGGTGTTTATCGGCATCATTGGTTTGTATACGTTATTATATGGTTTCTTGGTTTTGTGGCAGTGCTAGCGGTGATGGTGGCAGCTGTCTTGATGACTTCATCGTACGAACCCACTACGGGAGCTGACTATCGCCCAGTTATGCTGATGGGTGCCATGTTGTTGAGCGTTGTTATTGCCCTCGGTACGGCGATCCCTGCATGGCTTAAGTCACAGGAGCAGCTTGTCGTAACTGACGAGGCGCTCCTACAGGTGTTGCAGCCGAGTTTATTTGGCAGTAAGGTTTCGCAGCTAAGTTTACAGCACGTCACAGATGTCTCGGTTCGTAAAGATTTTTTTGGAACATTGTTTGGGTACGGGACTATCACTGTGGAAACACCAGGGGAGCAGGTGAACTATGTTTTTACTGCCGTTCCTAGTCCCGATAAAGCTACTAAAGTTATAATCGAAGCACATGAAAATCTTGTTGCTGCCCTGGAGAGTGGTCGTATGCCGACGACTTTATTGCGGTCTGATGACGATAAGCACTCTGTTAAGGTAGATGCAGCAGAGTACCAAAAATTCCTCGATTTTCAGCAGTACCAAGCTCGAGCTGCCCAGCAGACAGATGCAACAGACAACAACCCCAATCAATAGCAGGTGGATCAAACCGAGACTGTTTTCTGAGAAGTCTATTCTTGGAAGGGGTTTTGCCGGGCTTCGTTGAATAGTGTTTGTACGCGGACGCTGTTATCTTCAAGGCTTTGGAGCTTACGAACGGTTGAATCTGAAATTTTTGGGCGTGGAACACTTTGCTGAGCATTGCTGATATCCGATTGGGAAGGGGGTGCGTTGCTCAAGACATTGATACGCCAGACGATATATCCGTATAAGCTCGTAATGACAACGAAAATTATGATACTTCGATAACGGTTGACAGCATGCATGATAATCCGCAGCTGTTTCTTGATTATTTTGGCATCTAGTGTTTGTTTACTTTTCATGGCTTTATATACTCATTCACCGTTAGGTTGAAAGAAATCAGACTGGGGTTCTTACTGTCGGGCTGAATGCTTATGGAGCTGACTTGAGCGGTACGGCGATTGTTTTCCAGTTTGCTTAGGAAGGTGATGAATTGGCTGTATTTGATGGCATGTGCGGAGTCCTGGGTAATGGTAATAGGCAACAAGAACACACCATTTATACCTTTCACGGGCGTCACCTGAGTAAGGCCCCCGGATGAGCTTGCTCCAACCCCGCCTAGCGTAGATGCTGGGAAAGTGATGGAAGACAACTGGGATATACCACTTTCTTCGGCAATCTTTACGATTTCACCGACTGTTTGTGCCTGATTCTTATCTTGTGGAACTACGGCTTTCGCTATCTCGTTGAGCTCTTTGTATTTGATTAAGTCTGACCGGTTTTTCTTAAGCGTAGCCTGAAGGTCTGATACCACCTGACTCTGAGCTTTGAGCTGGCTTAGCTCGGAGGACTTATGAGATAACAGTTGGTTGGCAACAAACCCCGAAGCCAAAAGGCATGAAGCAGATAAGACCGTGATAGCTATGAGCGCATAATTAATGTGTCGTATTTTCATATCATTTTGAATTGTTAGTAAACATTGATGGGCTTTGGGGTGAGAAAAGCGCTCGTAAAATAACGGTGCAAGGGTAGTCTCCTGTGCCAGAACAGTTGATGCTTACAATATCTGCTTTGCTGAAAAGCTCATTCGCCGAATCGGTAAGGTTTACTTGGAATTGAGTTGCGTCTGAATAATTCTTCGCTGCTGCAGTGATATCGATTCCACCTTGGGTTTGGGCTATGGATATTCCTGTTAGATTCGTGTTCGGGGGCAGTAGTTTGGTGAGTCTGTCCAATAGATCAGAGAATAGTACTTGTTTGGAGAGTACTTCTATGACCAGATTAAGGTTGTTTGACATTTCTTTCACTTGGCTTTGAATACCGGTAAGATTTTGCGATGCCAGTTGCTGGTTGGCGCTATCGGCTTGTTTTTTGTATGCACGACTCGTATGGTCTAGATACAAGTAGCCACTTGCTGTTATGGTTATCGCGCCGATTATGCCAATTATGCATACGACTATCCAGTGTACTAGATGCCTATTGATCCGTCCTAGTCGGTATGCTTCTTTGTACTGTGAAGGGAGTAAGTTTAGCATCAGAAGGCATCCTCAGGATTTAATGTGGCGAGACCTGCTGCTGTAACGTACGACATCCGCTCGCCAACACTAAGCGGTTGTAAGTGTCCAAAATCCATGAAGTGGGTAGGGTCAAAAGCCCGTACGGGAATCCGCATTGTATTAGTCAGGTAATCTGCTAAGCCTGGCATATTGGCGCCCCCGCCCATGATTGCAATTTGTTCGATAGGGCGCTTGCCTTTTGACCGTTCTTCATAATACCGAATGCTTCGCTGGATCTCTCTAATGAGTATCTCTAAGCTCGGCTTAAGGGCTGCTTCGATTTGTTTCTGTTTTTTGCTGTAGCTAAGGCCGTACTTTGTTTTTATAATGCTTGCTTCTCGCCTATTTACTTCTAGAGCCTTGGAAATCAATGTAGTTACCTCTTCGCCCCCAAAAGCTACGGTGCCGCTTACAATTGGATTTTTATCGAACACTGTTATGTCTGCGCTCTCGCTCCCGAAATCTACGAGGACACTCGGTAAATCACCATTCTCATCCCTCCCGAACAGATTAGCCCCAGCTCCGCTTGATGTTTGTATGATGACAGGTTCCAACCAGAGTAAGCGGCAGACGGTCATGTACGAGTCGACGATCCTTCTTGGCATCGCTACGATGAAAGTCGCCCATGTTTCTTTGCCAGTCTGTACGGTGCTGTAGTCTACGTAGAGGCTTTCAGAGGCGGCCGGGATGTACTCTTCCACTTCAGAGTGGATGGCTGCGGCGAGTTCTTTTTCATTCAGCTTTGGTAGGTCAATCGATCTAGTGAATGCGTGAGAAATTGGAACAGATAAAGCAACTCTACGGGTTGTAATGTCTCCCACCAGGCTATGTTTGAAAAGCTTCTGAATGGCAGAAGCCAGCTCTTGTGGTTTCTCGATGATGCCATCTATAACTACTGATGTGTCAAATCCGATTTCACCATAGCCTATTACTTTTGGCTTCTGTTTGGTGCTGCTGCCGCTAAGTTGTACGACTCGAGCTGTGCTACGACCAATATCAAGCCCAAACAAAGGCTTGTCTTCGAACAAGTATGAATTCGTAGCTGTTTTTTTCATGCTGCCCATCAAGCATTACATTACTGTAGTAGCATACCACAACAGGTACTTACTTCGTAGCTTGAAATACTTATGTTTAAGCAGAAGTTGAGCTATACTTTATATAAGATGACAAAGCGTAGGGCGGGTGAAGCAGGGTTTACTTTAGTAGAATTGACAGTTTCAATGGTGGTGATATCGATAATCGTCGTTGCTTTTTTCGGGCTGTTTATATCACTTGTAAGAAGTACTGTCATATCTAAGCGTCAATCAGTCGCAAGTACTCTCGCTACCACCCAAATGGAATATCTGAAGTCCTTGCCATACGATAGCCTTGCTGTACAAGGAGGTAGTATTGTAGCGCCTGTATTATTGCCGTCTACGCAAAATAAATCTGTCAACAATGTAAGCTACACGGTTGTTACAAATATAAGCTATGCCGATGACGCATATGATGGATGCGGGGCGTACCCAAATCTGCCAACCAAGCAAAAGTATTGCAGAAATTACCCTCCGCCATCTGGATCGCCTGCCACCGACACTAATCCGGCCGACTATAAAGTGGTAAATGTCGTAGTACGGGATGAATCTGGCGCTAGGCTTGCCATGGTCGATACACAAGTTTCAGCCAGAGTTTCAGAGACGGCGAGTACCACAGGCGCTTTATTTGTTACTGTTACCGACCCAAGTGGTACGCCTATATCGGGAGCAACGGTAAGCGTTACTAATAGTACGACTTCACCAGCGGTAAATGCTGGAGACTCCACTGACGTGAATGGAATGTCGATATTTTATGGGTTGCCGCCTGATACAGGGACGGATTACGTCATCACGGCAACGAAAACCGGTTTCTCAAGTCTTACGACAATCGCGGCAAACGGATCTTTGCAGCCTACTTTCCCCAAATTGGCGGTGTTATCTCAGCAAGCTTCATATATCACGATGAAAATAGGTCAAATGGGGTCGAATAGTATATTGCTCGAAGCTACAGACCTTAGCGGGGCTCCACTAGCCAATGTAAGGGTATACGCAAAAGGAGGATATAAGAAATATACACTTTCCACCGACACCTCTTATTATTTTGATAATTACACGCCTACTGACACGCGCCCGACGACAGACGCATCGGGCTTGGCGGCTTTACAAAGTTTACCGCCTATCAACAGTTACATTTTTTGCGGGGATGCCGGCGCAACAAACTGTAGAATCGGTGCGACTACGTACTATTTGGCAGCGGCTATACCTTACGGGGGCACCAACATAATCAGCCCTATAACCGTTCCGCAATACGACCCATCGAACCCGCCCTCTACTACATATGACTATAATGGCACGCCATATCTTCAGAAGGTGCGGCTAATGTTGACAACCAATGCGAGCATGCCTAGGATATTAGCCTTAACGCCGGGAAGTGTCAGCTTGTCGGGGGGTGGCTTGAACTCGATGAATATCGTCATAAACGGTACGAACCTAAGCGGTGCCACTGCACAATTTACTCAAGGGTCCAATATCTACAATGGCACGGGTTGTACGACGAGCGCTACACAGATCAGTTGTGATTATGATTTCTCTACGGCAGTGCAGGGACAAATGCAACTCACGATTACCAATGCATCTGGCAGTCTGGTATTGCCCACGAGTCCGCTCGGAGGTATCGATGTCGTATTGTAATAGACTTATTTCCAAACCCCACGCCCGCCAAAACAGCAGTCTATTCGGCTGCAAAAGTAGCATCGCTCGTCGGCGTTGTTACGGCTACCCTCCTTCGGGGTGCAACTTTTTCGCTCGAAGATACTACCATTTCGCATATGAAGAGGGGTTTGGAAAAAGATCTAATGAAGGGAAGCAAGTTCGTTGGGGAGAGCATTCTAGGGTTTTGCAAAGTTTTCGAAGTGATGCAAGTTTGCAGTCGCAAGCTGGGCTGACTCTCATAGAGTTACTTGTCGCCATAGTGTTAATAGGAATCATAAGTACGACTTTCTTGATATTTTTTAAGAGTAGTTTGTTCAATTATCTTGACTTGCAAAAAGATGCGACCAGTTTTACCCAGTTAAGTTCTCAGGCTGCGAGGGTCAGTGGAGTTCTGCGGGGTACAACCGGCATAGTTACTGCGAGTGGCAACGAATTGAGCGTGTATGCGTATTTCGATCCTTCGGATACATATGTTTCGCTGTTGCATTATTATGTAGTCAACAATGGCGGGGCTAAACAGCTGAAGGCTGATTTGACGCCTATGACCGCAAACCCACCTATTGGTACGCCCATAACTGCTAGCCAACGTACATTCGTGATAATTGATAGCCTCTACCAACCTTCAGGACAAAACCTATTTGCGTATCTCAATGCTACTGGCGGCACCTTGAGCTTGCCTATAACCGACCTCCAAACCATTAAAGGAATACGGGTAAATTTGGCCGCACAAACAGTCGCCGCAGGTGGCGGGAATCAGTCGTTGGCTGTCGAGGTATCATTGCGCAATAGAAAGACAAATTTATGAGCAGCATTTTCAAAACCCCTCAAACCAATAGATCTCTTTCCAAACCCGTCTTCAAACGCAATACACCAGTATCTCCGGGCAAAAATGTCGCATTGGGAGAAGGTGTAGCCATAGCTACGCCGACGAGTGATTCGGCTTTTGCAGCCGAAAATACTGGTGTTTTGGCGGGCAGGAGGTTTGGAAATAGGTCTAATATACAATCCCAGACTAAAAATGCAGGCTATTTTAAGGGGCGTAAGAACATAATGGGATTTATTTTGCCATCTGTGCTCATGTTCATCGTCGTAGCAGGCTTCCTGGGTAGCGCAGTACTCATGGTAATCATGAATAACTTTTTCGTGGTAGGTAACACTATACAAAGCCAACAATCATTCAATATCGCAGAGGCTGGAGTCAACTACTATTTGTGGCATCTAGCACACAACGGGACCGATTATAAGGATGGTCAAAACATACCTACGACACCAGATCCGCAGTTGGGGTATGGCCCGTATGTGCATACTTATGTAGATAGCAATGCGACCGACCAAGGTACCTTTACATTGTGGATCAAGCCGCAAGGTTCAGGATCGACGATCGTCAATGTTCGATCAATCGGAAAGGCAAAGGGGAGTGCTATAACAAGGACGGTCGAAGCTCAAATTGGTGCGACATCATTCGCAAGCTACGGTTTATTAGCAGATGTTGAATTTTGGTTCGGTGATGATGAGGCGGCGAATGGCCCGGTATTTTCCAATCAAGGAGTGCACATGGATGGGCCAAGCAGTGATACGGTTAGTAGCGCTAATGCGACATATGTTCCGTTGCCACAGTATGGGGGTAATGGTTCGACAAAACCAGGCGTATGGTGTGACACCTCCGTATTAAGCCCAAATTGCAATACGCGCGACAAATCCAATTGGCTCTACCCTCAGACGAGAATTGATTTCAATCAAGTCTCAACAAGCCTTTGCTCAATGAAAAAAGTGGCGTTCGCGAACGACCCCTCAACCGCAGGGCTCGCTTCACTGGCAAATGCCTGCTCGCAAGTTCCAACTACCCGAACTGCTGCGTACATACCCCGGAACGGCTCAACCTTCAGTCGTACGAAGGGATATCTCATACAATTGAATACCGATGGGACGTATAATCTACATAGAGTGAGTGCCGAAAACGATCGTCTTACTCCGTACACTTCCGCTTTGACACTACAGGCGGTCGCCACGAATATAGCAGTCCCTAGTTCGGGGGTTATCTTCGTCGAAGATAACGTATGGGTGCGCAGTAACCCTACCTTCCATGGCCGTGTTACGATTGCGGCGGGGCAGCTAGCAAGCGCGACGAATGCGGCTGACATTAACATCGCGGATGATATCGTATACACCACGAAAAACGGAGAAGACGCCATAGGATTGGTCGCCGAGAACAATATATTGGTCGCGCCGTATGCTCCGCCTGCAAATGGTTCATTTAACTTCGAAATAGACGCTGCAACTTTGGCGCAAAGCGGATCAGTAACGTGGCCTGACCGGTATAAATCAGATAACACAAGGTGTACACGCGGATGGGTAAACGCCAACCAGACGTTTACATATTATGGCTCGGTAGCGACCAGGCAGTACTGGACATGGAATTATCAGAGGGGTGGTTCATGTGGGGACGCTGTATACGACAACTCAGTGGGGAGATATATATCAGGCATACGTCATACTGCAACGAACTACGATTATAATTTGTTGTACGCACCACCGCCAAGCTACCCAATAACCGGCGGCTATAGCATCATGAGCTGGCGAGAAGTACTGACGAAACCTTAGCTGAAAACTTGCTGATTCGAAAAAATCTTCGCGCACAGAAAACGGCGTCGCTTAACGAACAGCTTACTTAGTTTTATGATCAACAAAACCACCTATACCCACAGTAGCCGCTACTGCACTACCCAACATCCAGTGACAAAATGTGTACGGCCGGATAGAATTTGTTACTAAAACCTCAACTCGACGTAATTGTCGAGCTGAGCAGTGGAGTATTGCCAGTCAAAAGAGTTCCCCAACCCTAAAGGCTGTGCATTTGCTTGCTTGGCGCCTTCGATGCGTTGACTAATATCTTGCGTGCTTAGTTGAGTTTGGGTTAATGAAGGCTTATTGTTGGACGGCAGAAAACATAGTCTTCTAACCAGAGCTAATAGTCGCACGCGGGGTTAGTCCATATCCGATCAAGTTATTCCAATTCAAAGTAGAATATGTAAAAAACAGGGGCTTTGACGCCCCTGTCTCATATGCTAATTACTAAAACAGATTAGTTGCTCTGCTTGACGTAATTGGCGCCACCGCCTTCCATTTGTGCGGTTATGACGAATGCGTCGCAGCCGTTATCAACTGGTTCACCAGAAGTGATAGTGGTGTCGGTTGTGTTCACGCAGCCCGTGCCTGATGCGACATAGCTATACTGCGCAGCGCCAGCTGTTGCGCCAATAGTTCCTGTCGAAGCTTGTTTAGGATCTTTCAGTGCTTCAGGGTCAAGGCCTTTCATGAATGTAGGGACAAAACCTCCTGCAGCAGTGTCTTGTAGATCTGCAAGGCTTGGATAGAAACCATGCTGAGCGTAAAACGCTTCGACATGGCTGTCGATGGCATTAATGTCAGTTTGGCGCTGACTGTTGCGACCCTTTTGCTGAATGCCAGTAAATGTCACTATGACTAGCGTTGCCAAGATACCGATTACGACGATCACGATCAAGAGCTCGACAATCGTGAAACCTTTTTTGTTATTCAGTGAAACCATAGGGGCCCACCCTCCTTGTAGTTATTTATCGTGCTTGACGGGTATGCCCGTAAGTCTGTATCTGATTATAGCCATAAGCGAAGCTGCGTCAAGAGGTAAGGTTGGTTCTTGCCTCTCAAATTCGTACATTTTTAGTTTGTAAGCATAGTGCAACAGCGTTAGCGCGCATATGATGGTCATAGCTTTGAAGCGTAAAAATGAGTAGAAAGGGGCGCTAATTGCTTCCGACATTGTTGCTTAGGCTGGCAATCGGCCCCATGACACTAGCAGCAATCAATCCTACACCGCCTCCAAGGAATAAAATCATGACGGGTTCGATAACTGAAGCGAGGCTATCTATGGCTGTTGCAACTTCTTCCTCATAGAAATCGGCGACTTTCAAGAGCACAGTATCAGTCGTACCGGTTTCTTCGCCTACGGCAAGCATCTGTGAAACAATTTTTGGAAAATGTGGACTTTGGGCAATGACCTCAGAAAGCTGCTTGCCATTTTTCACATCCACAGCCGCTTCCGCCAATTCTTTTTCTATGACTTTATTGCCAATCGCTCCACCGGTTACCGCGAGCGAATCAAGCACCCCGACACCCGCGGACATAAGAGAGGCGAACGTGCGGGAAAACCTCGCGATAGCAACCTTTGTGACGATTGTTTTTACTATAGGTACCCGCAACATGAGTGCATGAAATTGATACTTACCCCTCGGTGTTTGTATATATCGGCGAACACCCCAGATGACCAGGACTGTACCAGGTAGGATTATATAAGCGTATTGACGACTGAAGTGGCTTATGTCGAGTAAAACTTGGGTGTAAACAGGCAGTTTGGCGTCGGGCCCACCAAGATCAAGAAGTATTTTCGATATTTTTGGCATAAGAACGAACATGATGCCAAAAAAAGCAATTACCGTAATGCTCAGGATAACAACAGGATATGTCATGGCGCCTTTGACTTTTTTCTTGATGCTTGCGTTTTGTTCCACCTGCAACGCAAGACGCTTCAGTATGTCATCCAAGATGCCACCCTCTTCGCCGGCTCGCACCATGTTCACGTAAACATCGTCGAAGACGTTCGGAAATTTCGCGAAGGCATCACCCAGCTGGGTCCCGCCTTCGATATCCTTGGCGACCTTCGTCAGGACCGCCCTGAAATAAGGGCTTGTTGCGCTCTCTTGAAGGGTTGCTAGACCTCTTGCAATGGGCACTCCGGCAGATATCATGGTAGATAGTTGCCTAGTAAATATCACCATGTCGCTTGTTTTGACTTTTTTGCCAAAACCAAAGCTACGTTTTGCGGATCCTTCACTGATAAGTAAGGGGTGTAGACCTTGATGTGTTAGGGCGGCTTTGGCGGCGTCAAGATCTGCCGCTTCGATGGTGCCAGAGACACTTGAGTTATCTTTTCGAAGTGCTTTATATGTAAAAAGCATATGCTAAGTATAGCTTGCCAACCGGTTGCATGCTAGCTGTCTGGCGAAAATGCTAGCTTTTTTCTGCAGTAACACGGAGAATTTCTTCTATGGATGTCTGACCACGCAATGCTTTGATTAAACCATCCATTTGCATAGTTAGCATACCATCTGCTATGGCTTGCGTCTGAAGCTTTTCGCTGGTTGCATTACTTACGATTAGCTGCTGTATAGACTCAGTGTTGCGCAGCACTTCGTATATACCCATTCGACCGTGATAGCCTGAGTGGTTGCAGCTATTGCATCCCTCATCATGCGCTCGCCACAAACGCACGATTGCACTTGCGCTGGTTCCAAGCTCCGCGACATCGTGTTTATTGGTCTTGCTTGGGTTAGTTGCACCAAGGCCTGCCGCTAGGGCGTCACGCTCAAGCTCATGTATTTGACGCATGACCTCTGCGCCCTTAAGCTGGAAGGTTTTCTCTAGTTTGATTATGTGAGCTTCGTCTGGCGCATAGGGCTCTCGACAATCTGTACAAAGCTTTCTAACCAAACGTTGCCCAATCACGACGCGAACCGTACTAGCTATCAGGAATGGCTCGATTTTCATATCGAGTAAGCGCGGTAGACAGGTTGCAGCGTTATTGGTGTGCAGAGTGCTAAATACTAGGTGGCCTGTAAGCGCTGCTTGCACGGCGAGGTCGGCTGTCTCACCGTCTCGAACCTCACCGACCATGATAATGTTTGGGTCTTGGCGGAGCAATGCACGCAAACCACTCGTAAATGTCATGCCAGCAAGCGGGTTGACCTGCGTTTGGTTTGCGCCAAATATGCGATATTCCACCGGGTCTTCAACAGTGCTTATGTTTATACCAGGGCTATTCAGCATGCTTAAGACGCTAAACAGGCTTGTTGATTTACCCGATCCGGTAGGACCAGTTACCAGTATCATACCGTGAGGCTGTACAATGGCCTGTTGAACCGAATCCAACGCGTAACCCCAGTAACCTAAGTCTTCAAGCGTAGCTGGTTTACTCGATTCATCCAAAATACGCATAACAACCTTTTCGCCATCGACGATAGGCAAGGTGGATACACGAAGCGCATAGACATGATTACTGACTGATATCTTAAACCTGCCATCCTGTGGTGCACGGTGTTCATCTATTTTAAGGTTGGCCAGGATTTTTATACGCGAGACAAGCGCTCCTAACACCTTGCGGGGAAGCTTATTCACTTCACGCAGGATCCCATCCACGCGGTAGCGCACTACTACAAAATTTTCACGGGGCTCTATATGAATATCACTAGCGCCATTTTTAACACCGTAATCAATGATAAGATTAACGGTTTGGGCAATAGGCGAATCCTCTGCGACATCCGCTTTATCAACTACTTCATCAGTGACATCCTTTTCTTGGATAGCAATGACTTTTTCTATTTCACTGCCTACATTGCTTACGTCACCACCGTATTGGTCTAGCGCTGCCTGGATGGTGCTTGTAGTGGCGATATGTATTCTAACTGGCTTATCGAGTTGTTTTTGCAGGAAATTGATGGCAGGGATATCGTCTGGGTCTTCCATGGCAATGAGAATCACGCCATCCTCAGCGATCTGGAATGCGACTGCCCGGTATTGCCGTGAGACTCGCTCAGGGATTACCTCAAGGAGCTCTCTTGATAATTCTTTTGCAGAGAATTCTACGAAAGGAACATCTATTTCTTGCGCATAAAGCTGCGTTAGCTCTTTTTCGGACAGCGTATTACTAGCCACTACAATATCTTGCAGCGGCTTTTTCTCGCTCTTCTCTTGTTTATGGAGAGCTTCAAGCTGTTCGGTACTGAATCGCCCCGTCGCAGTCAGTAGCTTCTCCACCAAACTATCTGATACTCGCATTGCATCTAAGTATAGCAAAAAACATAACCACAAACCATTTTTCAAACTTTTTCAGAGGACTGTCCTCTGAAAAGCAAATAATATGGTATAATTTACATATGCCAAGGAGAAATGTGCTGCGAATGGATGCCCCAGAAAGTTACTACCATGTGTATGCACGGGGAGCAAATAAGCACAAAATTTTCCTAGATGAGCAAGACTACGTGATGTTCTTGCAGATCCTTGAGCGCTACTTGTCACCCGATGAAATGCGTGACAAAAACGGGATTTCTTACCCAAATTTCTACAATAACGTAGACCTTCTGGCCTACTGCCTTATGCCGAATCATTTTCATTTGCTGTTTTTCCAACGGCATCAAAAGATGCTTACCTCACTTATGCAAAGTGTCATGACGAGCTATAGTCGTTACTTCAATAAAAAGTATAAGCGCACTGGCCCTTTGTTTGAGTCGCGCTTTCGTGCTTCGATGATCACTGATGACGCGTATTTACACCACATTACACGCTATATCCACCTCAACCCTCGGTACTGGCAGCAGTACGAGTATT
>JAEUQV010000101.1 GCA_016789655.1 Candidatus Saccharimonadota bacterium
CCGCAGCAAGCTATGCGGCGGCAGGAGATAAGAAAGCGGCAGCGATGGCTATAGCCTGTGTGGCAGCTGCGGCTGTGCCGGGTGCCGTGGCAGCGATTAAAGTTGCGAAAGCCGCCAAAGAGGTCAAGAATCTCAGGACAGCTACTGCGCTTGGGATGATGCGAAATGTTGACAGAGCAATCATTGCAAATAACGCCGCCCAGCTTTCTCGAAATGCTAACAGAGGAACGGTACTACTACGATCACAGAACGGTGGCATAGGTGTACATTTAACAGGTAAAGCACATGCTGGCATGCCAACTCCTCATACTCATATATATCGAGCAAACATCGCACCTAGCGGAAGAGTTTCCATGAACAAGACAAAGCAGTTTAGGCTCACATCTTATAATGACTTGCGCCTAGTTCGAAAGTACTTGAGAAAGGGACGTTAAAATGAATATATCGACCGAAATAAAACCATTAACAATAGGTTGCAATGAATCGATTTGCATAAGCCAATCACAAGAACACAATTTTTCTTTGATTGACGATCTCAGTTTAGATTCACACTATTTAAGTGCGAAACAATTCACTGTAGTTTGTTGGGTAATAAATAAAAAATATCCACCTGGAACAACGTGTAATTTTGTCTTTAATTATATCTCAAAGCTAAAATTTCAGATCACAGATACGGTACAAAAGTATAATGTACATGACACATTGACTGACATACGACTCATAGATCAAATCTATTTTGACCCAAATAAAGACTTTGAAGACTATCAACTCCAATTAGTCGGGCTTGGATGGATAATAGGTATAGATGCCAAATCGTTCTCGATGGAGATTGTGTACAGCTAGTGAATTAGAGCTCCGATGAATCGAGAACTTAATGCTGTATTCAAGCCCTACATAGACGATCTCTGATAGCAGAGTTAGCCAAACATGTCGGTAAACTCAGTACTGAAGTTTAAGGGAATCTGGAATCTAAGGGACACTCCCCAAACAGCTAAACAGATAAGAGAAATGTGAATTAGCCGATTTTCTGTTTTTACGCTACCATAACCACTAACCCATGCTAGTCACCGCAACCCGCCCAACATAACCCATAACCCATAACCCATCGCAACACTTCAACTTTCGACCCCTAGACTCGCTACAAATCCCTGGCTCTCGGCCACACCCGATCATGCACCCGCGCCAAATCCCAGCTAAAACCACCATCTAGTGAACCAGGCATCGCAGCCGAAAAATGCCTCACCAGGACTATTCTTGCAAGGAGACTCCTTGCGGCTCTAAGTCGAGTTTGCCGAAGCCGCTTCTACAAGTCGGGCTGTCTGTGGTATCTTGTAAAATTTGTTATCAATACGTGTCGTGCAATATGTAATGTGATTTCGCAGAAATGTTGTAGCTATGGTAGAATATGTATCTGACACAAGGAGGTAACAATGTCGGATGCTATTACATTACTAGTAGAGCCGCGCGAAACACTTGGCAAGGGTGTGAAGCGCTTAAGGAAAGCGGGTATTGTCCCGGCTGTTATTCATGACCACGGCAAAGATTCTGTACATATTCAAGCAGAGTTCCAGGCTTTGACTAAAGTGTTTCATGCTGCTGGGCGACACCACCCGGTTGAGCTGACCGTCGGGGGCAAGAAGTACACCACACTTATCCGTAGCGCCACAATGGACCCACGGCTTGGAAGTGTTACGCACGTCGTGTTTAACGCTGTGAAAGCCAATGAAAAAGTTAGTGCCGAAGTACCCGTAAAAGCACGATATGATGAAGATAATGATGCGAGCCCCGCAGAACGAGCTGGCTTAATTGTACTCGCGCAGCTCACAGAAGTTGCTGTTAAAGCATTGCCAAAAAACCTGCCAGACGAGCTATTTTACAATGCCGAAAAACTCCTCGAAGTTGGTGACCAGTTAACCGTAGCCGACCTGGAAGTACCGGAAGGCGTTGAGGTTGAGACCGAGGCGACTCACGTAATCGCTACAGTCTTTGAACCAAGTGCTTTGGCCGCTGCCAACGAAGAAGCCGCCGGCGAAGCCGAAGAACCCGCTCCCGCCGAAGGTGCAGTAGAAGAGACAGAAGCTGTCTCAGATGCAGCGGCAGAACAAAAAGAAGCTTAATTCTACGTCTGAATAGTGTAATTTTTTGAAATCCCCGGTAAAATCCGGGGATTTTCTTGTAATGCGAAAAAGGCGCGAGTATAGTCGTAATTGGTAATGCATAAACATTCTACGGTGCGGGTATACAAAAAGAGGGTATAAATACGTGCTAAATAGCCAACGGTTCGATCCTCGTCCAAGCGAAGATCTGCTGAATGCTATAGCAACTCCATGGCCCGAACAAGTTCACATCGCTGGCGATGGGTCACAGACTTCCGCACCCTTATCAGAAACGGGTATGCTAGGTAATCCTACGTTACCCATCGCCGCATATGCCGAACACACAACCAGCACTATTTTAGAAAACCCGGTCACTGTTTTGAAGTCCCCGACCGGCAGCGGTAAAAGTACCGGTGTACCGCAGATGCTCCTTAAGGCCGCAAATAATGGTGAGGAGATAGATCGAATCTGGGTGGCGCAGCCAC
>JAEUQV010000006.1 GCA_016789655.1 Candidatus Saccharimonadota bacterium
AATGAAGTATAGTGACGTCACATTCGCCACTTCGGCAAGCACCTACACCCAGCCCGAACCCCTACGTATATCCCTCTCCGATCTCATCCAAACCTACTCCGCCATCGCCGGCCCCACCCTCGGTTTCGTCATAGCCTACTATTTCAAATCCAAAAACGACACTTAGGGGATAGGATATACTTGGATATAGTTATGTTGGAGTCTGACAAACAAGTTCCAAGTTATCCGGTTGACAACTTCAGCGAGCTGGGGCAGCCTGGAGATCCGGCTTCTAACTTTAGTGCAATTGTGGTGCCATCGGCCAGGGGAGCAAGCTATCTTACTAATGCTGCGAATACGGCTCAAGCCGGCAGTGTACCCTTGGTTGTGCTATGTAGCGGTAGGACCGACCATGTCGCTGCGGCAGAACTATTTAGTCAATATAATCAAGATTTACATCATAAACAACCTCGGCTAATCTGGCATGCAGTAAAGCTTCCTGATGATTATGAAAATCCGTTGTTTAATTTCCGGGCGCAATATAGTATTCCAGAAGATTTTATTTGCCCAGGCGATTTGTCGCTCAAGCGAACAATCGGCGCCTGCGTAGCTGAGCGGGTATTTTATATGGATGATGACATGGAGGTTAGCCATGAGGCGTTGGCCTTAGCCGGAAGCTTGCTGGCGGCAAACGCAATCGTAGGACTTCGCACAGGCGGCATGCCTGACTGGTCGGTTATACATCATGCCAGAGAAGCGGCGGCAAGATTTATACAGTCTCAGCACTATGTGCTCGGGTCAGATAACGTAACTGGTAACAGCATGGGTATAAACACTGCACTATGTTCATTCTATAGCCCACTTAATATCTACAATGAAGACTGGTTGCTTATGCACTATGCACTGCGTGATGGTCGAAGTGGGGTTGCGATTGCCCCAGGAAGAGCTAGTCAGGCTCAGTATGACCCTTTTTCTGACCCCGATCGACCAAGGCGGGAAGAATTCGGCGATACAATCATCGAAGGTATCTACGCACTTCCGTCAAGGCAGAGAACGGTAGAAGTATTGGGAGATGAGACTTACTGGCGTTCTGTAATTTCGCGGCGTCGTGGTTTTGCTGCTAAATTGCTAAACATATTCAATTTACCTATAGAGAAGATTCACATGAGTTATTTAGGCTTCAATGAAAGTACAGAAGATCCTGTTAGAGATCGTCGGGCGCAGTATGCTGCGGTTGAAGCCGCTTTGGAAAAAATTCTAGCGTACAGTGCTATGGTTGCGCCAGGTAACTGCACGGATTATCTTCGGGCTCTTGATGACGACCAGCGGCAATGGATGGAACGTTGGGACATATTTAAAGAAAAACGCACCCCAGATATACTCAAAAACCTGGGATTACTTGGTTTAGGTGAATATACGCTCAGTAGTGAACAGGATTAATGTTTGTAATGCTTGACCTACTCCCACTCGATGGTACCGGGGGGTTTGGAGGTGATGTCGTAGACGACGCGGTTTATACCGCGAACTTCACTGACGATACGGCTAGATATTTTGGCTAGTAGTTCTGGCGGCAGTTTTGCCCAGTCGGCAGTCATGCCATCGCTGCTGCTTACGGCGCGCACGGCGCAGACTTGCTCGTAGGTGCGACCGTCGCCCATCACGCCGACACTCTTTATGGGTAGCAACACAGCGAAAAACTGCCAAACTTCGGGGCGCACTGCATGGTTCTCGATCTCGTGACGTACGATAGCGTCGGCCTCTTGCAGAATGCGTATGCGTTCTTCGGTGACATCGCCGATGATACGGATGGCTAAACCAGGGCCCGGGAATGGCTGGCGCTGTACCATGGCTTCGGGCAGGCCAAGCGCTGCTCCCAGCTCTCGTACCTCGTCTTTAAATAGTTCGCGCAGTGGTTCTATGAGTTTGAGGTGCATTTTTTCTGGCAGGCCGCCGACATTGTGGTGAGATTTTATGGTTACGCTTGGGCCATTGACCGAAACCGACTCGATAACGTCTGGGTACAACGTGCCCTGCACTAGGTAATCTGCCCCGCCAATAGCCTTTGCTTCGCGCTCAAAAATGGCGATGAACTCTGCGCCGATAATCTTGCGTTTGGTTTCGGGGTCTTCGACACCAGCCAGCTTGCTGTAGAAATCTTTGGCAGCACGCACCGGTTTGACGTTTAGACCCACTTGGGTATATGCGGCCATGACCTCCTCGTATTCATCTTTACGCAAAAGTCCTGTGTCTACGAAAATGCACGTCTGTTGGTCGCCGATGGCTTTATTTACCAGCGTCGCAGCCACCGACGAGTCGACACCGCCCGACAGTGCGCAGACTACTTTGGCACTGCCAACTTGCTCACGGATGGCAGCTACTTGCTCATCGATGAGTGAGCCAGCC
>JAEUQV010000007.1 GCA_016789655.1 Candidatus Saccharimonadota bacterium
AATGAAGTATAGTGACGTCACATTCGCCACTTCGGCAAGCACCTACACCCAGCCCGAACCCCTACGTATATCCCTCTCCGATCTCATCCAAACCTACTCCGCCATCGCCGGCCCCACCCTCGGTTTCGTCATAGCCTACTACTTCAAATCCAAAAACGACACTTAAACAATAATATATAATGTTTGTAAGCGAAATGTATTATGTTAAATCCAACTTACCCTCATCTCCCAGATTATGAGATAGGAAATTTTCGGGACCTCGGAATTGAAAGTAACCCTACGGCTAATCTGGAGGCAATTGTTGTCCCATCAGCGAGAGGTGCCTCACATTTAGAGTATTCAGCACAAAGAGCACTGCACAGTAATTTACCGCTCGTAGTGATGTGCAGTGGTGACACGGATCATGAACAAGCCGCCAAGTTTTTAAGTGATGTTCGTCCGGCAAAGCCTTGGAAACAGCCCAGGCTACAATATTATGCCGTACAATTGCCTCCTGGCTATTCGCACGAACTGTTTGATTTTACTGCGCAGAATATCATACCAGATGATCTGAAAAATCCAAGTGATCTGGCTTTAAAACGGAACATCGCTGCATGTTTATTAGAGCGTTTTTTCAATATGGACGACGATATGTACGTAACCAAAGAAGCTCTAGATGCCGTGGGTAGCCTAATGGCAGCTAACGCCGTAGTTGGTTTAAAGTCCGTTGGGATGGTTGATAAGTCCGTCATACATCATGCACTTGATCAGGCAAAATTATTTCTAAGACACGGTAAAGTTACCAGAAGATCACAAAATATATCTGGTAATAGCATGGCCATAAATACACAGCAACATGTATCTCATAACCCCCTAGAAATATACAATGAAGATTGGTTGATGTTATGGTATGTTTTACGTAATAGTCCTGGGAAAACGCACGTTGCGGATGGCGAAGCAATACAAAAACAATTCGATCCATTCGCACAGCCAGATAGACCGCGTCGCGAAGAATTCGGCGATACCATGGTAGAAGGCTTATATCGACACAGAACACAAAAATTACCACAAGAAATGCTCTACGGTAAGTCTTATTGGCAAGAAACTATTAGATTGCGAAGAGAACTCGCACAGCTTGTACTAAATGCATTCAATAGGCCGGCGACTGAAATAGGAACGTCTTATATGAACTCAGATATTCAAGCGAATCCTGAAAAATGGATTGCATATAGACGTATGGCATACATTATGGTTGAAGGTGCACTTGAAAAAATCCTTGCCTACAATGCATTGATCGATCCTGAACTTTGCACCACCTATATTCGACAGCTAGACGAAGATCAGCAAAAATGGGATGAAAGATATAGACGATGGCGGGACAAGTATTTTACGCCAGGCAACATTATGGCTAATCTTAGCAGCTTAGGTTTAAGCGAATTTGTGTTAAGCAGCGAAGCGGCATAGTTTATTTAGCCCAGATCACTATTGCTTATACTGGTTGTCTTACTCCCACTCGATAGTGCCCGGGGGTTTGCTAGTGATGTCGTAGACGACGCGGTTTATGCCGCGGACTTCACTAACAATGCGGCTGCTTATTTTGGCTAGGAGTTCGGCGGGTAACTTGGCCCAATCGGCCGTCATGCCATCGCTGCTGCTTACGGCGCGCACGGCGCAGACTTGCTCGTAGGTGCGGCCGTCGCCCATCACACCGACAGACTTTATGGGTAGCAGCACGGCGAAGAACTGCCACACTTCAGGGCGTATGGCGTGGTTCTCAATCTCATGGCGTACAATGGCATCGGCTTCTTGTAGGATGCGGATGCGTTCATCGGTCACGTCACCGATGATGCGAATGGCCAGGCCGGGGCCTGGGAATGGTTGGCGTTGTACCATTTTCTCGGGTAAACCAAGTGCTGCGCCAAGTTCACGAACTTCATCTTTAAATAATTCTCGTAACGGTTCGATGAGCTTTAGGTGCATTTTCTCGGGTAAGCCCCCCACATTGTGGTGCGATTTGATGGTAACGCTTGGTCCGTTTACAGAGACAGATTCGATGACATCTGGGTATAGTGTGCCCTGCACTAAGAAGCCAGCGCCGCCGATAGCTTCGGCTTCGCGCTCGAAAATGGCGATGAATTCTGCGCCGATAATCTTGCGTTTGGTTTCGGGGTCTTCGACACCCGCCAGCTTGCTGTAGAAATCTTCGGCTGCCCGCACCGATTTCACATTCAGCCCCACCTGTTCGTACGCCGCCATGACTTCTTCATATTCATCTTTACGCAAAAGTCCTGTGTCTACGAAAATACATGTCTGTTGGTCGCCGATGGCTTTATTTACCAGCGTCGCAGCCACCGACGAGTCGACACCGCCCGACAGTGCGCAGACTACTTTGGCACTGCCAACTTGCTCACGGATGGCAGCTACTTGCTCATCGATGAGTGAGCCAGCC
>JAEUQV010000021.1 GCA_016789655.1 Candidatus Saccharimonadota bacterium
AGCGAGAAGCAGCAGGCCGCCCAAGTCGAGAATAAACCAGCCGAACCGCAAAAAACACCCGAGCAAATCGCTGCTGAACAGCAAGCCCGCTTTCAAGCCATGCGCGAACGCCTCCTCAACCAAGACCCCCGGGTTGACTAAGTATTAAGTAACTGGTATAATAATATTAATATGCCAGAATCTACACCGGCTGCAGGTCGTGACGTTCCGACGGCTAGCCTTGACCCAGCTTTGCAGCGCATTCTTGACGATGATATTAGCCGAGGTCATTCAGTATTTTTGAGCCCGCAAATTGAATCTATACTCAATCAGATTGGTAATGGCGAGGAAAGGGGTGCTGTTGCAGGCTAAATGGTAGCAATGGTTAAGCATCTAGAGCTCAGTGATCCCGGGGCAATAGGTGACGGTAGCGTCACGCCATATCAGCGGGCACATGCGCGCAGTAGACTGCTTGCTATCTTTGACCAGCTAGTCGAAAGACCTGAAGTAACCGATGCATTTCTAGCCAATCCAACTGTCCTAGGTAGTGTAGCGCTGCGGGATCCAGACCTCGTAAGCACTATCGCGGTACGCGCGCGGAACATTGGCGCTAGTGCAGATACGACGGCTAAACTTATAGCTTTTGCGTGCAGTAAAACGGGTAATCCTGAGTTAATTGCGGGTACATTTGTGAGACTTATGGCTGCTGGAAAAAGGATTGAAGATCCTAGTGAGCTTACAGAACTATTACCTCCTGCTATTGCAGCAGCTTTCACAGGTGCTATTAAAGATGATCTTAAAAGACGTCGGCTTTATGCGGAGCAAGAGCATCTGCAGAACGAAGCGAGAGCAGCTGAAGCGGAGCGTTTAAGGTTGAAACGACTGAAAGAAAAACAGGATAGAGATGCTGAGGTCGTGCGCGAGCAGAAGTGGATCGATGCCACCAAAAATGATCCAGTCGGTAGCTACAGGCGTTATCTTGAGTCCGGTGATTACTTGCACGACACAGAGAACGGTAGTGGCCTACCAATGAGGTTGGCTAGCACTTACTTGCTTGCAAGCCGATACACCCAAGAAGGTGGCTTCGAAGAAACTGCTATAAATACCTTGCGAAAGGGCTTAGAAGCTCATTTGGCGTCAGTCGATGATGACGGTAATTGCTACGATATCTACAACGCTATCCGCCCACACTTGGCAACTATCATCCCAGATATGGCTTCCTTACATCTGTGGGTCATTGAATACCCTAAACTTGCCTCTGATACCAAATACTACTCAGACTGGAAAGACGGATATATTGACGGCCTTCTCGGGGCAAGAACAAAGGAACTGCTTAATGGCTTCGATGTAGGCCTACTCATAGAGCAGGATATAAGGAGTATCGAAGTCGATGATGCACGGCTTGGGGTGCGTTATGAAACCCTAGAAGAGCTAGAGGCTGACATGATGAAGTACTTTGCGGGAAGCATTGGTGACTTGCTTGGTCAGCGCCTTAAGCATACGGCTGAGACAATCGACCCAGCAGTCGAAGGGCAAGATAAGCCTTGGCCAAGGCCGAACGAACAAATCCTTATGAAAGATATGATAAACCCATTTAAGGAGTTCATAGCAAGCTGTGATGTACTGGAGCCAGGGCATTTTCGGCATTTTCTGCCGTCTGTTTATATGTATGGTGATGTTCCATATGAATACAGATCAACGAGCTTTGCTGACCATCTTATATCCTTCAAGGTTAGTAATGAAGGAGGCAGCCAAGTATTTTATGTAGATATAAAGGGAGGCGATAGGTACAGCGAAAGGTTTAAGGGTGAAGCCCTAGATAGGTTTGCTGCTTTTGTCGGCATGGAGGTATCGTACCCGACAAGTTCAGACATGATTGTAACTAGCGGATTACTATATACTGTAGAACGGGACGAGCCTGAGCTAGAGGCTCTTGAACGTGATTTGCGGTCTGGGAGGCAAGAACCTCGCGTAGAAATTCGTGATGGTAGCAATAAACGTGGCAGGGTATATCACTGGCAGAGAGAATCTTGGGACTTACCGTACGAAAAGACTCCAAACTTAGTGTTGTATAATGCGCTACGAACGATGATTGGCGACGATGCCCAGGTATTCTTCTCGGCCAGCAAAGATGACGAAGGTTTGTCTATTTGGGACTATAACATCGAGGAATTGCCCGAAGTTTCAAAGAGTTTTAATTCCCTCATCACTCAGCAAGACCAAGGAAGCGAGCAAAAACAAGGTAGGCTCATACGATGGGAAGACCTTGCTAAATTTCGTCTGTGTAAGATAAATCCAAACCAGGTACGGATTGTACGTGCGCTCAGCTGCGCACTGAGCTTGCAGTATAAAATGAAGGCTAAGCACCACATGGTGTAAGTATCGCCGCTGTGAAAAACTAGAACCACGCCTATGGTTTGACGTATACCATAAGCATATTGACTAAAGTTGTAAAATATGCTATGTTTTATGACAGCAGCGTCACTTAGCGTAGCTCAAGAATGTCGTGCGTCAATACTCGCTGGGTGTATGCGCGATGCTGGAGTCTGCATTAATGAAACGAGTACCATGCCACCTGGCTTAGCAAGACTGGACACAGTCTTAGGTTGGGCAGGAGTGGTACTCGATATGCGTGAACAACTTGCAGCTATTTCAGACTACGCGCCACCACAGGAAGATGTGTAGACTAGAACACCAAAAAGCGGTATAATCAAAAGCAGTATGGCAAAAAAGAAAAAAGCTAGTAAAAAGAAGGCCGTCGCACCGGCGCCAAAGGGGCCGTCGCCGGTTGCAGGCTATGTGCTGGCAGTTGTGTTTGTACT
>JAEUQV010000039.1 GCA_016789655.1 Candidatus Saccharimonadota bacterium
GTTTGCGGTTGACGGGGCCCAGCCGTATGCCAAGCGCTTTTGCGGTTTGCTCGGCGAGCTTCGGGTGGATTGTGCCGCTTACGAGGTAGATGCTTTCTGGATCTAAGGTTGGTTTCAGCGAACTCATGACAGCGCATACTCCTCTGCTAACTATGTTATACAGGTAAAGTATAGGCTTTTGTGCGCATCATTTGCAACGGGGTGCGTCACCACATGGTATCATCGGTATATGGCTACTGTTTTTTTAGCGCTTGGTTCAAACGTAGGCGATAGCCCGGCGCTTATTGCTGGCGCGATTGAGATGCTGGAGTCTCAGCTGCAAGGTATTGTCCGTGCGCCCCTGTATACTTCTAAAGCAGTTGGCTACACTGACCAGCCGGATTTTTGTAATACCGCCATGCGTGGCGAGACCGATCTTCCGCCCATAGCTCTACTGAAATTTGTCAAGGACATTGAGCAGGAAATGGGTCGTATACACCGTTTCCGCTGGGGGCCACGCGAAATAGACATAGACATCATATATTACGGCGAACTGTTACTTGACACGCCCGAACTCACCATTCCGCACCCGCGTGCGCACGAGCGCGATTTCGTGCTGCAGCCGATAGCCGATATAGCACCCGACTTCATTGATCCCCGCGATAACTGCACCGTGCAAGCGCTTCTAGACCGTCTATCTGCCGACCACACCGCAATCCAGAGACGTCTCTTAGATTAAGTTTCCTAACCATTTTCGCCTGGGATGAGTTATTGATAGGGGAGGACTTCAGCTGGGATCTGAGAGGTAAATAGTATGCCCATAACTCCGAGCCAGGTTCCCCATGTCTGAGGGTTGGTCATTAATAAAAAAAATGACAGAGTTCATATTGCTTCTGTGATGGTAGCAATATAGTTTTTGTCCGATACGTCATGATCGGCGTCTTCAACGACTATGAGATTACTGTTTGCGATCTTCTGATGTGCAATCTTGGAGCGTTTATCAATCAAGGGGTACTTTGCGGCTTCAATCTCGCCAACTATTATCAACGTCTTACATTTAATTCTATTGGAGAGGCTATTGAAATTGAGTTTTCTGAATGCATCTGCACGGCGATGGCCAATGTTCGAAAGCCAAGTTTTCTTCATATCAGGCATGTCATCGCAGAAGTATGGCGATAAAGAAAAAAGCCACAGTTCAGATGGGTTTTTGCCCGCTGCAGCTATAAATGCTGTCATAGAACCGTATGAGAAACCAGCGAGAATTGTCTCGGTTGGGTCGTGTTTTGAGTATTCTTTGTCAAGTTCTTTCACCCAGTCATCGATAGTTGTTCGTGTCCAGTTTATAGGCACGAATTTAACCTTATAACCCTTGGCTTCAATCGCAGCAAGGGTGCTTTTATAGTCACGGCTAGTAATGCCTTCTCGGAAACCAGGAATGAACAACACGGTTTTCATATCATAACTATACCAAACAAAAATGAGCTCTGTTAAGCGAAGATCTTAATAGTGCTGAAGCTTCGAGCCTCAGCCGAGGCTATACCAAAGTAAAAAGTCCCATCTAAGATAGGACTTCTTACTTTGGAGGGCCAGGAGGGACTCGAACCCTCGACATTCTGCTTAAGAGGCAGACGCTCTAACCAGCTGAGCTACTGGCCCTCGTAATAAGATAAAACCTTTGGGTTTTTCTCATCGCGCTGGCAAAAAGACGTGACTTTCTGCCTTAGCTGCACTTTTCCTATCTCGCAATGCAAGAAACACGCATACCTTATATATGCTAGGAATCAGCTAGGACGGGGGTAAGTGTAGCAAAATACCTCTGTTTTGACAAGTGCTCACTAAGACTTTTCGAGAAATATGGAGCTGCTCAAATTAAGGTGTCTCCATCTGCGAGAGCCACGATCCATACGGATAGTCCGTGTCATCGGCGAAAAGTTGCCCGTCGTCCCACATGTTGCCGTGGAACCGGAATCCGGCTTTTTCGTCATTGAACGAGTCTAGTACCCCGTACCCACCGCAGGTGTAGCGCCTTTTATCGGAGAGTGAAATTGTTGTGCGGTCATTTGCGCGTGTGCCGCGCTGGAAAACATTTTCAACTGAATGCACGTAGGTCGCATTAAGTGGGTCGTTGTTGTAGGGTTTTCCGGGGTTGTATCCCCCGTATGAGCAATAACCACCCGTCGTTGCCATGTAGAGATTTCTTTCCATTGTGTTGTGGTGTATAGGCCCAAAGTCTGGATAGCCAGTTTGGTTAGCTGAGCAGCCTGCATCTGGCGGAAAGTCTGGCGCATTGCACCACAGAGTGTTGTGTCGTAATACCGCATTTGCTTCAACGCGAGCAGATGATTCATGTGTAACCCCAGTAGGATCACTTAACTGGTCGTGCAAATATGAATCTTGCAATGTACAGGTATCGCACCAAACTTGGCGTTTTCCACCGTACATGTTTGCTCGTAAAATCGTAAAGCTAAATCCTTTAAGCCCCTCGCCATTTATATTGCTACCAAAATCTACTTCGCTATCTTGAAGTGTCAATGAACCGCTCAGAATTTCTATAGTATTAGCTACTATTTTAGAGTTTTTTATTGTAACATTGTTGGCTTGGATAGCTAAATCGCACGTTATATTCTTGGAGTCTATGACCGCGTTGGGGGTGCTCAGAGTGCACGATCCACTGTAAGCGCTTAACGTTGTCCCTGCGGGTATACCAGTAGTGCCCGGGCCAGGGAAACAGCCACCCCAAGGGTCAGGGCCATCCGGTACGTATACTTGCGTGCCAGCTGTGTAGCCGCTATTAGTGTTATTGGTGACATCGCTTGCGGTAATAGTTCGCTTTGCTTGCGGGCAGCTACCCCCACTTTGAGCGGTAAATTTTACGGCTTGGTTGCCATGAGCGGTTGAGTCAGATACGGCACTGGCTGGCGCCGTCACGGAGCCAGACTCAGTCTCAACAGTCGCGCTATAAGTAAGCGCAATGACTTGGCTCATTAGCAAAGTCATACAAATCACGCTCAGCAATATAGTACTAGCGCGTAGAGCATGCGAGGGTTTGCTTTTTTTTGGCCTATTACTAATTGGGCGATGCACGAAATCAGAAGTGAGTAATAGTGTATTTTTCATTACTGCTGCACAAACTACAAGTATTATAGTTTACATCTATTTGTAACAAGTAGTATTTCTATTGCTGTGGTGCGGCTGGAGCGGTTGGGGCGACGGGTGCGACGGGGGCGACGGGTGCGACGGGGGCAGCAGGAGCCCTAGCGCTAGCGCCTGTAATCCAAGCGTACAGCAAAGCTGGTGCAGTAGAGTACATAAACAACAGGTATAGAGCTACTGGGATACCAATGATTGTTATCATGATAAGAGCAAAAAGCAAAGAAACACCTATTACCCCCCAGACTTTACCGGCGTGGCCTCTACTGTCTTCCCAGCTCGCCTTTATAGCGTCTATCGGACCCATATTTTTATCTATGACATAATAAGGCGCCAGAATCAGACGAGGCATAATGAAGAAGAACGGGATGATAAAGAGCAGAGCGCTAAATCCAACAGCTAATCCCACAAACACCATAGTAAGTAGTATCGGCACAAAACGAGAACTTCCAACCGATAGCGACTGACCGATGCTTATTTTTTCTCGAGCAGTGTTCTTTAGCAGTACCACTGTAGTTGCAGCGCCTAGAAACACACTTAACACAAAACTAAGCAATTGCGAAATAAAATAGATTGGCTCTGAGCTGTCATCTCCTCCGATAGCGTCAAATACAAAACTTCCTGCAAACGAAACAAGTAGTAAAAGCAAGAAAGTTTGCCAGTTGACAAGTGTGGCTGTTTTCGAGGTGTTATACAGCTTGAAGGCTCCTGGCCACGCAGCAAGGCTATTTGTTTGCTGAGGTGCTTGAGGTGCTTGAGGTGTTGTTGGATCCATAGTTTAACTCCTAAATAGTATACTTATGAATATACCCCTAGGTTCTGTAATGCACAAGCTGCATTTCACATGGGGCGCTAGGTTAGGATAGATCACAAGGATTGCCAAGATGGATCGGCGTCACTTTCGAAGGGTAACTCACTAGCGATGGGAGTGAATGTGGCCAGGAATTGATTTCGGCATGTCTGGTCCATGGTACACTGTGCTTATGAAACTATTAAACGGCAAAGATCTCTCCGAGTATATAAAGGAACGTCAGGCTAAGCAGGTACGTGCATTGCGCCAAGCGCATAACATTCAACCCAAGCTAGCTATTATATACACGCTCGAACACGGCCCAAGCCTCACATATATGGGGATGAAAAAGCGCTATGGCGCAGACATTTTGGTTGATGTAGACATACATTATGTTGCTCAAGACAGGGTGAAGAATTTGCTAAAAAAGCTCAATTCCGACGTGTCTGTACACGGTATAATAGTGCAGCTTCCCCTGGCTGATCCGTCACAAACCGATGAAGTTGTTAACACAATAGCACCCGAGAAAGATGTAGATGGTCTTGGCGAAGAAGCGCCATACACTCCTGCAACACCCATGGCAATACTATGGCTTTTGGCTGGATACAATGTAGACCTTGCTACCTCTCGGATAGCGCTGGTCGGTCGCGGGAAGTTAGTTGGTGCGCCACTGATAGACATGTTTGAGGTGAGCGGCTACGATTTCGTGCTTATTCATAGCCAAACTCCCAACACCAAAGAGTTGCTTCTCGAAGCAGACGTCATAATAACAGCGACGGGTCGGGCAGGGCTTATCACATCGGATATGGTTAAAAAGGGAGCTGTTGTGGTAGACGCAGGTGTAGCTGGCGAAAAGGGCAAGACCGTTGGTGACGTAGCCGACGATGTCTACGAACGCGACGATATAGCCCTAACCCCGCGTAAGGGTGGCGTTGGCCCGCTGACCATCTGCGCTCTTTTCGAAAACGTCATCCGCGCCGCCGAAGCGACTACTGAAGAGAAATAATGAAAATAGGTGTGTTTGATTCTGGTATAGGTGGCCTTAGTGTGGCGCGCGCTATAAAAAAAGCACGGCCAGATATAGAAGTTATTTTTCGACATGATATGCCCGAGCATTTTCCTTATGCCACGAAGACGCCGGATGAAATATTTACATTTGTGGTGCCGGTTTTGCAGTCTCTCATAGATGACGGATGCGTTGTCATTGTTGTAGCATGTAACACGGTGAGCACGACGCTTATCGGTCGATTGCGGCAGCAGTTTGATATACCCCTTGTGGCGATTGAGCCCATGGTAAAACCTGCAGCGTCTATGACTAAGCAAAAGATAATCGCTGTGTGTGCTACGCCGACGACACTGGCGAGCCCGCGATATGCTGAGCTCAAAGAGCTATATGCACAGGGTATAACTGTGCTTGAGCCAGACTGTGAGGACTGGTCGCGCCTTATTGAACAGAACGCAATGACTGAGGCACGCTTACGACAAGAAATTGAGCCGGCGCTGGCGGCAGGTGCTGATATAGTTGTACTTGGGTGTACACACTACCACTGGGTCGAAGAGGCCATACGTCAAATTGCAGAAGGCCGTGCATATGTATTGCAACCCGAAGAAGCGATTATAAATCGGCTTACGCAAGTGCTTGCACAGCTTGCTTAAACCGCCAGCCGCGGTCTTTATAATTTTCAAAGATATCAAAACTTGCACATGCGGTTGATAGCAAAACCACATCACCTGGCTGAGCACACTTATACGCTTCAGAAACAATTTCTTCCATTGTCGTAGGACCGGCTTTTATGAGCGATGTAATATTCTGTAATCCAAGATTTCGCAAGGCCGACTCAATAGCCGGTCCACCTGATACGTATGCTCTATTTGCGGTATTACCTACAATTATAATCTGACGGACGGTTGACTCCGAAACAACTTGAGCAAGCTCACCATAGTCTGCTCCTTTGTCTGACCCGCCAAGAATTATTATTTTTGGTTGCTCAAAGGACTGTATGGCCACGATTGCCGTTTCGGGGGTGGTGCCAAAGCTATCATCGTAATACCGCACGCCTTCAAATTCACGCACAAACTCTAACCGATGTTCAAGTCCCGCAAAGCTAGTAAGCACCGAGCAGATGGCATCTGTATCGTGCACGTCGGCTTGCCAGACGGCAGTGACGGCGGCGCAGGCATTTTGCCAGTTGTGCTTGCCGAGTAATTTCAGCTCGTCGGTCGAGCATATACGCTGGTCTTCTATGACAATCGCCCCATTTTCTATGTGGGCACCCGGCTCTGTGAAATACGGAACTTTCCTGCCGCTGCCGTGGCTAGCTATCTCTGTAGAGTCGCTGTTTTCTGCAAAATAAATTGCGACATCATCGCTTTTTTGTTGTGCGAATAGATGTGATTTGGCTGCCTTATAGTCTGCCATATCACTGTGCCAGTTTAGGTGCTCGGGCACTACCATCAAACAAACGGCGATATGTGGTGAGTGCCGCAGATCACTCAGCTGAAAACTGCTCAGCTCTAAGACTACCCAATCATCCACCGTAACTTCATCCAGGAATTCTAGCGGCGATCGGCCGATGTTTCCGCCCAAAAACACTCGTTTGCCTGCAGCTTCAAGCATTTTAGTTATAAGCGTACTGGTTGTACCTTTACCTTTTGTGCCTGTTACGCCTATGGTATTTGGGGTGGGGCAGTGAGCCAAGCATTCATTTACGCTTGTTGTTATCTTACCTTCTACACCCGGATTATTACGCACAATCACCGAAGGATGTATTCCCGAACTGCGCACGATTACATCAAATCGTGCCATATCATGCAAGTAGCTTGCACCGAGCTGCTTTTCATAGACTTCTGGCACGTCTATCTCTGTACTCTCATCACAAACAGTCACTATATGCCCATGCCGCGTAAAATACTCTGCACTCACCCGACCATCTGTTGCAAACCCAACAATCGCTATCTTCATCCCCCTATTTTACCAACTCTGCCTTGTGCAAAGGTCAGTTCTCTGCACAAAATGTGCAGAGAACTGACCTTTGCACATCTGCGACTCATCCGGCTCATGGCTATAACTTACTGAACTGCTACACTGTCATATGTGCAGAGAACTGACCTCTGCACTTTATGAAAGGGAGGTAATTGTGCCAAGTCGTAATGTTATTCGGGAATTTGCAGAGAATGAGTACTACCACGTGTATAACAGGGGGGTTGAGAAACGTATCATATTTGTTGACGAACAAGACTACACTGTTTTCCTTGGACTTTTAAAAAAGTATCTACTTGGCAAGCAAACAAGTAAAACAGATCGTCACCGTATAAACCGTATCGACAACGAGGTTCAACTACTTGCGTATTGCCTTATGCCGAATCATTTTCATTTACTTTTACACCAGACTTCTATCGATGGCGTTAACAAGCTTATGCGGAAGTTGGCGACAGGATATGTTATGTACTTTAACAATCGTTACATGAGAGTTGGTGGGCTCTTCCAGGGACCATATAAGGCATCACGAATTAATGCGGACGCGTATTTGCATCACATATCACGCTACATACATCTCAACCCTGACGACTACAAAACCTGGCCATATTCAAGCTACCAAAACTACACTGGCAAACGTAGTCAGGAGTGGCTGCAGACGCAATGGGTTATGGAGCTCTTCGATCATAGCCCGGCTATGTACGAAGAATTCGTGAAAGACTACGTAGAGACCAGAGATGAGCTGAGTGTGTTAAAGTGGCAGCTTGCAAATAATCCAGATGACTAATGCTTATTGTGTGTCTGTGCAAAGGTCAGTTCTCTGCACAACTCTACACAAAATGTGCAGAGAACTGACCTTTGCACAAAATGGGGTGGGAGTTAGGCGGCGAGTTCGGTTTTGACCATTTC
>JAEUQV010000077.1 GCA_016789655.1 Candidatus Saccharimonadota bacterium
TTGTGCGTATTGTTGACTAATAGTGTAGAATGCAATTGTGTAGTATAAATGAAAGAGGAAGCATGAGGGTATTGATACAGGCAAAACGTAGCGTGCTAATGCTGATGCTTGTCGGGGGCGCAATGTGTCTTACTATGGCAAGTTCGGGGTGGCATGTAGTTGCGGCGACTGGAGTTATGGACGATGTTACGTATCAAATAACAAACCCAAAAAACCCAACGAACCTGATGACTACTTCAACTTCTGAGGTCAGCTCGGCAGCGGCTAATTATGGCTACAGTATTAGTGACGAAGTATTTTTATCTTCAAAAGAAACGGGAACTGGCTTGAAGCCTGCTAAACGCTACTACAAGTCAAGTACTGTCGATTTTGCTACCGAATCAGATACGTCGAAGCAACAGGCGCTTATTGCTGCTGGCTATAAAGACCAAGGCGTAAAGTTTTACGTATCTAACGTCGATACAGCTGTAACTGAGCCGGTCTATCGGTACGAAAAAAATGCTCGACACCAGTACGCGCTTAGTAAGTCTGACCAGGCTGCTCTGACAGCCGCGGGCTGGGTGAGTGAGGGCGTTTCATTTTATGCTATTCCAACTGCTAAAGACGCACCAGAGTTTGTAGTCACGCCACCTCCAGTAGTGCCGCCATCCGATTACACCGATGGTGTTTTCGGCATAGCAGTCATGCCCGACACGCAGCAAGAGGCGCAGGCATTTGCGGGTGACCAATATAACGAACGAATCAGTGCCATTATAGGGCAAAAGACCACTCGCGATCTTCGTTTCGTGGCGCATACAGGTGATCTTATAAGTTGGGGAGCAAACGAAGTTGAAGCTCCTGCGCCAGACCAGCTTACACTAGCCAACAATGCATTCAATATACTTGATGCTTCGGGGATGCCATATTTAATTGCCTTAGGCAATCACGATTTGGCTATAGTGTGCAATAACGGTAGCGCCTGCCCAAGCGGCATAAACAATCCACAGCTTCAGAAAGCACAGCTCAGAGACACTACGGTAATGAACCGAATTTTTCCGCTCAGTCGTGAAAAGTATGAAAATTCATTTGAAGGCAAGCTTGAGAATGCTTACCGGACATTCGCCGCAGAGGGCAAAGACTGGCTCGTTCTGTCAATAGAAATGACTCCTCGGCAGAGTGCACTCGACTGGGCGAAGAATGTTGTCGCTACTCATCCGAAGCACAATGTAATTGTGCTTTCACACTACCTCATCGAAGAAGACGGTTCAATGGTAGTAGGCAAGGGCAATGCAGGCTACGGCGACCTAGCGCCCCAAGAAATTTACAACCAGCTGATTTTGGCGTATCCAAACGTAAAGGCAGCGTTTTGCGGGCACCGGGGCTACTCTGCTGCCTATCGGGTAGATACGGGCGTAGCTGGAAACAAAGTGCCAACATTCATAGGTACCTTCCACTCCAATGACTACAACCCAACCCGCTATGTTACATTCGACGTGAATAACGGAACCATTTCATCAGACATAAAAGCGGGGAGTATTCGCGACGCATACCTAGCGGCGAACCCGACCGCCACACTGCCTACATACGATGAATTTGATGTTACCATCAGCGGCATGTCATTCATTAATCGCTAAGCAAACTTCGCTCTATCTTAAAAATTCTAAAGATGGATTGCTGTGAATGTAGCACTCGTTGTACCATAGAGTACATAAAAGAGAAATCTGCAGCTCAGCAAATCGACGATATCATTGCTCTCTATGGAGGATGGAAAGGTGAGTTATTGGCGCGCATTCGGGCTATCATTTTAGCGGCCGACCCAGACATGATCGAGGAGATAAAATGGAAAATGCGCACCCGGCCCGAAGGTCTGCCGGTTTGGTCGAACAATGGCATAGTATGCATGACTGAAACATTCAAAGACAATATAAAATTGGTTTTTACCAAGGGTGCCCAAATGCATGATTTGCAGCATCATTTCAATGCTCGGCAAAATAGCAGCACCGACCGTGCAATAGAATTTCATGATGGCGAAGAGCCCAATGCAGATGTCATTACCGCGATTGTACATGAGGCTGTCCGGTTAAACATGGCAAAGTTAGGCAAGTAATATATGGCAGATAATCCGCGTGTATACGGCATCCCATTTGCGCAAGTCTATCCACTATATACTGCCAAGGCAGAGAAAAAAGGCCGCACCAAAGCCGAAGTTGATGAAATCATCCGCTGGCTGACCGGTTATAGTCAAAAAGAAATCGAAGCACAGGTGGAGCAGCAGACCAGCTTCGAGCAATTCTTTGTCGAAGCGCCATGCCTGAATCCATCCCGGATGAAGATCACCGGTGTTATTTGTGGCATCCGGGTTGAAACCATACAGGAACCTACCATGCAAAATATCCGCTATCTCGACAAACTTATCGATGAACTAGCTCACGGAAAAGCAATGGCGGGCATCTTGCGTGATTGATGTATCTCTTGAACATATCTGCAGCGGATTGGGTGCGAAATGATACAGCCCGTAAGCACGGTATACTACATATAGTAAGGAGGTAAAAAATGTGCCGAAGTATTAAGACATTATTCAATTTTGATCCGCCTGCGACAGATGAAGAAATACGGGCTGCTTCACTGCAGTTTGTACGAAAGTTGTCTGGCTTTCACGAACCTTCCAAAGCCAACGAGGCGATATTCAATGAGACAATGGCAGAAGTCGCCGCAGTTGCCCAAAAATTGCTCAGCAATCTAACTACCCAGGCAGTGCCACGTAATGGTGAGACTGAAGCCGCAAAAGCTCGCGCTCGTGCCGCTCAGCGTTTTGGGACGGCCTCGTGAGCATAACCATCCTCATCCATTCACCGAAAACAATGCTTTCGCCCAACCCCAAAGGAATTACAAACTTGACGCGATAAATTTGCCTATATTTAAGGTGATATCATCAATAAAAAATATCTTACAATTTGCCATCAACCAGATTCACTTTGCATTAACGAAGCATTACTATAATATGTAAAGCATGACATCGAAACACAAGCTCGCAATGATTAGTGTCCCTGTCATCATTGTGTTGGTCGCAGGGGGTTTGTTTTGGTTTACAAGGCTCAATGCCTCTGATTGTACAAGCTTGGAGCGCTACGATGCTGTAACCGGTTCGTGTTTCTTCGAATGCACGACAGATGAGGATTGTGCTGCAAAAGCCAAAGCGGTTGAAGATGAAATCGACCAGTTCTTTACTGGCTCACAATCGAAAGTAACCAAAAAAACAGATTCTCAACCTACGTCAAAGTCACAGACCAGCGCTGGAAACACAGAGCTAATCACAAAAGACGATACCGGCTCTGAGACAAATGGCACTATCTATACGGTTGCTAAAGATCTGACGCTTGCCCCGAAGCCAAGCGCCAATGATCAAAAGCTGTGGGATTTATTTTTAAGTGTTGCTGGCAAAGACGATGTGTTGGGCTACATTCAAAGCTTCGAAGTGTTTGATGACTCCAACAACGACAGTGCCGCCAGTGTGTGGCAGAGCCAGACGGCAGGCAAATGGCACGTGAATGTCAACGCCGCGTTCCAGGATGACAAAAAAGATCTAGCCCATACTATGGTGCACGAGTACGGTCATATCGTGTCTTTGAACAACACGCAAGTGAAGGGTGAGGTCGGCGGTAGCTGCCCATTCCTGCAGCTTGATGAGGGCTGTGCGAACCAGGCTTCGTATATCAATGCGTTTTACGATCGATTCTGGAAAAAGTATGGCGAAGATGTGCCATCTGACCAAGGCCAGAACCAAGATGAAGTTAGTGATTTCTATAATGCCTCACCCTCATCTTTCGTGACGGAATACGCCGCTACCAATTATGGTGAAGACTGGGCGGAATCTTGGGCAATCTTCGTAACCCGTG
>JAEUQV010000025.1 GCA_016789655.1 Candidatus Saccharimonadota bacterium
TCGATCATCGAGACCATCAACGACCAGCTGAAAAACCAAGAACAGATTGAGCACACCAGGCACCGGAGTCCTGTGAACTTTGGGGTCAACCTGTTTTCTGGCCTCATTGCATACCAATTGCAGCCGAAGAAGCCAAGTCTAAACTTTAGCAATACAGAACAGCAGCTATTGACGGAACCGTTGTTACTGCCAGCCTAGGCGGCTGGCTTAATGTCGGTTCATTAAACTAAAACGGAACAGCCTTCCAGTAGAATAGGGTTTGTAACAACAACTAACTACCAGAAAGGACTGTTCCTAGTGACTAGTCTAACAAACATTCCTGGCGAAGCCAGGTGTAAGCAGTTGGTGCACCAACTGCTTACCAAGAAAACGACCTGCGCAACTTGTACCACCAAGCTCTCTTGGAAACGGGAATATGGCTGGTGCAAGCATTGTCGGATCAAGGTGCGGCCGAAGGCCGCTACCTGGTTCCGCAGTAGCAAGCTTAGCTACCGTCAGATCATGACCTTACTCTGGTGTTTCCAGAATCGCCAGAGCCCAAATACTGCCTGTCTGGTCGTTGGCGTCAGCTACACGACCGTTCGCCGGTGGTACTGGCGCTTCCGGCAGAACTTGCCACCGGCCTTGCCAGAACTCTCCGGCATCGTAGAGGTCGACGAGAGCTTCTTTGGCAAACAGAAGTACGGGCACCAAACCCTGGTCGTTGGTGCCATTGAACGGGATACCAGGAGGCTTCGCCTCCAGGTTATCCCGGACAGAGCACAAGACACCCTGGAACTGTTTCTGACCAGTACCATCGCCCGAAGTAGCTTCATCCTGACCGATGCTCATGCTGGCTACTACGATCTTGAGTTCTATGGCTATTCTCACGAACGCTGCAACCATAGCAACGGGCACTTTGGCCCAACCAACAAGATCGAGAACATGTGGGGCGTCATGAAGCGCTACCTGAAGAAGCTCTACGGGTGTGTGCCCACGAAGCAATTAGAGCTCATCCTCAACGAATGGATGGCTCGGCAGAACCAGCCATGCTGGTTCACCTCGCCAGAGAACTACCTGAAGGCTACGCTTTGTTCCGGATTAGTTGACTGAACCCTTATGTCGAACTGAGGTTAGGTATGGCGATTAAATAGGTGCATTTATTTTTTGCGCTTAGTGGCTGCGCGGCGTACTATTTCCCCGCCAGCGGCTTGCGCGAGGTTCAGTGCACCCAGTGCATTGGCCGCGATAGCCACAGGCGGCACCAATATTCCGAAACCGAAACATGCTACAGCGCCGATGACATTTATATCTCTGTAAAAGCGTGCCGCCTTTTCGGTCTTATTGCCTCGAGGTGGCTTTTCACTCATGCGGTTGGGAGTTCGTCCTCGTCTTTGGCTTTGAGGGGGCGTTTTTTGATGATTTCGTAGCGTTCGCCCGTCAGGGGTGATTCCCAGTAATCTTCATTGATGATATTTACGAATGTCGTCAGGCTTTTGTCGTCCATGATGATAATCCTGCCTGCATCATCCGGCATAAGTTCCAGATCCATGTCTTCGGCATATTCGAGCGCCTTCTCCTGCGTCACCTTTCCTACCTCAAGCTTTTGCAGCTTCTGTATGAGCTGCTTCTTGCCCTTCAGGAGTGCGTTCAGACCGACGCCCTCTGGGAAGCTTAGACCGTAAGCTTCCATTATTTCACGGACCTTACTTTCGGCTATGGCCGCTTCTTTGGCATCGTAGCCAAATAGTGTTTTCAGCTTGCTCTGATTGAAAACATACAGGTCTTGGTCAAGTATGAGCATCTGCGGGTCAGTCGGTAGACGCAGGGCCGCTTCGGCGTCGAATGGTATAAATTTGTCGGCGCGTAGCATCCAACCCTGCTTGCCCTTCATAACTTGCGATTTTGGCAGTACTTTTGCCATATAAAACGGCTTTTCCATTTCATCGTGACGCACTCGTACTAACACGCCCTTCATGTGGTTTATGTCGTGCTCTTCATCCTTAAAAAGGACTATCTCACGCTCCTGGGTTTTGAGCCAACCGAGCGTTTCGCGCAACTTTTCTACCTTGTAGACCTGCGTACGCTGTAGCACACCGGTTTCAGCTTCGGCGTCTTCAAAACCGCGGACTATTAGACCTTTTTCAGCACCTTCCAAGATGTAGTCGAGGGCTTCATCGATGAATATCGGCTCAAGTTGCTTTTTGAGCCCCTCCGATAGCGCCGTTTTATACAGCACATAGTTTTTACTTATGAAAAATAGTTCGACTTTGAGTTCGTCTTTGTACTGGACTAGGTTATTAGCCCAAGCGAAAACATCAGTTTCTTGGTACCCATCGATTTCTTTTTGCAATTCTTGTTCCGACGAAGGTGTTGTGTCATCCATGCCGATTATTGTATCACCGAAGAGCCCAATACTATTGTTGTGTAATCGTCAGCTGCGGTAGGAAGTTATTTTTTCTTGGCAAGAAATAGTGTCAGTAGCGCAAGCACGATACCGACCAAGCCTTTGCGTTTGCCGCCTAGTATGTCTTGGATGACCGACCCGACGGCGGTGTCGGAGGTTTTTTGCCCGACCAAGATATTCACGAGGTCACCAGCGTCCAAACCATCCGACTTTTTGGTTTTACCAAGTTGGTCGAGCACTATTGGCGCGAGTTGGCCCAAAATATCACCGGCTGCCGCCGTGCTCACTCCGGCTTGTTTGGCCACGCTGTCTGTCACGGCGCCTTTTTTATCGCCAAAAATATGGCTCAATATTTTTACGCCATCTTCTTGTACGCTCGCATCGTCTAGCGCTGCAGTTACATCGGCAAGAATCGAACCTTGATGCTTCGATGCTAATGCTGCGTCGAGCTTCCCTGCCCCGCTTTTCGTGGAAACATTTTGTTGCAGCCCAGCAATAATTGCAGTCACAGCAGTATCTACCGCACTATACGCAGTCGACTTGTCGAGCCCTTGTAGTTTAGCGATCTTACCAGTGGCTTGCCCTGCAAGCTGATCGAGTACAAGCTGTTTTAAGTCCATTATTTTTCGCAGGCTATGCCATCACTATCACGATCAAGTTTGGATAGATATGATGCATCAGATCGCTTGATATTGAACACGCCCGCTTCGAAAGCTTGGGTACAGTTTTCAAATTTCTGTCCGTTAGAGGCTTTACTCTCTTTTTGATTCGCAATTTTATCCTTAGATTCTGCCGAAGCTGTATTCGTAGCATCCATCTTACCGGCCACCTCACCGTTCGGCTGTGTTTGAATAGGTGAATACTTACCATTCACGTTAGCCTGTGATGGGTTTGTGAGTATCACTCCGGCGTAACCCGCCCACGCAACGGCTAGCGCCAACAGTGCCTTAGCCCAGGGACTCTTCTTGAAGCTTTCAGGATCACGAATGTACCAGATCAAAGCCGCTACTATCGGGATTATCGGAAGCACGATTAGCCAGAGCAACCAGCCGACGATGATAGTCCGGGATGTCGTCCAGTTTTGGTACTTATTGCGCGTCAGCGGAAATCTCGAAACGATCCATACAGCCCCACGCAAGAAAAATCCTGGACGTGCATAGGCAGCACGTTCTTTTAGCACTCGTGCATCGGTTGTGGTTGCGCTGTAATCGGTAGTGTCTACCTTTTCCATATCCTTATTGCGTTTATGCTCAGACATCTAACCCTCCTCAGTTATGGCTTCACTGTACCATACCCGACCCCAGCCAGACAACTAACATACAGGCCTTGGTATTGGAGGGTTACATGCTTTTCCGTTGGGGCTGTACCGGTTTGGTTCTAATGACTATCGAGCAAATTTACGCCGTATAGGATTGCTTATGCGTCGGCTCCAAACGCCACGCAAGAACTCACCGCCAAGGTAGTAATACGGGAAGACCGTAACCACCAGAAATGTGCTCGAAAATAGACCAAAAATAAGTACTACTGCTAACCCTTGCCAAAATGGGCTCGACAAAGCTAAAGGAATCAGCGAAACCATGGCCGTAAGACTTGTGGCAACAAGTGGCCGGAATCGCTCAGCGAGCGCTTCATGAGCAGCATCTACAGGGTTCATCCCTGCTCTACGAGCCTGGTTGGCGTAGTCAGTCAAGAGTATCGTGTTCTTGATACTTAGACCTATGAGCGCAAAGAATCCAAGCATAGCGAAGAAACTGAATGGATTGTCTGTCAGCCATAACCCGAGCGTGACACCAAACAGGCTAAATGGTATTGCCATGAATATCAGCAGCGGCTGCAAGGCGCTACGGAACTGGATTGTGAGCACCAAATAAATTACCAGTAGTACTATCGGGAAGGCCAAGGCAAGCGTTTTGAAGCTATCCTGATTTTCATCCTCTTGACCGAAGTCGAACGTCAGTGCATCTTTTGCCAGACCATAGCTCGCTATTTTGTCGGCAGAAAACTTGTCTTCGACTGCCTGTTTCGTAAATGTCACTAGTGCTGTCGTGTCGGTATCGACGAACTTAGCTGTAATGCCCACGAAGCCTTTGCTGTCCGATCGCGTCAATACATCGGTGTTATCGACTCGCACACTTTCTATATCGATTTTTGAGCCATCCTGACGGGTTATATCGGCCGACTTCAGGTAGGCTACGATGTCATTTGCTAGCTTTTCTGCACCACTTCGGTTGCCATCGGCTAATATACGCGCTGTAAAATCAGCTGGCGGCGGACCAGCATCGACAGATGCGAAAGTAACTTGTGCTTGGGCAAAACCCTTGAATGATTGTTTCAGCTCGTCGATGTACTGAGGAGCAGTCGTTTTGCGTTCATTGTAATCTTTGAGCTGGATGAAATACTGCATAGACTGCGCATCTGCCAAACCATAGTTCGCACCATATTCAAAATCGTCACCCAGCACATCACGCAACTTCCCAAGCGAGTCGTCGGCGATTACTTCAGCGCCGTCTACCGTCGTACCCGGCAGGAAGCGCACCGTCATAGATATTTGGTTAGTGTCTTTGGAGGGCGGAAAAATATTAAACTTCACTTTTTGGAACAAGAATCCGCTAGCTCCGATGAAAATAAAGCTTATAAGCAACGCTGCGCTGCCCACCAATGCTATCTTTTTCTTGCTATGCTGTGCCCAAAGCATAGGTGTCGACAACCAACGAGCCACTCTTGCCTCGAAATTAGCAGCCATTTCGTGTTCAGCTTGTTTGCCAAGATGTTTTCGGCCAAGTAATATGTAGCGCGCGAATAATGGGATGAAAACAAGGGCTACAACAAGGCTGATTAACAGAGCTGATATAATCGTCACTGGTATGGCCCGGATGAAACCACCGAGTATTCCGCCTACGAAAAGCAGTGGCGCAAAGCTAAGCGCGGCTGTAGATGTAGCGGCAATCATTGCCCGCCCTACCCTGCCGACTGCAGTAGTGACAATATCGTTTGCATCTGTTTTGCGTCTACGCTGCACATCGAGCGCCTCAACCATGATGATGGTATCGTCTACGATAAGGCTAAGGCCCAATATCAATGAAAAGAGTGTGATGGTATTCAGTGTATAGCCTATAATTTCAAGCAGCCCGAGCACCGAAAAAATTACCATGACCATGGAAAGTACAGTGATGAGCGAGGCCCGGACGGCAATCACAATAGACCCAATTACCAGCACTGCAAGCAAACCCTCAAGCAGTGTTTTCTGTAGCTCAGAAATCTGCTGACGTATGCTAGGAGCAAAACTGGCACTTATGCGAGCCGTGTAGCCTTCGGCCGCATATTTAGCATTATACTCATCGACGACCGACTGGATCTGATCGTTGTACTCTATGACATCACCGCCTTTTACGATACTAAAACCTATGGGCACTGAACTGTAGTATGCCGTCTTACCATCGGCGCGCTCGCCAAACCTCTCAAATTTACTCTGCACCGTCTGTGTCTCGCCGGTAATTGGGTTTTTAGCTTCCTGTAGCGGGCTGATGATAGATACGTCTTTCACTAGGCTCAAATTGCGCGATTTGAAGTAATTGGCTGCCTCGGTTGCTGCAGGCACAAGGCTCGTCTCAGTCGCAGTAGGGTCCTTCGCATTGAAGAACGATACCACCGCATCATCGCCACGCTCCGTGAACCCGAATTGTGCTGCGACTATTTTTACCGCCGCACCTTTTGGTACTATGCCCTTTTCTGCTAAATCCTTCTGGTACTGTGCACTCCGTGCAGTCGAATCTGTCTTTTCTTTATACTGCACGATGATCGTCACGAAATTCGCCAGACTGTTCGTTTGTACCGTCTTTACATCTGATTGCTTAAGCAGATAGTCACTCGCTGGCTTCGCGACCTCAGTGTCTACCCTGGCGGCGTCGTTGACGAAGTATGTACCCTGCCCGATAGCATAGGGGATACTTATGGCGGGGAACCCCTCTCTTTTGAGCAGCGTCGCGTAGCTCAACACTCCAAATAGTGCAATGGCTAGTGCAATAAATGCCGTCAACCGTGATCGATTAAAAAAGAACAGTGATAAATGTTGCAAAGGCTTTAGCCGCCCTGCTGGGGACACATTGCTGCGCTTCGTACTCGCTTTGGATAGTTTCATATTTGTTACTCCATTACACTTTACTTTGTATTGTAGCAGATTCTCCTCCTAAACAGTTAAAGTTGCTAGTCCGAGACAGCGGACAGAGTCCAGTCGCCTTTCTATCATGTTGTGCGCTACAATATATATGCAAAAAAGCTAACGGAGGAAAACTATGAGCATATTCGATGAATTAAAAGCAAAAGCCGATGCTAACGGCGACGGCAAGCTAAGTATAGATGACCTAAAGAGCCTTCAAGACAAATTACCTGCAGACAAACTCGATGAGCTTAAAGGTAAAGCCGATGCCAATAGCGATGGCAAACTAGACATGAGCGACCTCAGCGGGCTTAAAGACATGGGCGGCAAACTTGGCGACACGCTTGGTGGTCTCAAAGACAAATTCCTGAAATAATTCAGGCGTATTATTTCTTTTTTCGCCGTAGTTTCAAAAACACAATCACAAGCAGTAGTATAGGTAAAAGTGAACTAGCGATAATAAATGTAAACGCGCCAGCTTGGACGCCTTTTATTGGATCGGCTGTCAATGGCGCTACAAATGTCGCAAAGAACTGCACTGCCACCAAGCTGGCAAAAATTGCAGCTACTACCCATGGCCGCTTAGTCTTTAATCTTGCCCCACCTTGCGCAACAATATTGGCCGCACGTGACGGCACGGCAGCATCCTTATAATAGTCTGCCTGGGCTTCAAGCTGATGCTGTAAACGCTCAATCCTACCCAACATGCTACGAAGTGCAGCTGGGTCCGCTAAATGAAATGTGCTGGAACTATACATATATACTTCATCATCAACACACTCTACATCCCAAACTGCAGCTTCATCCACCGCACTCGCCATAACATCTGGCGTCCAGATGTATAACGCATCACGCTCGTAACCCTTCGGCGCATACAGTGTAAAATAAGTACCAAAATCACCTTCCAGCTCTAGTTTCTGGCTCTTCTCCAGCGCAAATGGCATATTAGACAGGCCGAATACATTATTTGCTTTGGCGTCAAGCAACATATGCGGCACCCGGCGAGTGAGCGTGAACCGTATGTAGCCGATCTCGTGCGTAGCTCTGTTCTTCCCGCTGCCTGTTTCGTAGTGGTAATTCCCGACCTCTCCCACCTCTGGAATACGCAGTGCAGCCTGTATTTCCCTACTGTGACCAGCCTGAAAAAATATACCAGCGTACATTGGCGCCTTCTGTCGGCTTAGAAACTCAATGCCATTCGCCGCGGCAAAAAGCAGCAGCTGCGCATTGTGGGCTGCCTGTTTTTTTGCGCGCCAAAGCGGCACGGCAATTACTCCCAAGCCAAAAAGCAGATTGATTACCGCTATTGAAAAATCTTGACGAATCACCATCATGAACCCGCTCATGACCAGCGCTATACCAAAAATTGCCGCAAAAGCAGCGTAACCACTATAGAGCTGCTGGTTTAGAGCCTCTTTCCAGCCTACCGAGGGGCTCGGCTGCTCAAGCGCCGAATAATCGAGTGCTCTCATATAAATAGTTCGCTAGCCCCCGGAAATGAATTGTAGCCCTTGAGCGACATGCTCCGGCAATAGACCCCCGTGTCGTATATAGCTAGCGTATCGCCTATGGCCGCACTGCGTAGTTCGCGCGGCTCTATGCCCTCCGGGTCGGTCGGCGCGGTAGTGAGTATATCACCTGTTTCGCAGTTGTGGCCGACAACCACATATTCTTCTGTATCGGCGCTATCGTTAAGCACCGCCATTTGGTGCTGAGAGCCATACATGGTGGGCCGAGCAAAGTCATTCATGCCCGTATTCAGCCGCAAGAACGTGTGACCATCACTGCCGGTGTCGACTATGTCCACTATCTCGCTTAGCAAAACCCCTGCATGTCCAACCAGCCACGTGCCCGGCTCTATTTCTAGATGCAGTTTTCGTCCCGTTTTTGCTGCGAACCCCTGTAAAAGACGGCCAAATTCAGCCCCGATGGCAATCATGTCGGCTTCTTTTTCATCGCCATAACGATGTATCTTGAAGCCCCCGCCTATGTCCAACCTAACAACATCAGGCATGGTCTCGGCGATATCAAGCGCTGCTTCCATCATCTTGCCCCATATAGTCGGATCTGCCCCAGAGCCTATGTGTATATGCAGCCTATCGATTACAATGCCATGTTTATGCACAAAGTGGAGCGCCTCAGCGACATATGTATTCCATAGGCCAAAGCTACTATTGGCGCCACCCGTCATATTGCGGTTATTATGCCCCGCTCCGACACCCGGGTTTACACGTAGCGCTACCGCGCTCGGCCGCCCTGTTGTTGCTTCGTACAACTCCAGCTGATGCATCGATGTAGCCACATATCGCACTCCTTTGGTCAATAGTTCTGGCAAATTATGCGCCGGCTGCTGACTGGATAGGCTTATTTTTTCACCTATAACGCCAAGATCAAGCAGCTCTTGCGCCTCATAGCTCGAACTAGCATCGAAATGCATACCGAGCCCGTCGAGCAGGCGGATTACGTCTGGGTGATTGTTCGCTTTTACCGCGTATCTTGGGCAACAGCCAAATGGTAGCGCTAAATTGAGCAACTTTTTTGCGCGATCTTCAATCATAGCATGTGAATATACAAAACACGGCGTCCCCTGCTCCTGTGCTATTTCACGAAGCTGCGCGCTATCCCATTCAATCATTCGCCAACCTCTACTCCGCGCCAGAACGCTACATAACCGCTGAAATCCTTGTGTATCCGTTCTAAAGCCGATGGTTTCGGCACGGGGTAGCAAAATGCTGCGTTCTCATTTTTCTCTCCGTCCACGACGATATGAAAATACTGGCATTTGCCTTTCCAGGGGCAAGTGTAGGGCGTGGGGCTTTTCTCAAGCAATTCAAGCTTCACGCTTGCCGGTGGAAAATACCAGTTACCCTCTATAAATACCAGATCTTCCCTGTTTGCCTCTGCAATAATCTCTTCATTCCAAGTTGCTTTCATAATCACTCCTTCATACTCTAGTATACTCAACTTCCATGAAATCCTGTTATAGCCCCCGCAAGCAATAGCTGTTAGTTTTGATCGATGGCAGAGCAGCCAAAAAGGCAGATTTTGCTTTTGAGGCTATTCGTAGCGCATCCTGCAAAGCAACACATTCTAGACGAAAAACTCCACTCATCACTCGACAGTTCGTCGATTAGCCCTCAGGAGCGAACACAGGTTCGCTTGCATTGCTCTGGTATGAAGCAGCCCATATTGCACCGACCATGGCAGCGCCAAAGATGACAGCATAAAGTGGATACAGATACTCTAATAACGAACCGTGCTGATGTAAAATCGCAGCCAATATCGTTCCTTCCCCAATGACACCGACAGCAAATGCAATCCACGATTCTTCCTCTGGTTTTTGCCACCCATGCACTAGCGTTGGTATGTATGCCGCTGCATCTATAGCAATAGCTACGAGCATGACGAGTAGCGGCGTGTCGAGCGTAAGCCACAGCGCAATACCCGCAAGCGCACCTAAAAATATCACCACCTCAAACCGTGTAACGCCGCGTGTGGCATAGTTCCAACCTAGCAACAAAACCAAGAGACAGCCGATAGTTGACACACCCGTCGCCAGTGCACTACCCCAAGCGCGCTCCTGCACAGAAACAATGGTCATAAGCCCGAGTAGCAATGTCCAGATAACCCATGAAACCAGCCGCGGCCGCACCCCATGTTTCACGATATCGCGTATATACGGCACATACGCCGCAGATGCCAAAATTGTTCCCGCTATTAGTAGTAGTTTTATCATTGTTTTCCTTTCCAGGTTCACTCACAGCAAAAATAGCCGCAAGCGACCGGTGTTAAGTAGTAAAGTATGTGTTTTCGCCGCTAAAGTCTCGGCGACACAGGCCAAGGTGTGCTGCACTGGCCAAAGAAGAAGTTGCTAAAGGGAGCATACCCCAGCCGTTGTAGAGCAGTCTCGCTCCAAGGGACAACTTCAATACTTCTAGTGTACCACATACGCGCAGCTATAGCCCCCGCCAAACAAAACCTGCTTTATTTTGGGTGATGGCCTGTATAGCACCAAAAACAGCCACTACCTAGGGCTGTCCTTTGCAAAATTCACCCACGCCTTCTGGCTAATATGTATATGCCTAGCCTGAAATATATAAACATGATCGCAAACATATTCGCAGTAAGAATGTACACAGGAAATGCCACATGCTCGAAGTCCCATTTCGTGACCGTAAGCAAACCTAATACTGTAGCAACCTCGCTAAACATGAACGTCCACGGGCTTTCGGTTTCTGGATGAGTGAATGACTTCGTGAGCGTTGGTAAAAAGCCCAAGAAATCTGCAGCTATACTGAATACTATCGCGATATTGCCCTCGCCTGTCAGCCACCAGAGCAATAAACCCAGCAGCGAAAGTGCTCCACACATGAGGTCGAAGCGTTTAATTTTCCAGGCGGGATGCTTCACCAGAAACGTCGTGACGAAAATCATGAACGGTGCAAAGCCAAAGCTGAATGTCGTGATGCTCTGCCCCAAGCTTACATCTTTGGAAAGCATAGAGGCGAATGCAATCATTGGCGCGACGCTCAGCACGCCCCAGGTCACTCGATTCGGCCGTGCTTTACCGCGGAACATGTCTACCAAGTACGTGACGGTGCCGAGTATATTTATAGCTGCTGCTACATAGGCCCAGTTTTCGTTGATCATGTGCTTAGTATACAGTTTTGCTTATTAAATTCATGGTTAATAATCGTATGTATAACTAATATTCGTAGTGTTTATTTTTTCTTTTTTGTTGTGTGGGATTTAATTTCGCTAATTGCTCGAGCTTCGATATATTCTCTCGTTTCATCGATTAAAAATAAACTCACATCATCATATGTCGCGCCACTCGCATGAAATGGGGTGCTTATGACTTGTATGAGCTGGACCATGTACGCTAAGACATACACGATGATGCCGGTCAGTATCAAACTTCCCATGAATGGTTCTATATTCGTAAGCAAAAGTGTCAGCGATACTATGATTGCTATTGAGCTTACTAGGACGAATGCGGATGGAATGAAGCGGATTTTTTGTATGTAATTTACCCGATAAATGCAGCGTGAAAGTTGCGCTTGTTGCTGCTTGAGTTTAACGACGAAATTCGGTGGCACGCCAGCTTTTTCCATTTCACCGAATGTCTGGTTGAGCTCGCTGATCTCGCGCCTTGTCCCCTTCCGCTTTTCACGCGTGCCGGCACGAAAGAGTTGTAGTATCCGCAGTAGATTATTACGAAACCCAGAAAGGTCGAAAGATGGGTACGTGCGATGTATTTCCCTTGCATCTTCATACAGATTTTCAACCGTAGATGCAAATTCCGCAGGTATTCGTTCGCTTTCTTTATAATCTCTGAGCGTGACGGTCATGACAAAGCCCATAACGAATATCGCGCTTGAGACAACGCTATTGTGCAAACTTGAGGATTCTAATATTTCCCAACTCTTGGCATGAAACCAGTATTTCATACCTAGGAACAGTGTTGCTATTACCACTGATTTCAAGAATATTTTGTAGAGCTTTCGATACTTCATGGATGTACATTGTACCAAATATGATTGGCGAAAACCTTGGCGCTTATTACTTTTTCTTGCTTAAGCTGACAACATCATTGCGCGATACAGGTGGCCAGTCGCTGCGATTATCGCGGGTAAATCTTCTGGGCGCAAGAACACAGTCGCAGTGTTGTCTTGCGGATGAAAGCCAATTTCTTTTTCGGACATTAGTGCTTGATCTACTATGACTTGGACGTTTTTTGATCCCGGGTGAAGCAGACCGAAGATAGAAACCGATCCCGGGGGGACGCCAACGATTTCTTCGACCCGCTCGGCTCGCACGAACTGCAGCTTTTTAGCCAAAAGTAGCTTTGCAAGCTCTTTCATATCGAGCCGGAAATCACCGCGCATCGCCACCATCCAAACCTGAGATTTTTTGTCGTCGGTTACGAGCAATGTTTTCACTGGTACTTTTTCGGGCAGTACCCCGCTCGACTCAGCCACGGTATATACCGCTCGGTGTTCCTGCAGGCGGTAATCTATCTGCAGCTCTGCGAGTAGGTCAAAGATAGGTTGTCTTTTTTCTGTGGCGATTTCACGCAAGTACGCCAGTGTGCCAGCCGTATATAGCCCGGTCGTATCGATGACCTCTACACCATCATGCGGGTCGCTCAGCTCCAAGTTATTGCCAGTGTACACAAAGCGCGTTTGCAACCCTTGTTGCGCGTACCAACGCGCCATTTCGTAGTCACCTTTGCTATCGCCAAAGCAGATGAATTCAGCGTTATTCACATCGCTTATCTGCTGAAGCCATCCATATATCAGCTCAGCTCCTGCCTGCTTTCCAGCCTGGGCAGCATGCACGTCTACGCTTTCTACTGTTGCCTGAACAGTATATGCACCCTTTGGGAAGGCTCGGTTTAGATCTGCAATCAGTGCATCTCGCTGAACCAAAAATGCTTCTTGTGTTGCGTTGTCATTTTTTCGGGCTGTCGCCATACTAACCTTAGTGTATGAGTACATCGATTCGTAAGCTTTGTTTTCTATAATGCGTACAGCCCGAGTAATATCTTTTTTACTCAGTTTAAACCGTGTTCTAACACACCGCGGCTCCCCATCTTCATAATCACACACAACCCCGCCCATTTCAGTTACTACATATAGCCGACTCATGTCGTTAACCTGCCGCAATTCAGATTTCAGTAGCTCTACGACTTTGACGCCGACCATGTCGTATGCCCTGCCTGTATTTATCGCCACGTAATGACCGCTACTCAGCAGACGAGCCAACTCCCTCACGACATCATGGCTTATGGGCATTCCAATATCTGACAACACCCCATCAACATCAAACACATACACCGGTTTTTTCATACGCCTATCATACGCTAATTAGAGTCATGAGATAAGAGACATGAGTTAAGAATGCGGCCGCAGGCCGCTAATTAATTATCGCGGGAGCGATATAACTAAAGATGGCCATGCGTAAGCTCCTGGCTCACCGCTGCCCCGCAGCGGCGCCCAGCCGGTTCGAAGAGAGGCTGGGCGGGGGTGGAGCGGGCGCATAAGCGAGCCATGTTAGTGGCGGAGCGTTGCCCCGAGGAGGGGCAAGCCCCTCCTAAGATAATAGTGGGATTACGCTGCCAAGCAGCGAATTGAGATTAAGAGTGAGTTGTCAAAACGACTAACGCTGATACCAAGAGGTGAAGCCTGGCCTATCGAAAGTGGGGTTTTAATTCTCAACCCTTTTCTTTTGGCGGTAGTGTGAGCACATAGCCCCGGCATATAGCTAGCAGCCGCGGCAGATTATCTTCATCGAGCACCTCAGGTTCAGCCTGCAACCAGCTTTTCATCTGCTTGCCACCATAGTCGAAATACCCCATGCCCGGCTCTTGCAGCAGCTCCGCGACCGTCTCGGCACTAGCCTTCACTATAAGCTGATCACCCTTGATCCCACAAACCATATTGCCATTCATAAAATACCCCAACCCACCAAACATCTTCCGCTTCGGCACATCCATCCCCCACTCCCCCAC
>JAEUQV010000096.1 GCA_016789655.1 Candidatus Saccharimonadota bacterium
CTAAATCACGTGTAACACCTCCGTGCAAATTCTAACTGCACCCTATGGCTACTGATCCCAGATGAAAATATTTGTTTTTTTCTATTATTATGTTATATTGTGTTAATTATACAGACTTATGTCAGGAGATGAACGATGGAAAACTCACAGAGCAATAAACACTATTGGCTATACGTACTAAAACTAGAACAAGGGAAGTACTACATAGGCATTTCGACTAGCTGGAAAGCCGAAAAACGTATTCAACAGCACATGCAAGGATTTTATACCGCCCAGTGGATCCGTAACATCAACCTCAGAATAATGGGCGTAGCTAGCATTATAGATCTGGGAGAAATCACTAAAACACAGGCAGAAGAGTATGAACGCAAGCGTACAGTACAGTACATGAAAAAATACGGTGTCAATAACGCGCGAGGCGGCCCATACACAGCAAGCGATAATTACTTGTACATCCCATTGTTTCAGCGGCTGATCGTAAAAGATGACGCACAAACAATTGGTGTAATAGTGAGCCTACTGACGATGCTTGCTTACTTCATGCTACAAATTAACTACTAGCCACATCGCCCGCCATGGGTATTAAATATGCCGTTCGCGCGGCGAGATCAATGGGAGTTCGATAATATCGGAAAAATAACCTCAAAAATAATATGCTGCTCAGTGCTATACTACAAATATGATACGAAAGGTTATACTGTATTTTTTTGGTGTTAGTTTTATGATACATGCACTCACTATATTCAGTAAAAACCGCTACATGGAAGCGCTCGTATGGTTGACGTTAGGGGCGATAATTTTTTGCTTAGGTCTATTCAGCTCCAAGCAAAAAAAGTAAATCTGTACCAAGCAAAACTTTACAGAGAAAAATAACCCATCCCAGCTGAAATGACACATTTTTACAAATGCACGGGTGCGCCACTATGGTTAGATCCTGGCTACCTGTCATGTTGTGGCGAGTGGTAAAATATAGGTAGCTGAACAGTCATGAACGGCTTGCCGTCATCGGCTGGAGGCTTATTAACACCACAGGTGGCACACTCACTGAGCAACTGGCCGTAGCAGCGCCGCGCTGTTATTCCGCGGGTTGTTTACGTCCCTGCTCACCTCATATATTTCAAGTCGATCGTCTTCGGAAGGGTACAGCAGCCGCTCAAGCGAATCTGCCGTGTCGTTCGATGGCGCCAACCAGGCGGCTTCGTCCTCCTGGTGCAACATGACAGGCATACGATTGTGTATGGCTTTCATCTCCTTATTCGGTTCTGCGGTCATAATCGAATACGCTCTAATCTCATGACCATCCTCGCTTTTCCACGTATCCCAGATACCGGCAAAAGCATATAGGTCTTCACCCTTAGGGTGAATGAAATAAGGCGTCTTACCATCCTTTGCAGTTTTCCATTCGTAGAAGCCTGTTGCAGGAATAAGACATCGGCGATTACAGACTGTCTTCCGCCAAAATCCACCGAAAGCTTTATCGGACCTAGTGTTAATAAGCTCTTTTACTACATCTTTGCCAAGGATTCGGGGGATACCCCATTTCATAAACTCAACTGTGCGATTGCCGTTCTCATCCTCTGTGATGACCGGCATCACTTGAGTTGGCGTCACGTTGAAGTTCGGGCGAAGCTCTTCTTTGGGCTTTGAGGCCAAGTTGAAACGCTTCGCTACGTCATTGGCAGATGTATGTAGAGTGTATCGTCCGCACATACTTTAATTGTACCGGAGTTATCTATGAAGCAAAAAATCAATCAAGAAGTCGGCGTTGTCTGCTACTACAGCGCCTCGCAGAAACGGTTCGTGCCTTTCGTGCTGCACTGGCAGAACAAAGACTATGCGCTCGGCACCGTCGATTACTATCACTCATACATGGAAGGCAGGGAACGCCAGCATATCTTTGAGCTCTGCGACAAAGCACAGTCGCTGTGGTTTCGGCTGCGATTCGACAGTTCAAACCTGCACTGGAACCTGGAGGCTGTCCATGATGGACTTGCGAATTAACGATGCCGCGCCGCTGGTGATGCATATAGACCTCAATAGTTGCTATGCCATTATCGAGCAGCAGGCCAACCGTTTGCTGCGCCACAAGCCGGTCGGTGTGGCCGCCTACGACAGCCCGGGCGGGTTTATCATCGCTTCGTCGTACGAAGCCCGCCGGCTAGGCATAAAGCTCATGCGCATACGCGATGCGCGGCAGATTTCCAAAGACATCGTGGTGCTCACCCCCGACCCCGAAAAGTACTTCGACGCCCACCGCCGGTTCCGGAAGGTACTCGAGCGCTACACCGACGCAGTCACGCCCAAATCTATCGATGAGTTCGTACTGGATTTCACCGGCTCACTGGCACTGCAAAGGGGCCAAAGCCTGCAAGAGATCGGCTACCGTATAAAGCAGGACATACGGCAGGAGCTAGGTGAGTACGTCACCGTAAATATAGGCATAGCCCCCAACCGCTTCCTGGCCAAAGTCGCCGCTGGGCTCGATAAGCCCGATGGCCTCGATACCATCTCGGGCAGCGATATCCTCAACATATACGGCCAGCTCGACCTCGTAGACCTACCAGGCATAAACACGCGTTACAAAACCCGCCTCAACCTGGCAGACATCTACACGCCGCTGGATTTCCTGGAAGCACCTATGCTGAAGCTCAAAAAACAGGTCTTTAAGAGCATCGTGGGTTACTACTGGTACCTGCGGCTGCGGGGCTATGAGGTCGATGCAGTGAAGTTCGGCACCCGGAGTTTTGGCAACGATTACGCGGTGGGCGAAAAGACGTCGGACCCGGAAAAAGTGGCACGGCTTATCATGAAATTGTGCGAGAAAACAGGGCGGCGGCTGCGGAAGCACGACTACCAGGCACAG
>JAEUQV010000027.1 GCA_016789655.1 Candidatus Saccharimonadota bacterium
GATTTTTCGGCAGGGGTAGACTCAGGGTTTTCTGCATTTTCGCCTACTTGGCTTTTGACTACGCTTGAAACAGTGCCTGGTGCAACCGCCTTTACGCTTTGCGTGAGCGGCGAATCGCTATCCGAACTTCCCTCAGATACGGGTATAGGCTCTCCCGATGGCTTTTCGTCGGCAAATACTCCTACAGCTGCGTCCGATGGGCTTAGCATCGGATCCGCCTTGAGCACAGATCGACTGGTGATAATCGGCCGGCTTGTGGCACTTGCAACCGCAGTAGTGGGGTGTACAGCGTCCATGACTTTTGCCGGTTTTTTGGGTACGGGCATTGCGTTAGTTTTGCTCCGTTTGTACCTGGTGTGCGATCTTCACGATTTCTGAAAACTGGTGGTAATTAAGGCTGGCGGCTCCCACCAAAACTCCGTCGACTTCAGGTAGCTCTAGGTAGCTACGAACATCATGTTCATTCACACTCCCACCGTACAGTACACGAACAGCATTTGCAGTGCGTTCGCCGTACAGCTCTTCGACTTGGTGGCGCATAAAGCGGATGGCTTCCTGAACGTCACGCGGCTTGGCCACGATGCCATCGAAAGTAGTAATGGCCCAGACTGGTTCATAGGTAAGGACAATATTTTCGATTTCTTTTCCTGTGAGATTCATGAGCGCCGTCGTAAGCTGGTCATGGATAACCTGCTTCGTTTCACCGGCGTCACGCTCCTGCTTGGTTTCGCCTATGCAGATGATGGGCACGATATCGTTACGCACGGCTGCCTGTACTTTATCGCGTACAATATCGAGTGTCTCACCAAAATATAGCCGGCGAGCTGAATGCCCTACGATGGCATAGTGCACTAAGTCACCCAACATAGCAAAACTGACCTCGCCCGTGTAAGCACCTTCGTCTTTGTGATAAGCGTTCTGAGCAGCCAGACGAAAACGGCGGCGGTCTATTTCCATACTCAGCGGCTGCAAGGCCAACATACTTGGTGCAAGCACTACTTCAACATCCCTATGCGTGGCAATTCGCTCCTGCAATCGATGTACGAGCAGGCTCGATTGATGCACCGTCAGATGCATTTTCCAGTTTCCAACGATGAGGAGTTTCTTATCCATGATGTTTATGCTTTCCCTTTAGTGTAGCATTCTGCAGGACAAATCCTAAATATTAAGAACGAAATGTTAAACAAATCCAATATCCTGATCTTACAATTTTCAAGTACTTGATTTTTGGTAATTTTGACTTGTTTATGATTTAGAGATTCGAATGTAGAATTTTTCATGTTTTGTTCTCCAGAGCTTCGACACCCGGAAGTTTACGGCCGCTCATAAGCTCAAGGCTAGCACCGCCACCAGTAGACACATGATTGAAACTCGCGGTCAATCCCCTGGCCTGCACAAAACCGACGGTGTCGCCGCCGCCCACGATACTGAACGGTCGATTGCCAAACTGACCGAGCATGGCTTCGGTGAGGAGTTCGGTGCCATGTGCTGTCGGACCAATCGGACCTTGTAAACCCTTTGTCTCTGTCACACCCATGGTACCATTCCATACTACAGTATTGGCAAGCTGAATTAGCCCGGCAATAAATGCACCACTGAATGGGCCAATATCGAGTATCATTTCATCGTCTGCCACCTGGCTTGATTCATGTACTGGCCGTTTCGGATACGCTTCGATGTCAGCGATTACATGCGCACTCCAGTCAACTATGCGAGTTGGTGCGGCTGAGTCAAGCTTATTAGCCACAACACCATCTTGCGGCAGGTAAAACACAAAATCGCGTTCTTTGCGTACATCTGCAACCCGGTGCATGATTTCTTTGGCAAGCGGGAGGTCATCTGGCTCAATCTTACTCTTGCCCACCTTGAGACCAGTGGCATGCAGGAACGTATTGGCCATAGCACCGCCCACAGCGACCACATCGGCTATTTCTATGAATCTCTGGAGTATTTCGATTTTATCGGCAATTTTGGCACCTCCCACTACGGCCACGAGCGGGCGCTCTGGATTCTCCATGGCAGACGTGATTGTATCGACTTCACGCTCTAGCAATAAACCAGCAGCACTTGGCAGGTGGTGCGTAACCGCTTCGGTACTAGCATGTGCTCGGTGTACCACGCCAAATCCATCTTGTACGAATACGTCTGCTAAAGATGCTAGCTGGCCGGCAAAGGCGTCGTCGTTGGCCTCTTCTTCGGCATGATAGCGTAGGTTCTCTAGCAGCAAGACTTGGCCTGGCTTGAGCTTTTTTGCGGCTTTCTCGGCTCGCTCGCCTACGCAATCCGGGGCAAACTCCACCTCTGTTTCTAGAAGCTTCCCAAGCGCTTTTGCCACCGGGAAGAGGCTATATGCCGGGTTCGGCTTGCCGTCTGGCCGCCCCAAGTGAGAGCAGATTATGACCGCCGCACCGTGCTCAAGCAAATACCGAACCGTTGGCAGACTTTGCTGCAAACGAAAATCGTCGGTTATATGCCCCTTTTCGTCAAGTGGGACGTTGTAGTCTGCCCGCAGCAAGACTTTCTTGCCTTTTAGGTCAATGTCTTTGATTGTCTTTTTTGTAAAGCTCATATCCCACCTACGGTTAGAGGTTAGCGGTTCTCTAAGCGAGAGAACTAATAACCTTATGCTTTCTACTATACCACACGGGCAAAATCCTAAATCCTAAATCCTAATTTCTAGTTTCTAGATTCTAGTTTATTCTCAATCCAGTTGGCGAATCTTAATAGTGTCCGTCGTGCCAACAACACCCGGCTGTCGCCCACTTATCATCATGACTATATCACCCTTATTAAACACTTTTTCGTGCAAGAGAAATTCGGTAAGCTTCTGAGCCGCTTGTGGGCTAACTGGTCGAACATAACTTTTTACATCGTAAACTATGGCGAGTTGCTGCGCTGTACGCGGGCTATCGGTTACTACTATGACAGGGACGTCGGGGCGTTCGGAGGCGATATTGAGGGCTGTTGAACCTGTCTTAGACTCAACAACAATTGCAGTAGCATCGATACTCTGCGCCATATGAATAGCCCCGCGGCTGATAGCCAGCTGCCGTGTTGGTTCCTTTTCGGCCTGACCCTTAAAGAGCACCTTCACTACGCCGTGCTGCTGGGAGTACATAATGATACGCTTCATGATCTTCAGCGCCTCGTGCGGGTATTTGCCCATAGCTGTTTCATCGCTTAGCATTACGCAATCAGCTCCAAGGTACACCGCAGTTGCTACATCGGATACTTCGGCCCGGCTCGGTTCAGGAGCTTCGGTCATACTACCGAGCATTTGGGTCGCGACTATGGTTGGTTTGTGATACTGTAAGCCAAGGCTAATGATCTGGCGCTGCGCTACCGGTACTACCTCTGGGCTAACTTCTACAGCCATATCGCCGCGAGCGACCATTGCAACATCGGTTGCATGCATAATTTCGTCGAGATTATCGATAGCCAATTTTGTCTCTAGTTTGGCTATGATTTTGCGGTCGCTGCCATAGCCTTTGATAATCTTGCGCATGTTTTCGATATCGCGCGCCGATTGTATGAAGCTCATAGCCACGTAGTCGATATCTTGCGTGCTGCCGTAAGCTAGATCGGCTCGGTCTTTTTCGGTTATAACATCGCCAGCAAAGTCGGTGTCTGGCAGGTTTATACCTTTGCGCTTTAGTAATATTCCGTCGTTTTCAGCCTCTACGTACACGATGCCGCCTCGCACACTGGTAATAATGGTGCGGACCTTGCCATCGAACATATACAGTCGTTCGCCACGTTTTACTTTGCTAGCTAGGTCGTACTGAGTGGGAATTATGCCCGTTTCGAGCCAGTCGGCATTGTAGCCGAGCTTAAGCGTTTGGCCCTTTTGTACGGTGATGATATCGTCGAATTCGCCGAGACGGATTTTGGGGCCTTGCAAGTCCTGAATGATAGCAACTGGCTTTTTTAGCTCGCGACTTGCCTTGCGGATCCAGGGAATTTGTCGGGTTCGCTCCTCGTGCGTCCCGTGGCTAAAATTGAGCCGCAAGCCATTAGCGCCGTCTTCTATGAGCCGTTTGATTGACTCGTAACTATCGGTGGCAGGGCCAACGGTAGCGATAATTTTGGTTCGTTTATATCGTTTGAGCGGCACAAAGTGCGCAGTATGAGATGTATGCATATTAGCTATAGTGTACATGCTTTTCGAGATTGTGACAAATGTCACGTCCTGTTGACTTTTGTGCTATTCAGGCTATATTTGACATTATTACTCATATGCTGTCGTAATAACTTCAACTAGTATGGGAGCCTGTTTCTATGCTTAAGCCTAATCGTACCTATTCTTGTTTCGGGGGAGATCTATACCCGCATGAAATGGGGGCTCTAGACTTTGTCTTGGTTTTCTCTAGGCGTGCCTGGCCTGTAGTAGCAGTACTGGCTCTTGGGGCATTAGCTTTTAAGGGTGAGCCGCCGACTCATTACACTTCAGAAGAAAAGGCAAGCGAGCTCAGAGCCCGAGTGGTAGATAGGCAGCTTGATGGAAGTGCTGCGCAAAACTTTAGAGATCGTTTTGTCAAACCGGTAAAGGTGTCTGCACAATTGACTGATGGTGGCAGCGGTATCTTAGGGTGGTTTGGCAGGTTGGACTCTCCTACTATTACACTTAGTGCTGGGGACGGCTGTTTAGGTGGATCGGTTTACGACAAACCTACAGATGAGCTAATACCTGGCATATCGGCAACCGCATTATCCGTGCCCCCTGCGGGGCATGGAGCTGAAAAAACGCTGAATTTTACCATGAACGAAGCTGGTGGACTAATACCCGATGCTAAAACCCTTAAAATTCTCGGAGCATATGGCTGCAGTGGCAAAGAGGGAACGGTGGTACCAGTCGCCCTCGAAATTCCTGGCAGTCCAAAGACTTACAAAGCGACTCCAATAAACATTCCATGAGTTATACTATACTTCTTAAGCAGTGTTAGCATTTTCTGATATTTAATAATAACCAGTGTTCGAAGTAAGCGTCGAACACTGGTTAACAATGCTACATTTTGATTTGGTAGATTTTACCGTTTTTTACCGTAACGGTTATGTCAAATGGTTCCTCGTAGTCTGGTTTCAGGCTGTATGTTACATCTGTCAGGCCACTCTCAGTGTCGGAGGTAATATAATCGCTTGGATGGTTATATACGTACATTGCTATGTCTATAACATCACTAGATTCGCAGTCAATATCGTGGTTTGATTTCGTACTGACATAAGGTGAAGACGAGTCCCATGCGCTCCAAGCTTGTTCACAGTCACCTTCATAAATAGCTTGCATATACCGATGAACTGTAGCTGCAGCGCTAGAATTATTGCCAGCGTCGGAAACTGTAGAGTTATTGCTTGCAGAGTTGACTGCACTGTTGTCTTTCTTGTAGCTTGCTACTCCAATATACACCGCTCCAAATATGACAAGAACAGCCGCCACTGCCACAGCTACGATAACATATGCATTTTTAATTGCTGGTTTCCCCGCAGTGAGTGGCGCCTGAGCATCGGTATATGCGACGGGCTGAGTCGGCGCAGGCGTAACGGTAGGCGGCACTGCTGACACCTGTGCGTATGCGGGAGGCATAGAAGCAGCGGCCTGTGATTGATCGGGCTGGCCTGCTGGAGTCGGAACAGGATTTGGGTTTGTCTCGTTGTTCAACTTGAGTATTCTCCTTATTACGCACTACCGGCGCACTGTGTACCTTAGCAAATTCAAGAATTACACTGTTCTAACGGCCGAGGTGTTCTTCGGTTTTTTTAAGGTCTATGGTGGTTTTGATGATAGTGTCAGGTGTGAGTGAAATACTGTCAATACCTAGACCCACGAGGAAACGGGCAAACTCTGGGTAGTCTGAGGGAGCTTGGCCGCATATGCCGATCTTGACGCCTTTGGCCTTGGAAACCCGCACGACTTCGCGGATCATAGCCTTGACAGCTTCATTGTTTTCGTCGTAATCGTGCGCTACCAGGTGGTTGTCACGGTCGACACCAAGCGTCAGTTGCGTGAGGTCGTTGCTACCTATGGAGAAGCCGTCGAAACGGTCGGCAAACTGCTCGGCTAGGATGACATTGGCTGGAATTTCGCACATGACATAAACCTGGAAGCCATTTTCGCCGCGGTGCAGGCCGTTATCGGCCATGATACCCAGCACTTTGTCGGCTTCATCGAGCGTACGACAGAATGGAATCATGGCTTTGATGTTCGTGAGCCCTAGCTCGTCGCGGACTTTTTTGAACGCGCGGCATTCTAGCTCAAAACCTGGTTTGTAGCGCGGGTCGTAGTAGCGGCTAGCGCCCCGGAAGCCAATCATCGGGTTCCGCTCTTCGGCCTCAAACTGGGCGCCGCCAATGAGGTTGGCATACTCGTTGGAACGGAAGTCCGACAAGCGGATGATGACATCGTTGGGGTAGAATGCTGCACCAATGATGCTTATACCTTCTGCAAGCTTATCGACAAAGTATTGCGCTTTGTTTTCATAGCCTTTGGTCAGCTTGTTTATTTGGGCACGCACGGCCTTGTCTTTGACTTGGTCGAACTGCACCAGAGCCATTGGGTGGATCTTAATATGAGTATCGATTATGAGCTCTTCACGCGCCAAACCAACCCCATCGTTGGGGATGAGCGAGTAGGCAAAAGCGCGCTCAGGTTCACCTATGTTCATCATAATTTTGGTTTTTGGCCGTTGTAGGTCGGTAATATCGGTGGTTTCAACTTCATAGTGCAGAAGCCCTTCATACACCGCACCTTCATCGCCGCCAGTCGCACAGCTAACTGTGACATCTTGCCCGTCCTGTATGAGCTCAGAAGCGTTACCGGTACCCACGACGCATGGTATGCCCAGCTCGCGCGACACAATAGCGGCATGGCAGGTGCGCCCGCCCTTGTCGGTTACAATAGCGCTGGCTATCTTCATTATGGGCACCCAGTCTGGGTCGGTCATTTCGGTCACTAGCACGTCGCCTTCTTTAAAGTCGTCAATGTCGGCGACGCTCATAATTTTGCTGGCTCTGCCCTGCCCGATCTTATTACCTACACTCGTACCCTTTACGAGCACGTTTCCGCCATCTGCTAGCTTGTATTCTTCGATTACGTTGACATTGCGGCGAGATTGCACGGTTTCGGCGCGAGCCTGTACGATGTAGAGTTGCTTGTCATCTTCGTCGAGCGCCCATTCTATATCCATGGGGTGGCCGTAGTGCTGCTCTATGAGCATACCCCAGTGCGCCAGCGTCTTAACCTGATCGTCGGTGATACTAAAGCGTTCTTGGTCGTGCACGGCGACGTCGATGTTTTTGGTACGGCTGTTGCCTATGGGAATCATCTTCATTTTCTTGGTGCCGAGTTTGCGTTTCAGAATAGCCATAGTCGGTTTGAAGACAATGAATTCATCGGGGCTAACATGTCCTTGCACGATGTTTTCACCTAAGCCATATATCGAACTCACCACTACGGCATTTTTAAAGCCCGACTCTGTGTCTATAGTAAACAGTACGCCAGCACATTCACTGCGCACAGCGACCATTTGCTGAATGCCGACGCTCAGTGCTACCTTCATATGGTCGAAACCGTTTGTCACACGGTAGACGATGGCACGGTCAGTAAAGAGGCTAGCTATGCATTCTTTAACCGAACGTAGTACATCGGCCTCGCCCGATATGTTCAGGAATGTGGCCTGCTGCCCGGCAAATGAAGCGTTAGGCAAGTCTTCTGCAGTAGCGCTGGATCGAATTGCGACTACAAGATCGCCCTTGGGGTGGCCGCATTTATCGCTCAGTTCTTTGTAGGCACGTAGGATTTCGTCTTGAAAATCTTGCGGCATTTCGGCTGCAACGATCATGTCGCGGATAGCCTGACCACGCTTAGCTAGGTCGTGAACATTTGAGACGTCTAGGCCATCGAGCGCCTGGTTAATCCCATCGCTCAGACCAGCTTCTTTCAAGAAGTAGCGGTACGCATCGGCGGTTGTAGCCACGCCATTTGGCAGGTTTACACCCTGCGGCCGCAGGTGATGGTACATTTCACCTAGGCTAGCGTTTTTTCCGCCGACTTGCGGGATATCATTAATAGATAATTCCTCGAAGAACCTTAGGTATGTATACATTTGAGCTCCACCTTTCAGATCGTAAGATTTTTTACTTTTTTCATGTTGATATGCTTATCATACTGCTTATGTCTAGTTTTTTCAACGCACGAAGGAGTGACGAAGCAGAATGTGAGAAAGTAGAAAGTACTTGATAATTCAACCATAGGTATAGTACTGTTGGTATATGACTAACGAAACACTAGTAACACTACTCCTTGATGGATGGGAAGAAGTCTACAAGAAGGGGCAGCTGACACTATGGGTATTGCTGGCAGTGCGCGACGAACCCCGGCATATGAAAGAAATAAAAGCGTTTATTACAAATATTACCCATGAGGGTCTGACAGTAGACGATCACAGTATGTACCGGGCGCTCAAGCGCTACGAAAAAGCCGGGATGATCGTGGCTAGTATTGCGAAAAACGATGCCGGCCCAGACAGAAAAGAATACCGGCTAACACCGACTGGCCTAACCATGCTCGAGATGTTCGTAGAACGAAATATTACATCGGTATTTTATAGCGCGCACGTTAAAAAACTACTGACAAAGGAGCCCTAGACAGTGAAACACTTATTAACAAACCGGTTCAAACTGCTCGTTGCAAGTATTATGCTAGTACCGCTTTTGGCACTCGGGGTGTCGTACAATCTACGAGCAGATAGCGAACCGAATGCGGTTGTGGCCGCATCGAACGCCGACGAGCTTAGTTGTGTGTCCGAAAGTAGTAGCGTAAACGTGAACCAATGCGTTACCTGGGGAGGCAGTGGCGGGAACAGCAAAACTGTCTTTATCCCGATTGGCCTTCTAGCTGCCGAAATCTTAGTGGCATTTGCCGTATTTCAATCGGTGCGACGCACTGATCGCATGCTACTACTGACGAAGGTCAGTGTACTCATGGGAATTATGCTGGGTAGCATTGTGCTTTTGGTTGCAGTCAATAGTGTGCTACTTCCGCGCGGACAACAAGGCATATACAGCGCTGACTGGGAAGAAAACGGTAAGAAAATCGGGTATACAGTACGCGACAACCCAACGCTTGGGTATGGCCCAGAAGTTATAGACGTATACATGTTCGTAAGTCTGCCACCTGTGGCAGCACTCATTGCCGGTGTCGCCATAGCAGGCGCAACCGACCAGCGCCGCTACGCAGGCATGCGTAAAGATGCGCTTTTCCAATAATCTTTCTTAAGAAATACGTTGCCTAGCTTCAAATTGCAAAGTAGCCCAATGCCAGTACCGTCGCAAGAAATATCGTAAAGAATAGCGACTGGTGTAAAAGGAAATTGCGCCAAAGCGCCTTTTGGGTTTGAAAGACAATTGCATATAGCGTCAGCAACAAGCTCGCAATACCAAAGCCAAGCCGAGCAATACCGTGTGTGTTGTAAGATGCGATAAACATGAAAAGGGCCATACTTATGCCCATTACATACGTGCAGCCGCGGTGAATCCTAGAGCATTGCGAGCTATCATCATAGTCGGGCACCCACGCCATAATTAACTGCATAGCCAACCCGATACCTATAAAAACCTCTGCCGCCAACGACAGGCCGTGAAGCGGTATGAACCAAAAGTGAAAATACAGCGCCATTAATACAGCGCCCATGCTTAATACTACTCCATTAAACAAACACAGCCCTGATTGAGACGAGATATGCTGGCTAATAGATCGACTCCGGTTCACGCCTACCCGACGAAAAGTAATCGTCACACTCGCAAGTAGTATAGCGATAGCAATCAAGATTAGGTGCTTATATGCGCCATTCGGTTCCATTGTCTTTGAACCCGCTCCATCTCATATTTTTAGTGTATGTATTTTGGGATTATGTCTGGCTATTCCCAAACACCTAAGCGTTTGGGGGCTGGGTGTCTATGTGTGTTTCGTCTTTGGCGAGCATATGGCCATCTGGGTCAACATCGTAGACCATGATGCTTCCGAACGGCATTTCTAGGCTTTCGACATCGGTATCGGACAGTTTTTCAACATATTTCATGAGAGCACGCAGGCTGTTACCATGAGCGACCAGCAGCACATTTTTCCCAGACATAAGTAGTGGCAGCACTTCACTTTGATAGAATGGTATGACACGCTCGTAGACCATTTTCAGTGTCTCGCCACCCGGTACCGGGTGATCCCACCCACGACGTATGCCGGCAAATTCTTCATCTCCAACCAGTTTTTGCATGTCCCATTTATTTTTGCCGGTGTACGTTCCGTAATCACGTTCATTTATGGCACCGCGACGCTGGAATGGTGCGTTGAATTGTTGTGAGGCATTGAGTATGCCTTCGAGAGTTTCAAGTGTGCGCACTTGCTCTGAGCAAAAAGCTTGATCTACTTTGATATCGAGATCGCGCAGTGCTAATCCCAGTAAACTCGCCTCATGAAAACCTTTTTCGCTTAAATGCACGTCGGTTAGGCCTGTCCACTTGCCTTTCGCATTCCATTCAGATTCGGCGTGGCGCGTCAGTAACAAACGACCGGGACGTGGTTTGATAGGTTGGACACGGTTCGGCACATCGTCGTACCAGAACCGGATGATGTTCTGGCAGGTCGTGCTATTTATACGGCCGATAGCTTCCTCGGTGTTGAAGGCATTATGCGGACTGAGGATGACATTTGGTAGTTTGTTGAGCGCCATAAGTGCTACGCTTTGTTCACCTGTTGCTGGTGGCAACTGGTTGCTGCGGAGCAACGCGACTTCTTCGTGCATGTCAAACAGTTGCTCGCCTTCGAGCACATCGAGCGCCGCACCAGCTATACGACCGTTCATTAGAGCATCTGCCAAGGCTTTGGTGTCGACGAGTTCGCCGCGGGCGGTATTTATCAGCACAGCTGAAGATTTCATAAGAGCCAGATGCTCGGCGTTCACCAAATGCTTGTTTTCAGGCGTCAAAGGCGCGTGTAGCGTGACTATGTCGCTAATGCGCAAGAGCTCCTCGAGAGTCGTGTATTCGAAACCCAACTCCTTGGTAAGTTCTTCACGAGCGTACGGGTCGAATGCCACGACACGCATCTCAAAGCCTTTGGCGATCTTAATGACATGCTGACCGATATGCCCAGTGCCTATGACACCGAGTGTTTTTTCGTGCAAGTCGCTGCCCATGAGCGTTTCGACATCGACTTCTTTATTGAGAAACCCTAAGCTAGGCGGCAGCTTTCGCATGAGCGCCAACATGAGCGTGAACGTGTACTCCGCTACGGTCGACTCGCCATACGTCGGTACGTTTACTACAGTGACTCCGTGCTCCTCGGCGGCCGCCAGGTCTATGTTGTTGAAGCCAGTCGAGCGACATGCTATCAGCTTGAGCTTGGGTAGTTTTTCGATCATTCCCCTACTAACCGTACTGGTGACGAAGACTGAGAGTACTTCGGTCTCGGGGTTGAGATTTTCGGGGCTTATCGAATCATCGATATACTCCCAGCGGTGATCGGTTTCTTGCATACCAGCCGAGAGCTGCCGCTTGTCTAGCTCAGAGGCATCGTAAAAATAGAGTAAAGCCATAGTGTCTACAGTATGGCATAAGCGGAATAAAAACAAAATGAATGAGCTGAGTTTACCCCTTCGCCAAAGCTTCGGGGAGTATCGGAGCCAAGAGTCATGAGGCTTGAGCGCGTCCGGAGTCTTCGAATCTGGACATTGGAATAACCCTTTCTACATTCCAACATCTGACGTTAGGTGCAGTTACCACGGCCTTCAGCGACGCCCAGCCGATTCGAAGAAAAGCTGGGGGCCTACTCCGGTGTATAGTGGAATATTTCTTCGATAGCCTTGCCAAACAGCTGCGCTATCTTAAACGCAAGTGGTAAACTCGGGTCATATTTCCCTGCTTCTATTGCATGGATAGTCTGGCGGGAAACATCCAGTTTATCTGCTAATTCAGTCTGACTTAGTTGGTGTTGTGCACGGAGTACGACAAGATTATTTCTCATAGTTCTTTTTGGCTATTCGCGGCAATACCAACATATGTAGTACGACGCCAATAGCCGCCAGCTCTCCAGCTGACATGACATCGTCAGCTTTTACTACCAGACTTAACACATGAGTAATCCCGCCAATAGATAACATGCCTACGAATGAGATAGCCGATGCCTTAAGCTGCACAATCTTTTCCAACTCGTCAGCGCGTCTATAACCCTGCACGAACGAGCCTATAAGCGCAATTAATGCCAAACTGATTGCTACGGCAGCTAACTGAATACTATGCTGCTCTGCTATAAGACCTATGAAGACCAATAGTACGATCAATAAACCCCATTTCTGGTTTATGGTGTTGTCTTTACGTTCTCGCTGAGTTTGTGGATGTGATTGTAATCTTTTCATATTACACATTGTAAAGTAAACATTACATAATGTAAAGCATGTTTTACATTTTGTTCGAAATGACCCTGTCTATTCAAGAACCATGGAATAACCATGAGCTTTGTGAGAAGATGAAATGTATGAACATAACTCACATACATGCAAGGCAAATTTTAGATAGCCGCGGGAATCCGACGGTAGAGGCCGATGTCACCCTAGATAGCGGCGTCATGGGACGCGCTGCCGTACCTTCAGGCGCCAGCACTGGAACACATGAGGCATGCGAAAAGCGCGATGGCGACCCAAAACAATATGGCGGTCAATCGGTTAACCAAGCCGTGGAAGCAATCAACACTCATATACGCCAGGCTCTCGCCGGTAAACCGGCTGACGATCAGTTTGCACTCGACCGTCTCATGATCGAGCTTGATGGCACTCCAAATAAAGCTAACTTCGGTGCAAATGCCATCCTAGCAGTATCTTTGGCCTCTGCGCGTGCCGCCGCGACCGAACGCGGCACTCAACTTTACCGGCACTTGAATGACATTGCCGGTAAACCGGATATGGCTCTACCCATGCCCATGATGAATATAGTCAATGGCGGCAAGCATGCCCTTGGCGGTGCCGATTTTCAAGAGGGTATGATTATTCCTTATGGTGCTACGAATTTTGCCGATGTGGTTCGTATGGGAAGCGAAGTATTTCATGCGCTGCAGAAGCACTTAGCAACAGGGCAACTTTCGACCCAGGTTGGCGATGAGGGCGGCTTTGCTATAGCGGTAAACCACAACGAAGAAGTCTTACAACTACTTGAGCTAGCTGTCGAAAAAGCTGGCTATAAACCTGGAGACGATATAGCGTTTGCACTAGATGTAGCATCTTCCGAGTTGTACAAAGATGGCAATTATCATCTGGCTCGAGAGAATGCCACTCTATCGGCCTCCGATATGATTGAACGATACGCCCTTATGACCCAAAAATACCCGCTAGTTTCTATAGAAGATGGTCTGGCCGAAGATGACTGGGATAATTGGCAGCTGCTCACCTCAAAGCTTGCTAGCGTACAACTCGTGGGCGATGACTTGCTCGTAACCAATGTTGAGCGGCTTAAAAAAGCTATAGATCTCAGAGCTGGCAATGCCATTCTCATCAAGGTCAACCAAATTGGCACGCTCACCGAAACTATCGAAGCCATAAACACGGCTAAGGCTGCCGGCTTTGGCGTGATTATTTCACACCGCAGCGGTGAAACCGAGGACGTCTTTATTTCTCACCTAGCCGTAGGTACCGGTGCCGGGCAGATAAAGACCGGATCCCTCAGCCGTTCGGACCGTGTCGCCAAATACAACGAGCTATTACGAATTTCAGAGCAAGCACCAGAGCTTCAGCTCGCCAAACCCTACGGCAATTAAAAGCCCCCATTTTAACTGAATGCCTGACCAAATCCCCCTGATAAAAGCGAAAAACAGATTTAAAGTGGTAGATTATGGAATTTTAGCTATCAGGGTGATTTGGTTAGGCTCTAAGATGAACTAACCCGAACTCGACATAAGCGCCCCAGATAGTAGTCAGTGCACCGAAGGTGCCAAGCAGGCGAAAGCGTAGCCTCCCAAGGATGGGGAGCTCATTAAACTGGATTTTCTCCAGTTTAATGAGCGGGACGGGTGAGCCTCTGTAGAGCTCGAGTTAAAAATAAATACCTCGGGAGTGAATAATCCGTATCGAGAGAAAAAGTAGCCATAGCCAAAACCCCCTCAAAACAAAACTCCCTTCGACAAACGGAGGCCCGAGTGAGTCAGGATGTGTTAGTCTGCGTTAGCCAAAACAGAGTAGCAGTGCTATATCTATTCTTGCCCTAGGCGGTATTCGGGGTATTACGCCTCATACACAGCTAGTGCATAGAATGATCGACAGGTTCTGCTACGGATTTGTCCGTATCGACCATAGGGTTCATGCCTGCCATCGACATAGAAGCATCGACACTACCATCTAAATGTACCCAATACCCTGTGCTTACATAACCTGCTTCGTCGATAGCATGCAGCATATAGTAACCTGGTGGGGTAAGTGACGGATTTTCAGGTACCGAAACTTGATACGTGTCTTGTCCGCTTGCTGTATATGCCAAGTTCAGCACACGGGCATTTGTATCTGTAGCATGAGTCACTGCGCCAGGGTGGACCAGCGTGATCCGGCTCAACTTGCGTGAGCTTTCTATTTTGAAAGCATATGTACCACCACGGGCTACCATGTTTGGGCTTATCGACGTGTCGGATGATTTTATGACCTTGGGTGCTTGGGTATTTTCTCCAGTCTTGGTAAACATGTACGGCGGTGAGTAAACCTCGATACGTTGTTCGAAAGTCCCTGGTTTTGTATCCTTTTCGTCGCCAAAAAGCGGGTCAGAACCAGCTACGAGTATTTGCCCATTTGGGAGTAAAAGCGCTGTCGCGTGATAGTTTCGCCCGACTAATGGATCTGCCATACGTTTTAAAGAATTTGTTTCAGGATCTAGCATGTAACTTTTTAAAATATTTGAGCTATGGTTGCCGCGATATTCTCGAGAACCTCCAGTTATAAATAGCCGTCCGTCTGGAAGCACAACGGTGTTAGGATACCTCGTGCCATCTTCAAGCGATGCGATTGCCGAGAATCGAGGAGTTGCAGCCTTTAAATCTACTACATCTATACGACCGGTCGATTTCGGCGAATCACCCACTCCGCCACCGCCAATAACTACTACTTTTTGATTGCCCACGAAGCCGTACCACGATGCAGAACTCGTTTCTATTAAATCTGGGTCACGCAACCCGCCAACCTCTGAAAAGCTATTATTTTCTAGATTCCAGAATCCTTCTTTCCTGCCTTCCTCTACTGGACCCCATCCTGTCGTGGAACCAGCAAAAAATAATTTGTTACTTACATCGGTTTGAAAAATCGCTGGATATGTTGGAAAAAATCGCTTTAAATCTTTTCGCTCCCCCCACGTTTTTGAAGCTGGATCATATATTTCTATCTGCCCGTCGAGCACCTTACCAGCATTGTCTAGCCCCGAGATAGCCATTACATGCCCGTCTGTCATGGCAATAAGTGTTGGATACCATCTAGCATATTTCATAGGCTGTACAGCTTCGTAGCGTTCTTGCCATGGGTTAAATTCATATGTTTGGCGAGTCCCTTGATAATCTTTTTTTGTCTCAACATCAAACATCGGAGCGTAGCCGTGAAAATTTTGGGCGTCTTCACCATTTAAGCCCTGCACAATCAATTTTTGGTCTTTATACGTGGCCCTATCATCAGGATCTGTTGAATCTACCCACACATTTCGTTGCGAAGCCGTCACTATACTCGTATTTGAATCTATTTCAGCCGGCGGTAGGTAGACTTCGTTATCACTTTTATACGTTTGTTTACCATCTTGGCTGGTAAATATGGTGCCTTTTTTAAAAGTCTTATCTTTAGTAGGAGTTTCATTGAAAATTGTAACGATTCCTCCGGTGTTTGTTCGGTCAGGTGGTTGGGTTTGGTACTGCTGCGTACCGCCTGCGATAAGTAGATTGCCGTCTGGCAGAAAAGCATGCCCCGCGCAAAACATATCAATAGGCGTATCTACGAGTTTCGTATCGCCTTTTACAGGATCGTACAAAAGCGTCTTGAAAGTTCCAGCGTCAAACATATCTTGATTGTTACCTGAGCCAGCGATTAAGAGGACTTTACCCGTAGGTAGAAGTGCCTGATGCACGGTGTTTATTCGAAGGTTTTTCGGAATATCAATTTCATCCCATCGACCGAATTGAGAAGCATATTCCGGCTGACGTATGGTGTAGGACTGGTGCCAAGCGGCTGCGATCTTAAACCAGCTTGCACAGGCAAGAGCTGTAATTAGCGCGGCAAAAACAATCCTTTTTGACCACAGTTTCCTTTTACGAAATCGCTCTGAAATCATATGGAAGCTCCCCCTGATTCCGGTAGCAACCCTAGATCGTCTGATTTTGCAAGGTGTTTTGGATCTGTAGATGCATAATTGGCATCTCCGAGTAATACATGCGCTCTTTTCATAATAACGCTATGGCTGATACGCGGACGCTTGGTAGTTTTGTAGTCTATTAATGCGACAGTCTCACGACTTATTGTATTGAGCGGTGCTACCATCAGTCCTGCAGTAATAGCTCTCATATAATATTGATAAAGCGAAATGGTTTTTCTAACTCCTTCTTTCCGAGCGTGCGGTTGTGTAACCCTAGCAAGCCTTGAAATTATTTCGTCATGATACGACTGTCGGAGCATAGAGACGCGCCAAAGCAATATGGGCGATAGTGATAGTAATAGCCCAAGTACGGGCCACATGAGTGTAGAAAAAGCTATATGGTTTTGTGCGACTACCAACACTATCAGAGCGGCATAGAATGCACTCCATACAATATTCAGCCTAAAAACATACCAACTATCCCCGGTTGCGTGGCTTCCTTTGGGTGTTACAGTAAAGCCGACCGGTCTGCATAGTAACGTCTTGAAAAGCACCGCCGTATAAACGGGCGCGCTTATTATAGACATGAACATTCCATAGAACCCCCATGAAGACGAAAACTCAAAAGGGCTCACATTGCCTCGTCGCGCCCAAACATACATAGCTATCTGGATAATCGCTACCCAGCCATACATCAACAGCCATAGTCCTGGGTCTACGATTTGCATATCACTTCCTGCAATCCCGTATAGCAGTGCGTTGAACGATGTAAGCAGCCATGCAACAGCGGTAACTGGGTAAAATGACATAAGAAATAGATAGTGCAAGGCACGCATGGGATGCTTGCGTACCATCTGAAGCAAAGCTCGTGCGAATGAACCGTCGAAAAGATACTCCATAGCACCACGGCTCCATCGATCTTGTTGCTTGTAAAAATCGCCCCAGCTTGATGGTCCTTCACCCTCCGCTAAAACTTCGCGCGTATATAGGCCCTGCCATGTTTTACCAGAAGAATTATTGGTACTACTAAGTAGTTTATACGTCGTAGCCATATCTTCTGTTATGGAAGATTGCATTCCCCCTATACTCTCTAGGGCACGCCACCTTACAGCGTAGCTCGTACCTACAAGCATAGGTGCCCCATATGTATTTGCAGCAGGTTGTATGCATGAATGAAACACAAATTGCTGGCTTTCAGCCAACCGTGCTACCCAGTTGAATTGAGCATTTCTATATGCTTGCGGTCCTGCAACGTATGCGATATTTGGGTGCGAAAACCATCCTAACATCCCATATGCAAAATCTGGTTTTGGGCAATGGTCTGGGTCTAAACCCATAACTACATCGAAACGACCATACCGTTTTGGATGACGACTAATCTCTTCTAGCGCTGCATTTATGTTGCCGTGTTTCGTACGTTGTGCAAATCTGCCTCTATGGTGATTGTAGCCCTTACGCCCACAGCGAGATATGCGATAGATTTTATGCCCGCTATACTTGCGGTTTAGTCTGCCTATAAGCTGCGCTACAGCATAATAACGCTTGTGCTCGGCAGCAGTAATTTGTTCCCCGCTATTTAATTTTTCATACAAATTCGCATAACCTTCATCTAAGACAAATATTGTAAATCGACCTTTTGGGAACTCAATATGCTTTGCTCCTATAAGCGATCTCTCTAGCACGTCTATATCTTCGCTAGCTGGAACGAAGGTAATAAATAGCGCGGCACGTAGCTTGTCTGGTACAGATTCAGGTAGCGGCTGCCGAGCTAGCGAGGTCGATAGTGACATCATATAGACAAGTGACAGGCGCAACGTTTCCGTACATAAAATAATTATTAGAGAAACCATCAAAAGTGTTACTTGCCATTGCGCTTGACCATCTACAGGACCCTCTGCAAGACGCTGACCAGCGTTGAATCCTAGCCATACAATATAGCCAACGCCTGCGACCGGGGCTAAGACCGCAAGACATATTGTGATAATTCGCTTATCCCAATTTTCAACAGACCGAAAACGTAAACGATCTTGCTGTTTGCTACTATGGTTTTGCCTGCTGCGCTTTCGTACTTGCCATCTCTTGCCTTTGTCGACATCTTTCATAGCGAATGTCTGAGCATGTGATGCTTTTGCAGCCCTTGGCATTGCCGATCCCCCTAACTCATAGATGCTTAACACTCTTTTTCACACACATACGCATTGCTCGATACAGCGAACGGTTGCTCGCAAAATATATCCCTGCCTTGCCGACTTACGATATCACATAGTTTTACTTCTTAGATGTTAGCCCGTTCGCAAAATGACTGTGAGATTTATCAAGTAAACCAGCAGCTTCAGCGTTTTACTTTTATAGCTGAAAAGCCACTTTTACACCCTCTACCGCGTCATAACACCAGCCCTAGAACCGTTTCTGACTGGCTAAAAAGCTGGATTACTCGTCGAAATAGCCACTCCTAAGCGTTAACACGATTCAGCTGCTTTGCTCGAAAATTCAATCTTACTTCACAAAGAAAGCGATCTGAAAAGAAACTAGTTATTTTGAAGTGTCTGGTAAAATTGCATGCGCCTTTCGCATAGCTTGAAACAGCTGTTCAGTTTGCACGGGGTTTAGTAGGACCCCAAAGTGACTTGTGTGCAATTTTTCTTCGTGTGAGGATTGGGGCGGCTCAGGGTGATAGTTACACAACACTTGTGCTTGTACAGACATTGTTCCTGCAATAAAGTAACATTATAACTTGCTTATGTTTCGCTGAGTGTATTATTGTACATATATACAATATAGGGAGGGTCGTACGTGAAACATCTACAAAAAGATCAAGCAGGTCTCGGACACTTACTGCTACTGGTTATTATCGTGGCGGTCGTCGGTGGGGTCGGCTTCGTTGGCTATACTGTCATGCAGAAAAACAAAGACAAGGCTTCGACTACATCGTCGTCAAAGGTGTCTTCTGAAGTCTCCAAAGCTATGGCAGAATCATGCAAGAAAGAGATTGACGATAAAGACCTCTGTAAATTCTTTTCCAGCTGGGACGGCAACCTGAAATTTGCTGTCGTTAGCACAGACACTAGCGATGGCACTACTACGTCAATGACCATGAAGATTGATGGCAAAAATACGTACATTAAATCTGAAGGTGCCAGCGCCATGGAAATAATTACCATCGGTGACACTACCTATACTAAAGGTGGCCAGTACTGGTGGAAACAAACCACAGACACAAATTCTACGCAAGAAACATCTTCTACTATAAAACCGGAAGACTTTGATTTTGATGTCCCGACCGAAGATGAACTAGACACTGCAGGTGCCGAATATAAAAAGTTAGGTAAAGAAGCATGCGGGAGTTTCACTTGCTTTAAATATCAGTTTATAGATAGCACCAACACGTCTACCAAGCAATTCCTATGGTTTGATGATGAAGATTATCGTATGCGAAAACTTAGCATAGAAAATGCCGATGGATCCAAGAGCGAGCAGGTATATTCCTATGATAATGTGTCGGTAACTGTACCTTCACCAGTGAAAGAACTCGGCCCGAACCAGTACATAGTGCCTGGTGAGTCTGAGCCTATGACAATGCCTGACATGAGCAATTACACCGAATAAGTCAGCTTACATAAAAAAGGCCTGGATTTTACCAGGTCTTTTTTTATAGCAACCCCGTAGCGCGCATATGAAATGCTGAATAACCCACGCTACTTCACAAAAACAGTATGG
>JAEUQV010000044.1 GCA_016789655.1 Candidatus Saccharimonadota bacterium
GATGAGGTAAAATAAAGTTACCAGTTCCATATTGGTGTCTCCTTTGTTTTTGGTTTTTGTTGATCCAAAAACAGAATAACAGGGCTCACGCCCTGCTATCTAGACAAAAACGAGGAGACTCTTATGTCGAACTGAGGTTAAGCTAGTTCATCAGATGACCGGGGGATTAAGCGTTGTTGATTCCAGCACTGGTGAAAAAACTAACCAACGACCGGATTGTGTTATATGGCTCGATAAATCGGCTAGGCCAGTGGAGTGGCTAACAAGAAGTTTATGGCCAGTCTTGTCTAAGGGGGAAGATGACAAGGTGCCGCCAATGCCAAAGAGCTATTTTCTTAATATAGACAGAGAACATTGGGTTAATATATTAGACTCTCAGGGTAATGGTGGTTTGGATGTGGGTAGAATTGACGATTCGGTGATTAGATCCCTGAGGTCTATATTTGTTCTTCCAACACAAAAGCAAACGGGCTTGAGTCCAAAAATCGATAGCGCTAAAACAGTATTGGACGGAAAGGTAATAATGGTTGTGGATGAGGTTCGTTCTACGGGACGTACTCTTGACTATGCACAGGAGCTTATTGCTAAAGCATTTCCCACCACAAAAGTCGGGGGCGCGTACTGGATGGGAGGCGTATCGACAGGCAAGAATGGCCTAGGAATGGGCAATGCTGATACGCCTGTTTGGTACAGCGATAGAAGCTCACTCGGAAGGGGGTCGGTGACAGGAATCCAGCTATTTCTAGCCGTTCCTCAAGCACCACACAGCGTTTAGGTGCATGGTTTCTCAGTGCACCACACGTTGATGCTAGAGGGGAGAGAATTCGAGACAACAGCGCAGAACGTTTGCGTGCAGACATAGCACAACTTGCCAAGGCTGCTATGGCTGGAGATGTCGTTGTACTACCTGCATTTGAGCGCGAAGATTTCGAGGATAGGCTAACTCGGCTAAATAATGGCAGGAGTGTTGGCGAAATACGTTTATTACGTCAGTCAAGGCGTGGCAGTAACTAAGGTTGTGGGGCAAATTGCTTGCAATTATTTCTTGAGGACTGCGCACTATGGTTAGTCGAGGGTGAGGGTGGTGCAGCGGATGAAGCCGCCGCCTTTACTGAGTTCGGGGAGGTCTATAGCGATAACTTGTAGACCCTGAGCCTCGACGGCTTGGCGAAGTAGCGGGGCATGTTTGCTCATAATGACGGTGCTGCCAGTACTAATAAGGTTGCATGCAAAAGCAGTCATGGCCTCGTGGAGGCTGACTTCGATTTTATCGACGCTATCGAGCTTGCGTAGTATGGATTGGCTCTCGGGCATAAATGCCTCTGGGCACCAGGCTATGAGTCCACGCGTGCAATTTTTATGCTCTAGGTTAGACCTGGCGCATGGCTGCGCTAGGTCTAACCTAGAGCAGTGGGGTGCGCGGAGGATTGATAGGGCGAGGTCTATGTCGTAGAAGTAGCTGTCGGGCCAGCCAGATACAACGTTAATGATGGGGGCGCCGGTTTCGTCGGTAGCGGGTATGGTTTGCAGGCTTATGACGTCGTAACCAAGCGTTTCTGCTACAAAATCGTGCACTGCCCGGTCGGTACGGTAGCCGAAATTCATGAAAAGTAGCGACCCGCAGGCTAGGGCATCGCCTTGGCCAGAGAATCTTAGCCCGCCAGGTACGTGGTATATGGTTAATCCCAGATCACGCAGGGTAGCTTCGGCGGTGGCTTCTTCGGGCTGGCGGATGCTAGGGAGGCTGGCCATGACGGCTTTGTTGCCGCGCACCACTGCCCAGTTGGCTGTGTAGACGCCGTCTTGGCAAGCGGCTGGTGCGGGCGTCTGCAGCACCTCTATACCGACTTGCTCCAGGTACACTCGCAGCAAGAAATGCTCTTCTATGGCTTTGCCGCGGTTGACGGCACGGGAGCTATCCATAAAGGCATTTATGGCGTAAGTGTCGTCAAAAAAGTCGGCCCCACTCATGAGCACTTTTGTGTTGATTTGTGGTTGCATTGTAAAAAATTATAGCAAATTGCCAATAATTTTATATGTTTTGGTTGATTTTCGGCTGAAAGCGCATTCAACCTTGGTAAGCCAGTCAATATGGCTTATATAACGATGGTTCGTTTTGCGCTTGATAACACGGGCGAGTCAAGGTTGGTTAGGCTGCGGGTACTAAGTTTCGGCCCAAATGGTGAGGCTATAATCGAGAAGTTTATACCTCCACCTGATGAAATTGTGGCTATCTCTACGTTGTAATCAGGAGCACAAGCTCAAGTTTTGGCTGAAGCAGGCGTACATGCAAAAAAAGACTATGCGAGCATGGGGCTTGACGGCAGAGTTGGCAGTCGAGTATAGTGAGTGCTAATGCGTTGGCACTCGGTTGCGAGAAGTGCTAACGCTTCGGCTTCGCCTCAGCATTAGAGTCATGAGACAAGAGACATGAGTCAAGAGGGGAAGCGGCATCGCCGACGGCGATTCAGAGTATTCAATAGCGCGACACGCGCAAATAGCATGTAAAAGGAGGAGTTGTACGATATGAGTGTACCCATACAGCCAATGGCTGATTACATTGTGGCTCAAACCGAAGAGGCTGCTAAAAAGACTGCCAGCGGGTTGTATATACCTGGCGGGGCGCAGGAAAAACCAACGGTTGCCAAAGTTGTAGCCGTAGCCGATGGCGTAAAAAGTGTGAAGGTAGGCGACCGCATAATATACAAAAGCTACTCTCAAACCGAAGTAAAGGTCGAAAGTGAAACGTATCTGCTTGTGCAAGAGCAAGACGTCCTGGCGACGGTCAAATAACGAATTAAGAATTACGATTAACGAAGGGGATGAGAAAAAGGAGCGAGACAAGATTCATTAATCTTTAATCGTTATTCTTAATTCTCTCCAGAGGAGAAAATGATGGCAAAGAAGGTTTTTTACGATGATGATGCTCGCCGCCGCGTCTTAGCTGGTGCCGAGATTTTATACAACGCAGTCAAGACTACCATGGGCCCAAAGGGTCGCAATGTCGTCATAAGCAAGAGTTACGGTGCGCCAAGTGTGACGCATGATGGCGTTACTGTAGCCAAAGGTGTTGAGATCGCCGACGTTGACGACGAAACCCTGGGCTACAAAGTTGGAGCAGAGCTTATAAAACAAGCCGCCAATAAGATGAATGATGTCGCTGGTGATGGCACTACTACGGTAACCGTACTGACATACCATATCCTGAACGAAGCCAACAAACTGATTGCCGCTGGGCACAACCCGATGCTGCTTCGTAAAGGTCTCGAAGCTGCGGCTACAGAAGTTGTTGCCAAGCTTGAGGGTATGAGCGAAGATATCCAGGGCAACAAGAAGCGCGTCGCTGAGGTTGCCACCATCTCCGCTGGTGATAGCGCTATCGGTGACCTCATAGCCGATGTCATGGAAAAGGTTGACCGAGATGGCGTGGTGACTGTCGAGCAAGGGCAGGGGCTTGGCCTTGAGAGCGAAGTAGTTGAGGGCTTTACCTTCGATAAGGGATTCGTAAGTCCGTATATGGTGACTGATACCAGCCGGATGGAGGCCGTGTACAACAAGCCAGCTATCGTCATCACCGATCAGAAAGTTACATCGGTGCAAGAGTTTTTGCCTATCCTCGAGAAGCTTGCTCAAGCTGGCAAAAAAGACCTGGTGCTCATCGCCGAAGATGTCGAAGGCGAAGCGCTTGGCACTCTGGTACTCAATCGCCTGAAAGGTGTATTTAACACCGTGGCCATTAAGGCACCAGCATTTGGTGATCGCCGTAAGGAAATCCTAGAAGATATCGCTATCTTAACTGGTGCGCAGGTGATTACTGCGGATCGTGGTATGACGTTTGAAAATGTCGAGCTCGATGTGGTGGGTACTGCCCGCAAGGTCATCGTCGCTAAGGATGAGACTACTATCATCGAAGGTGCTGGTGCCGCAGCTGACGTAAAAGAGCGTATGAAGCAAATCGCCGCCCAGGCCGATGCTGCCAGCAGTGAGTACGACAAGGGTAATTACGAGAAGCGCCGCGCGGCCCTTGGCGGCCGCGTAGCCGTCATCAAGGTCGGTGGTGCTACAGAGACTGAAATTGAGGAAAAGAAATACCGTGTCGACGACGCCGTAGCAGCTGTAAAAGCCGCCTTGGCCGAAGGCATCGTTCCCGGTGGAGGCGTAACGCTCATCAACCTTTCTTCCGCCGTATCAACTTCCGATGACGATCATGCGGTAGCCGCTGGGCGGGCATTGCTCGTGAAGGCACTCGAGCAACCATTCCGCATCTTGCTGTCCAATAGCGGGCTGAACGCTGATGAGTGGCTGCCACAGGTAAAGAAAGCCAAGGCTGGCCAAGGCGTAAACGTCAACGACCCAACCAAGCTCGTCGACCTCAAGTCGGCTGGTGTAGTTGACCCAACCCGCGTTACCAAGGAAGCCCTGCAAAACGCCGTCTCTATAGCCGGCACCAGCATGACCATGGGCGCCCTCGTCGTGGAAGTCCCAGAACCAAAAACCGCAGCTCCTGAAGCTGGCGGAGGGATGGGTATGATGTAAGAATATGAGAGAACCGAAATAAGTTACTTTACCCCACGAAGAATCCACTCTTCGTGGGGACCCCTACCTTATCGTGCGGGGCTGCGTAACTCAGCTCCGGCTGTTCTTTCCTGTTAGTTATAAAACTACTTTGGAGTAAATCCAAAGTAGTTTTTGATTTTCAATAATTAGCGGCCAAAGGTGCGGTTGGGGCCGTTGAAGTTAGTGGGAGGCTGGCGGTGAGTAGGGCCGGGGGGTGGTGTGGCTGGGCCTGTGGTGGGTTTGTTGTAGCGGATATCGGCGTTTCGCTGGTATTTGAGGAGCTGCTGCTGAGCTGCTTGCGGGTTGGTACGGCGCAAGGCATCGAAATCCATACGCTGTCGTTCTGTCAGGCCTCCAGGCAGGGCTGAATTTTGAATACCCATCGGATTCGACATCTGTATTTGCCTCTCATACTGGACGTTTTGTCTGGCAGTGTCAAATAGGGCGCTACGTTGACTCTGGGGCGACATTTGCTGGTACGCATCCTGTTGTATACGACGCATTGGGCCCGGAGAGCCCTGGCCACTATTACTTTGTTGCTGTGGCTGCCCTGCAAAATCGGGGCGGATTTGGTAGCTGGAGTTACTATTACCGGTGCTTCCTCCTGTAGTACCCCCCGGTTGAACGGGCGTGGCTGGATTGAAGGGGCGGCGCTGACCGTACTGACTGAACATGCTATCAGTATTATACCCAAATAACTTAGCTTTCCGAATATAATCCACCTTTAACGGCTGCAACTGCCAAAATCTCTAGAGCTAGCCGTAGCTACTTCTAGAGTTTTATTAACCAGTTTTGCTCGAAAATCTAGGGTTCGTTTTCGGAATGCTGAGTTATTTGGGTACAGATAAGACGTTCGACTGCCTAAGGAGAGGCTATCTGGATTACCCACAGTTTTTGTGGTTCAGTGAGACAATATATAGGACAGCGATATCTGCTAATATAGCAGATATGAAGAGAGCGATAGTGATTGGGGCTGGGTTTGGTGGGATGAGCGTGGCAGCATACTTAGCGCGTGCAGACTACAGTGTCACCGTGGTTGAGCGTAATGATCAGCCAGGTGGCCGGGCGTATACAGTACAAGAAGGTGGCTTTACATGGGAACTTGGGCCAAGCTGGTACATGATGCCAGATGTGTTTCGTGAATTTTTTGCCGATTTTGGGCACGAGGTAGCAGATTTTTATGATGTACGTCCGCTCTCGCCATCGTACCGTGTATTTGACAACGAGGCTGATGTAGTCGATGTAGGAGATGTACAAAACACGGCTGCGGTATTTGAGGCTGTTTCTGCTGGCGACGGTGAGGGCCTAAAGAGCTTACTACACAAAACCCACCGTGAATATGATGCGGTCAGAGCGCACCTGCTAACACTTGATTGGCTGCAGCTACGGCAAGCATTCCACCCGGAAGTGCTCAAATTTTTGCTTAACCCGCGCATGATCGGTTCGTACGATGCGCGCATACGCCGTCACGTGAAAGACGAGCGGCTTGTGCGCGTGCTAGAGTTTATGACGGTGTTCATGGGCGGCAGCCCGCAAAATATTCCTGGCATGTATAGCCTACTTTCGTATGTGGATATGGGCTTAGGTATTGGCTATCCCATGGGTGGTTTTCGGGCGGTGGCTCGTGCATTCCGGCAAGTAGGAGAAGAGCAGGGTGTTTGTTACCGATTTAATACTGAGGTACAACAGGTAATTGTCAAACACGGTCGAGCCGTAGGTGTACGGATGCCAAATGACGAAGAGCTACTAGCTGATATAGTAGTGGCAAATGCCGATTATCACCATGTGCAAACAGCGCTACTACCACATGGCTTGGCCGATATACCGACCGCAAAATGGGATAAAAAAGTGCTGTCTCCATCTGGTTTGCTGCTGTCGTTTGGGGTTAAAAAGAAGTTGCCGGGCGTGCTCCACCACAATCTTTTCTTCGATACTGACTGGCAAGCGCATTTTAACGCTGTTTTTGATGCAAAACAGTGGTCGCAAAAGCCGCTCTTCTACCTATGTGTACCAAGCAAAACAGACCCTAGCGTAGCGCCTAAGAACCATGAAAATTTGTTCGTTCTAGCGCCACAAGCGGCTGGCGTGGAACCTTTGGCGGCTGAATTGCAAGCATCAATTGATGACATTGTAGGGAGAATAGACAGTCGAACCGGTGGTGTATTCAGCGGCAATATTATCGCTCGTGATGTGCGTACCATGAGCTATTTCGCCGAGACTTTCCACGCCTACCAAGGCAACGCCTTTGGTCTTGCCCATACGCTGCGGCAAAGCGCACTTTTTCGTCCGCCAGTTAAGGCAAAAAAAGTAGCAGGCCTGTATTTTGTCGGCCAGTACACTAACCCGGGCACTGGAGTACCAATGGTCGTGCTTTCTGGCAAGACGGTGGCGGAAGCGGTAGTTCGCTATGAATAGACCTCTTTCCAAACCTCCCTTCAAATGCGGGAACGGCAGTATCTCCGAGCGAAAAGTTGAAGCAGGAAGAGGTGTAGCAGTTGCTACGCCGACGACTGGCTCGGCCTTTGCAGCCGAAGAAAATGGTGTTTTGGCGGGAGGGAGATTTGGAAAGAGGTCTAATGTTGAAAAGGATATTTTCAGGCAGGGTAGCACTACCTACTATTGGAGCAGCCGCTTTTTCCCGAGCGCGGTACGAGATGATGTGCTTCGACTGTATAGTTTTGTGCGGGTGGTTGATGACCTGGTAGACCAGGTTCCAGCCGACAAAAGTAGTTTTGAAGCCATAGAGTCAGCTTGGGTATCTGGCGGCAGTCTTCCGGCCGGTACGGTCGCTGCACGGGTACTGGAGAATATACGCTACCTATGCCAAGAACGAGGCATTGAGAAAGCTTGGGTCGATGATTTCCTGCGCAGCATGCGATGGGATCTTGAGGGTAAACTATATAAAACTATCGACGATAGCACAGCCTATGTGTACGGTTCTGCAGAGGTAATCGGCTTATGTATGGCAAAGTTGCTGAGCCTCTCGCCAGAGGCAAATCATGCGGCTCAGCTTCAGGGCAGGGCAATGCAATGGATCAATTTTTGCCGGGATATTGCCGAAGATGTTGAACTTGGCCGCTGTTATTTCCCGGATGAAGATATGCGTTCGTTTGGGTTTGATAACCTTCAAGCAGCCACTACACGGCAGTACCCCGATGATTTCAAGGCCTTCATGTGCTTGCAGCTAGACCGTTACGATGAATGGCAGCGAGAGGCGAATGCTGGCTTCCATTTCATACCGAAGCGTCTGCGAGTGCCCGTACAGACTGCCCGCGATATGTACAACTGGACGGCTCAGCAAATTCGGCAGGATCCGTTTGTAGTGTATAAACAGAAGGTCAAGCCGACTAAACCGCGAATAATCTGGGCAGCTACGAAAGCAGCGTTACATGGTTAAGTTCGCCTACCTAGTATTTAACGTGCTAGTTTCGCTATCTTTTCTCGGCGCGGCGCTGTGGATGCCAGAATATTGGCGCCGCTGGCGTGGCTTAGTTGCTGGTTTTGCAACGGTCAGCGGTGCGTTCATCCTGTGGGACATATGGGCTGCAGCCCATGGGCATTGGCAGTTTAGCTCGCAGTATACACTTGGTTTACGTGTAGCCGGGTTGCCTATAGAGGAGTGGTTATTTTTCGTAACGGTACCCGGGGCTTGTATGGTAGTGTGGGAACTACTGGGCCGCACGAAGCGCGCAAGACAAGTAGTTATTCACAGTGGCACTTTGCGCTCTGGCTTCGTAGTGTTGTCGGCACTGTGTCTATTGGGTGGTATGATGTCGGGCGACAGTGCATATACTCGGGCAGCGTTGTTGGCTGCGGGTATTGCGGCCGTGTGCCTGGCTTGCCAGGTGCGCCTTGCCGTCATGCGCCAATGGTGGCTGTTTCAGGTTGCTTCATTCACTTTGTTTCTGGTTTGTAACATGGTGCTAACGGGGCTGCCTATAGTGCTCTATAGTCTTGATCATTTCTCTGGGTTACGCATCGGCACTATACCAATTGAAGACTTTGCATATAACTTTGCACTGCTAAATCTGTTTTTGTTAGTCTATGAGTGGGCTGGTATGCATGGTTACGCAAAGTTAAAAAATGTTGACGGAGAGACTGATGGTAAACTTCAAGACCAGGCTAGATGAATATAAACAGCGTATAGATGCAGATGTAGAGCAGTACGCAGGGCAAACACGGGCGTTCGTGAGTCTTGCGCACGGTCAAGATGCCGCCGTCGTTACAGATGCCTTTCTCGAGATATTGTGTCGCGGGGGAAAACGCTTGCGGGGGGCACTAGTGTTGCTGGGTTATCACTTGGCCGGAGGCGTCGATGAAAAGCAAGCGTTGCTTTTGGCTCGGGCTATCGAAGTGACGCATGCCTATATACTAATAATAGACGATATTCAAGACCGGTCAGACTTACGTCGAGGCGGTCCGACTGCTCATATGGCTTTAGCGCGTCGATTTGGCGCGACCCAAAGTGTGGCAGATGCGGCGCATACCGGCGTTGCATTGGCGCTCAATGCTGCGCTGTATGGTGCACACGAAGCGCAGGTAATTGTAAGCCAGCTTGAAGCTGCTCCAACAGTGCGGCTGGAAATAGTACGGCTCGTGAATGAGGCAATGATGGCAACCGCACACGGGCAGACGTACGATATCTTGAATGGTTTACGCCCGAATGTTACCTACGAGGATGTCGAAAGGGTTATGCGGCTCAAAAGCGCTGAATACACGCTGCTTAATCCGCTCGCGGCTGGTATGTCGCTGGCAGGCGCTTCAGCACAGGATGTTGCGCGTATGCATGAGTATTCGCTTCCGGCGGGCCTGGCATTTCAGCTGGGTGATGATGTTATTGGCACTTTTGGCAACGACGAGGAAGCTAAATCACCCAAGAGCGATATAATAGAGGGCAAACAGACGGCTCTAACTATATATGCACTTAAACATGCTCGTATTGAAGACAAGGCGTTTTTGCGTAACTGCTTAGGCTTAGCCACGCTCAGTGACGACGATTTTGCGCGCTGCCAGGAAATTATAGTGCAGTGCGGGGCGCTAGAGCACGTCAAGGACTTACTGCATACATATATCGAGCGAGCTAAGAGTGCGCTGCTGACTATGCCGGAATCTTGGCCTACGAGCGATATAGATTTCCTTCGTGACATGGCCAGCTATCTTGAAGCTCGCGTTGGTTGACCTTAGTTCAACAGGGGAGCCTAAGTGGCTCCCCTCTCTACAGTTTTGTGACAGTCTTAGCCTACTGTTCGTCGTGGCTGTTGCGGCTGCCGCGCGCTTTCTGTTCACGTGACCTGGTGGCTGCGCGTTGCTTTCCGACCTCGATGGCGCGCTGCGGGTCATGTGCAAAGTTGCCGCCGCTCGCCTTGCCGCCTTCGCTAGCAGTGCGGCGATGTTCGTCATTATCTATCGCAGTGAATCCGCGCTTGCCTGAAGATCGTGCCATATCAAACCTTCAATCGTGGTTAGTTCGCTTTACGGATCGATCCTACTACATATCGTACAAAACTTCCTCCAAACCGTCTGAGAGTGGCCTTACTCTGGGAGCGTAAAGCAACGAACAGTACAGGCTGACGATAGGGCTTATAGAGTACAATATGTTAATGCAACGAGCACGGATAATGGCCTTGAATAGCAAACAATCCGAAAAGGGCTGTGTGCTCTACCTCATGAGTCGCGACCAGCGAGTTGCCGATAATCATGCACTTTTAGCCGCGCAGGCAGATGCGAACGAGCGTAGAGAGCCACTTATAGTGGCATTTAACCTATACCCTCAGTTAGGTGTTCGAGCCCGGGAGCAGTATGAGTTCATGTTGAAGGGTTTACGAGAAGTTGAGACTAAGCTCAACAAATTGTCTATTCCGATGGTCATGAGCACTGGCGATGCGGCAGTTGAGGTGCCAAAATTGTGCAAGAAGCTACAAGCAGCTGCGTTGTACTGTGATTTTTCACCGTTACGTGGACCTAGAAAGATGCAGAAAACCCTAGCCGCAAAACTAGACCTGCCCATATATGTCGTAGATACTCACAACATCGTTCCTGTATGGGTGTTATCTGACAAGCAAGAGTTTGCTGCTCATACCATACGGCGTAAAGTACATACTCACCTCGAACAGTGGCTCGTCGAACCCGAGCAGCCAACTAAGCACCAATATCCTGTATCGCTAGACCCAATTGACTGGCAAGCTGCAGGCAAAATCCTGGATGTGCTGCCAACAAATGGGATAAAGCCACGGGTTAAACCAGGTGAAAAAGCAGGTAAAGCACAGCTTAGACATTTCGTTCGTGCCACATTACCTCGATATGCTGCGGAGCGGAACGATCCAAATGCACACGCTCAAACAGGGCTTAGCCCGTATCTCCATTTCGGTCATTTGTCTAGCTTACGTGTCGCGCTTGAGGTGCTGAACGAGATGCGTGAACCACCATTGTTATTTCAAAAAGCAAAGCTGGTAGAAGTAGGCAAAAACCCGACCATTGAAGACAACTGCAATGCGCTACTTGAAGAGTTGATAGTGCGGAAAGAACTATCGGATAACTACTGTTTCTATACACCACACTATGACTCGCTGGAGGGAGCCTGGCCATGGGCAAAGCAAACGCTGGCAGAGCATGCCGACGATCCACGAGAGTTTCTTTATACCCGCAACGAGCTGGAAGCCTGTGAGACACATGACGATGTATGGAACGCCGCTCAACGGCAGATGATGGATAGCGGCATTATGCACGGCTACATGCGGATGTATTGGGCTAAAAAATCCTAGAGTGGTCAAAATCACCAGCAGAAGCCATAGAAACGACAATCTACCTAAACGATCATTATTCGCTCGATGGCGGCGACCCGAACGGCTATGCAGGAATTATGTGGTCAATTGCGGGAGTTCATGATCGGCCATGGTTCGGCAGATCGGTGTACGGAACAATACGGTATATGAATAGCGCAGGACTTGCACGTAAATTTGATGCACATAAATACGTGAAGGAACACTTGTGAACAAAAAAGCGCAGTACATACTCAAAGTAGGTGATTCGGTAGCCTGGAATTGGCAAAATGGAGTGGCCTCAGGCAAAGTGATGGAAGTTATGCCCCATAAGACCTAAATTGAAGCAATGGAAGTGTCATCACACGTCATGGTACCGCCGAAAACCCGGTAGTTATCATCGCACACAAGAGCAGCAATAACGTGATCAAACTCTCTAGCGAGCTTCTGGGGCCAACTGGATAGCAAGTCTCTACCGCAGCAAGACGGTTTGAGCGCGATTGTCGAGGAATATCAATAGGCCGATACTCAGTACTAATAATCCGAACAAGATAAAGAATTTGGTCTTTTCACTCACGGTTGCTCCTTGCCTGTTGCAGGGGTTATAGGCTTGGCGACAACGACAAGCCGGCTCGTAGGGTTCCATAAGGGGGTGCAGGTGTAGAGCGTCAAGCGTTCATCGGTCGTCTGCTCCTGTACGTAGGTATCGGTGGCAGCGTGCGTGCCGGTGCTTTCTATCGCGTACCGATAAAACTGTCCCTGATACCATAGGCCAATTTCATCGCCGTACTCTAGCTTGTTCAGGAAATAAAATATACCACGAGGGCCGGTGTAGCTAAAACGGTGGCCAGCAATGACCGTATTGCCGCCCTTATCGGGTGAGCTTGCGAAAGGTAGTCGCCATGCTCCTTTGTTCAGCAAGTTGAAGCTATCGGATTTAGGCCCTTCCACTAGGGGTGTTTCGAGCTGCATCTTGGGTATAATCAGGCCGTCGTTGCTGGAATCAGCATGAAATACACCAGGGGTCGGAGGGGTATCCGGGACTGCGGTTGGGTTGTCGAGCCGCGCCTGAAGCGACTTCTCGGTCGCGCCCGATTTATCGCGGAACCAAAAGATTGCATTCGGCAAAAAAGGCGCTGCAATAATGTAGGCATTTATGCAGACGATGATTGCGAAGAGTGCTACATTGGCGCGCCGCCAGTTTTGGTCAGACATACACATAATGGTAACAAAGATGTGGCAGGGTGGTCACCTCGTCTTTGCTAGTCTAATTGTTTTTTTGCTGAGTGAAATAATTGATTTCGTTTATGACGTCTAAGAGCGCCTGAGCACGGGTTTTATCGTCGGTAATGGCTTGGGCGGCATCGTAGGCGTCTTTTATAAGAGACTGATTGTCGGTGCTCTGAATCATCATCATGGTTGTACGGAACTTTTCCTCTGGTGTCTGGTCGAGATGGCTGACAAGTGGGGTGAGCTGAGAGAGGGCGTTTTGCTTAAGCGATAATAAATCATCAGGATTTACGTTTGCCGGAGGGGTGGCTTGGTGGGGCGAATCCACCTGTGGGACCGGTGCCGATTGAGGCTGGGGAGTGCCTAATTCTGGGGCAGTATTACTTGATTCATCGGAAAGTGGGTTATCGAAAGTTGGGGTAGACGTCTGCCCAGCGGGTGACAAAGTGCTATTGTCATCAGCGGTTGCAGGTAAGCTTATGCCTGTAGCAGGGTCAGCTGCTAGCGGGTTTGTCCCGTTCACAGCGGGATCTTGCGTTTGCTGTCCTTGTATCGTCGTATTGTCGTGTCCAAATAGCATAACCACCCCCTGTACTGGCCTTATGTCGCCAACCTTGTTTAAGCATTATCAATTTACAACTATATAGTAGCAAATCATTTAATTAAGCACTAGTATTCCATTATGGCTGTTTCTGTGAGTGGTCTTGCCACAGGTTTGATGGGGCGGAGTACTAACGATTATAATCGTCGGCCAAACGAATAATGTCCGCTTCTTCGGATGGGTGTTCAGCATCGGTATGTTGCCAAATTTCAGCGACAAGCGTGTATGTCTCGGCCGGTGCAATCAACCGATGGCGCTCACCGGTCGCAAACTGAACAATAGCGTCGGGCTTGGCCATATGTGGCTTACCTTGCTCATCGGAGTGGCTGCGGTGATAACCTCCTACTGTCAAAAAGCGCCATCGTTCCGCTCGGCGATTATGATATTGCCAGCTGAGCCGCTGACCTGGATAGACCATCAAAATCTTAGGGCTGAGCACAAGATCCTTACGGCCAAGACGTGCTTCTATGGGGTCCAGACCAGGAAAGAATTCAGCCAAGAAACGATCGGCTTCTTCATCGACTATACGGTAGTACGCCCCCCAGGGCTTTTTTTCGTCCACATCTGAAAAGTGATAGCCCAGATCACGTTCCAAAGTTTCATGCACACGTTGAAGTGCAACCTCGCGTGGTGTCTCGCGTACCATGCCGGGCAAATACTTTATCATGAAGTCATCGACTTTCAGATATATTTCACGTACTTTACTGCGGGTTTGGGCATCTTTTTCGGCAGTATCAAGCACGTCTTTGCCGCCTAGCATATCGCGTAAGCCACGGCGAATGCGCCATACGAAAAGTTTAAGCGGGCTAGTTTCTTGTAGATCGATGGATTGGAGTTTTTTCACACTTTGATTCATTGTGACTGTATTATACCTGGTTTATGCAAATAACGATGAGTTATCAGGGAGGCGCTGGTATACTGGTGATATGAAACATGAGTTGGAGCAAGCTGTGGCAGTGGCAGTGGCAGATTTGTATAAGTTAGATGTAGACATTGAGTTGACGCGCCCAGAGGTACAGTTTGGTGATTATACGACAAATGTAGCCTTGCAGCTCGCAAAGCAAGTCGGTAAAAACCCACGCGAAATCGGTGAAGCTTTGGCCGAGATGTTGCGCGTAGATGACCGGCTGGCCGAGGTTATTGTAGCCGGGCCAGGTTTTTTGAATTTGAAACTTAGCGACGCCGCACTTATAGAATCTTTGTATACGCAACCAGATCGTCCTTTGCTTGGGCAAACGGTCGTGACTGAATATTCAGACCCAAACCCATTCAAAGTGCTACATGCAGGGCATTTTTATACAAGTGTAGTGGGTGATGCTATCTCCAACTTGTTGCAATCCGCTGGTGCGCAAGTGCACGAAGTCAATTTTGGTGGTGATGTTGGGCTGCACGTAGGTAAAACTATGTGGGCGATTGTGCGTGAGCTAGGGGGTGAATATCCAGAAAAACTATCTCAAGTGCCAGATGCGGAACGTTCAGAATGGATGGCGCGATGCTATGTAGCCGGCACCAATGCATATGAAGATAATGAAACCGCTAAAGCAGAGATAATCGCATATAACAAAAGGGTATATCAAGTTCACAATGAAGGGGATCACGAATCTGCCTTCGCACAAATCTATTGGACATGCCGGCAGTGGAGCTATGACTATTTCGATGCGTTTTATGCGCGGATAGGTAGTGGTTTTGAACGGTACTATCCAGAAAGCCAAACGGCAGGTATTGGTTTGGCGGCGGTGAAAGAGCAGCTTGCCAGGGGTGTTTTTAGCGAAAGTGATGGAGCGGTAGTGTTTGTAGGAGAGCCCTATGGGTTGCATACACGAGTTTTCATAAACAGCGAAGGGCTGCCGACATATGAAGCAAAAGATGTCGGCTTAAGCTTAAAAAAGTGGGAAGATTACCACTTTGACAAGTCGATCATAATCACCGGCAACGACATTATCGAATATATGAAGGTGGTTTTGAAATCGATAGAGCAGTTTGAGCCGAATCTCGCGCAACGTACACGGCACATCACTCACGGAAATGTAAAGCTTGCCGGTGGCGTGAAGATGAGCTCGCGAAAGGGGAATTTCTTGAGGGCTGTCGATGTTATAGAGGCAGCTTCACAAGCAAGTCGAGAAGCCGCTGGAAATGAAAGTGAATCCACCGTTTTGGCAGCCATAAAGTACTCATTCCTGAAAAGTCGCATAGGAGCAGACATTATTTTCGTACCTGAAGAATCGGTCAGTATGGTAGGCAATAGCGGACCATATTTGCAGTATGCACACGCCCGTGCCCGTTCAATTCTTACCAAATCACAAATGCCAAATGATAATGACCAATCAAATTTGAATGTCCGATTTGCAGACTCCAAACTTGAGAGCGCCGAACGTCTTTTAGCTCGCAAACTCAGTGAATTTCCCGAGGTTGTAACTGTAGCCACAGCCGAACTTATGCCACACCATGTATGCACTTATTTATACGAGCTTGCACAAGAGTTTAATAGGTTTTACGAAAACAACCGCGTAATTGGGGATGTGCGTGAAATGCTTCGATTGCAACTGGTTTTGACATATGCTGATACGCTTAAGAAAGGGCTGGATTTGCTCGGTATCCATGCGCCGGAAAGGATGTAGATGTACCCTGAGCCCAATCAGCAATTGACGTACCAGACAGATGATACGGTGTATTTCTTCTCACATGCCTACGACCCACTCAATAATTGGTCGGCGCATGCGGTAGTGATTTGGGGGCACGTTTTCCCTACCGTGGAGCACGCCTTCCAGTGGAAAAAGTTTGCCGACCGCGAGCCGGATATTGCCAGTGCAATCTTGCGGGCGCCTAGCCCATGGGAGGTGATACGGCTTAAAAAGACTATCGGTCGGGGAAGAATGCCGGCAGACTGGCACGACCGCCGGGTAACAGTGATGGAAGAACTGTTGCGGGCCAAAGCCGCACAGAACGAGGATGTTCGTGTCTGTTTGCGTGTCACTGGCAGTCGAAGAATTGTCGAAAACTCACCGGTGGCAAGTTTTTGGGCTTATGGCCCGGACGGGGAAGGTGAGAATATGATGGGTAACCTGTGGATGAAAATAAGAGAGGAACTGCAATGACGGGAAAAACTACACATCGGAAGCAATCTGCGATTGGCACGCTTGATGAACCGGATGACGTTGTGCGTAAGCAAGTCGATGGGTTCATACACTTTATACGAGAAAAGGCTGTTGTCGGTTTGGCGATAGGCTTCATAATCGGTCAGCAAGCGCAGGGATTCATAAAGCAACTAGTCGATAGTTTCTTGACCCCCGTCATAAATGCTCTTGTGGGCAGCAACTTGCAGGAGCGGAAGTTCGCACTTGTGCCCGGAAGTGCCGAAACAAACATACTATGGGGTAAATTCGTATACATTGCGATTAATTTCTTACTGGTTTTGTTTGCGATCTATGTCATCATCAAGCTATTCAAGCTCGATAAACTAGATTTGCCAAAGGAGGCGAAGAAAAAGAAGTGAAGTGCTCACCTTGGACGTACATTGCACCATCTATGCAAGATGAAAGAGCAATCCTTGAAACCATGTGTAAGCTTAGCGATGAAGCAGTATAATCCCGCTCTAACTGACGAACAAAAACGTGTTATGTTCGAAAAGGGCACCGAAGCCCCTGGTAGCGGTGCACTGCTGGATGAAACGCGCGATGGTATGTACCGGTGCGCTAACTGTGGAGCTGAGCTTTTCGCAAGCTCTATGAAATACGAGTCGAAAACACCAGGCCTTGTCGGCTGGCCAAGCTTTGCCGACGCCGTACACAATACAGCGCTTGTACTAGCTCCCGATGATTCGCTGGGCATGCTTCGCACCGAAGTAACTTGCGCCAATTGTGGCGCGCACCTAGGCCATCTTTTCACCGGTGTAGACGACCATCCCTCCGGCAACCATTACTGTATAAACTCTTGCTCACTAAATTTTACTACCACCCCTTAGCCTACCCCTTTTGCGTCAGGGTCCGTCCTTGGCGCAGCCGGATATGGCTAGTTGTGTTTGAGAGTAGATGCTAGCAGGTTTGGTTGTATTTGTCGCCCCAAGCGGCCATGCTGCGGAGGATTGGGACGAGGTCTTTGCCTTTGTCCGTAAGCGTATATTCGGTACGTGGGGGTACCTCGGCGAACGTTTGTTTAGTAACGATGCCATATTCCTCAAGGGCTTCAAGGCGTTGGCAAAGCGTACGAGGGTTAATGCCGCCGACCGACTTTTCGAGCTGGCTAAAGCGTTTTGGGCCGGTATACAGATCACGAATTAAAAGGGCGGTCCATTTTTGGCCAATTATTGTCAAAGCTGACGCGATGCAGCCGATGTGGGGTTCGATTGGAGTTGTGAACTGTGATTCCATAGGGTCTGTTCCTAAATAGTATTGTAACGTATGTGTTATGCGTAGCAGAATTGACAGAGGTGTAGCGAAGCGTTACAAGCCTACACTTTACTCAGTATAATTACAAATGTATACTAACTATACAAAGTATACTACTAAGGAGGAAAAAATGAAAATAGGGATTATCGTCGGTGCTACACGTGAGGGTCGTGGCACAGATCGCGCTGCAAAATGGGTTGCACGAGCTGCTGAAAAACTGGAGGGTGCCGATGTAGAGGTACTTGACTTGCGAGATTACGAACTACCATTCTTTGACGAGGCTATTTCACCGCAATACAATCCAGAGCGTAAGCCAGAAGGGGCTGTCAAGGCCTGGCTAGATAAACTAGCCGAAAAAGACGGTTTCGTTGTAGTCACCCCAGAGTATAACCGTTCACTTCCGGCAGTCTTGAAAAACGCACTTGACTACGTGGCATATGAGCTTGAAAAAAAGCCTGTCGCCCTAGTTGCTCATGGTTCAACCGGTGGCGCACAGGCCGTACATACCCTGCGTGCCGTCACGGCGGGCGCTCTTGGGGTGTCAGTCCCTCGGGCTACCTATATCCCAACTATGGCTGGTATGGCTTTCGATGAAGAAGGCAACCTCAATGAAGACCTCGCCGCAAATCCTTACGGACCAAACGGCGCCCTGCAGGCAACCCTTGCTGATTTTCAGTGGTATGCTACCGCTCTGAAAGACGCACGCTAGTTACCGGTCAAGCCTCGCTTGCATTCTGTGGGCAGTAGCAGTATAACGGGTATGAACTGAAGGAGTACTTATGCATACTTTAGAAACCAACGCGCCCTTGCCAAGCCCAATGCCAGATAGCCCTCCCGATGTTCGGCTCAGGGAAACCGAGCTCTTTGACTGGGCGGGTATTGCGGAGCGTCTTGCAGATATTGATTTTAGCGAGGGTGAAGCCCTACAAGCCGAGCTCAAAGAAATAGGCGATACTCTGCACAAAGATAGGATTGCTTCCCTAGAAAATGATAGACGAGAGCTATTAGACGGGTTGCTTAATAATCCAGGTGATACGATAGCGGAAGAAATCAGTTTTTTGGCGAATGAAGTGTTTCGTGGCCGCACGCTTGCATATGCGACAAGAGACGGCGGTACCTCGCTATCTTTTGTCACGCATGATGCGGATAGGGGTATAGCTGAAGTGTATGAGGCCCATGCTTTGCCGAACGGCCGAACGTATTATCGCGCATCGTTTTGGTCAACTGCATGGGAAGGAGAGGCGCGGCCAGTTACACTGTACGTCGATGACGGCGCGAATTTGAAAGTACTCGTATCACAACGGGTGCGTGGTGAAAATAAGACAGTCGAAGTAACCGATGCTGTAAAACGGCGGGCGATCCTAGAGTCATTCTTGACGGAGTCCATGCGGGCAGTTCGTGTAGTTAAGGAGCGCAGTGATGATGAAGCTGCGGCATCAGATCTTGACGCTCGACGAAAATTACGAGCGTATTTGTCTTCCGAATATCGTCATTTGGCACAACATGCACTCCTACGCCCGAATGAGGAAGGCGAAACGGTCGTATAGCACTGTGTATGCTAAGCTTGTACCATGAAAGTCGTCGTATTTGGTGCATCGGGTAGGGTGGGTTCGCGAGTGGTGGCCCAGCTGCTGGCTGCAGGGCATGAGGTTACGGCAGTCGTGCATTCACGCAACCCTTTCACAGATCAACCTAAACTTCGGGTTGAATCTCTCGATGTACACGATGGAGCGAAAGCCACCGAAGTTATTTCGGGATCCCAGGCGGTTTTGTCATGTTTAAGCAGCTGGCAGAGCGAAAGTAAGGATGTGCTGACGACGGCCATGAAGTCTCTTGTTCCGGCTATGCACAACGCTAGGGTTAGTCGCATAGTTTCGCTCACGGGCAATGCCGCGTTTACCCCAGATGACAATCCTTCGTTTATTCAAAAAGCCAACCGCGCTGCCATGATGAAAGTCGCGCCCAAAGTTCTCGCTGATGGAGAGCAGCATATGGCAGTACTTCGTGAGTCTGGTCTAGATTGGACTGTTTTGCGATCGCCAGTCATGAACAGTCTTGGCAAGGATGCGTACAGGCTATCTGAAAAACTCTCTGGAGCAACCGCCACGATTAACCGCCAAGCCGTGGCACGGGCGTTGGTTGACCAGCTGACCGATACGAAGTGGATAGGTAAAGCGCCAACTATCTGGCGTGCGTAATACGTATCTTAGGCAGCCCCAAGACACAGCAACTTTATTAGCTTGAGGCCACTAATGTAGTTTCCTGCACGGTACCTAGCCCAACCATGTGAATTAATTACGCCATGGCGTCAAGTTTTCACATATATGGAGGAGTGTTGCGGGTTTGTCTGGCATGCATTGGGCTAAGCTGGTGATAAGCAGTATACTTAGTAGCAATGAGTGAGATAGATAAAATGGCTTTGCCGACGCGCCTTTTGTGGGTTGACCTTGAGATGACGGGACTAGATGCAGCCCAAGACGTATTACTTGAGGTGGCAGCAGAAATAACTGACTTTGAATTCAACACGCTCGCTTCGTACGAGGCCATCATCGCACAGCCGTCCGAAGTCGTGGCTGACCGCATGCAGAAAAATATCTGGTGGCAAAATTACCCACACAACAGGGATGAATTCATACGCAAAACGTCAGATAAGTCAATTGCGAAGCCGCGCGAACAAGTCGAGGAAGAGTTGATGGCCCTGCTGGAACAGCAGTTTGGCGTAGAGCGGGCGATACTGGCGGGCAACAGCATTCACAATGACCGTAATTTCATTCGGCACTGGTGGCCAAAATTAGACCTGAAGTTGCACTATCGTATGCTGGATGTCAGTGCGTGGAAGGTGTACATGCAAGGTGCGCAAGGTATAGATTACAAAAAGGCCGATGTACATCGTGCCCAGGAGGACATACAAGCCAGTATAGCCGAACTGCGATATTACCTTGAATGGTTTGCGAAACAGAAGAATGAGCCATAAATTATCGATTAAAGCGGTAGTTTTTGACCTGGACGGTACGATACTCGATACGTTTGAGCATATTGTGCAGGCCTTTGAGCTAGTTTTGCCGCGGTTTGATGTACATGTAGAGCGCGAGGCGATCCGTGCAGTCATAGGCAAGACTTTGCATGAGTGCTACGCTACGTTTGTGCCAGCATCCTTGGTGGTGGAAGCTGCAAAACTACATCATCAAACCCAGCAGTCCCCTGAAATGTATGCGCTGATAACAGCGTATGATGGTTTGCTCGATTGTCTAGACAACCTAAAGGCCTTGGGGTATAAAGTAGCTGTTTTGACAAATCGAAGTCGGAATTCGGTTGATTTGATATTTTCGCACATGAAGCTTGAAAACATTTTCGATGTAGTGGTAACTGCCGACGAATCTCCTGCGCCCAAGCCAGACCCGCGCAGTGTAAAAAGACTGAGTGCAGAGCTTTCGTTGCGGCCAAGTGAGCTACTGATGGTCGGTGATACTCATATAGATGTGACGACCGCAATAAATGCAGGTATGGCAGCAAGTGTCGGGGTTACTCATGGATTTGGTGAAGAACAAGAGCTTAGAGCCGCTGGAGCAGACTATATTGTGCATTCGCTGGGGGCGTTGCCAGATATTTTGAAAGGCACGACACTTCATGAAGTATAAGGCAGTTATATTTGATCTAGATGGTACATTGCGAGACACAAAAGACCTTATATTAGCCGCCTACGAACATGCAATTGAAGTGCATAATGGCCGGAAGCCTAGTTGGGAAGAATTGGAGCCGCATATACACCATCACAGTGTCGTGCACCGCGAGCTGTCTGGGCATATTGATTACGATGCGTGGCTCACGACGTATCGAGGCAAGCTTGGAGACAGATGGATGGATGCGCCATTTTTTCCAGGTACCGAAAAGGTGCTTGAACAACTGAAGGCAGCTGGTTTACGGCTAGCAGTAGTAACGGCGGCGGAGCACGATCGAACGCTTGAGTACTTGCGTTACCGCTCCATAGACCAATATTTTGACGTAGTCGTTGGCATGAATAAAAAGATGAGGCCGAAGCCGGCACCAGATATGATACATGAAGCATTGCGTCAGCTTGGTACGGAGCCACAGCAAACGACCATGGTCGGCGATATGACTACTGATGTTGAAGCAGCGCACAGTGCGCACATCACCTGCGTAGGCATTACACACGGTTTCGCTAGCCGTGAACAACACGAGACGGCACGTGCTGACTACATTGTCGACTCACTTTCTGAGTTGTTGGGTATCGTTTTAGAAGCGGCCAAATAAGCTAGTGCTATACTGAAATTATGTATAGGTTAGCGGAGCGGAGAAAGCACGTTTCACTGGTAGTGCTATGTTCGGCGCTTTTGCTTTTTGTAGGGGTGGGGTTGTGTGCTGCGGCATATGTGTTCATCCCGTCGAAGCCGACTCCTAGCCAGGCTAAAAAAACCGTGCAAAAACCATATGCCGTTGAGGTTACATCCAACGCACTCTTTTTTGGTAATGCGTACTTCAGCCGCTATATCAATGACCATGCCATGGCGAGCCCGCTTAAATATGCATATCCATTTTCGAGACTCAGTGAATTTCATCGCGAGAACTATGATGCATGGATGACAGGGCTCGAATGCCCTACGGTCGCCGGGTTTCAGCAAACTTCAGCCGAGGAAGACGCTACTCTATCTTTCAACTGCAACCCAGAATATTTGCCAGAAATGGCTAAGTGGTTCAATGTAGTGACACTCGCTAATAACCATACTGACAACAGGGGAGTTGAAGGCTTCACCGAGACCAAAAAGCATCTCGACGAGAACCACATACAGTATTTCGGCCACTATGACCCGCGGGAGCTCACAGATATATGTGACATTATTGCACTACCGGCTACCATACAAACCAGCGATAAAAAGACTCAAAAAGGATCATTGCCTGTGGCGATGTGCGGGTACCATTGGTTCATTCGCATGGCGCAGCCTGATTCTCTGGCTGTCATGAAAAACTATAGCCAGTACATGCCGGTGCTAGCATTTCCTCATGGGGGCACCGAATACAAAACAAATGCCGACGAAATCAAAACCACTCTCTACCGTTCAATGATAGACAATGGAGCCGATGTAGTGCTAGGTGATCACCCACATGTAGTTCAGCCCAGCGAGTCTTATAATGGGCACCCCATTTTTTATTCGATTGGAAATTTTATATTCGACCAACAAGTTGCCCCAGAGATGACACGTTCGGCCGGTATAAACATAAGATTTGATGTAAAAGGGGTGGATAAAATGCAGCTTGCTCAGTGGCTGGCACTTGGTAAGACATGTAATGCCTACCATGACGACTGCTTGGACCGAATACAAAAACTTGGGCTAAAAAAGTTACCATACACGTATACATTCGATATTGTCGGCACCGATGACCTAGGGTATATAACCAAGCCAGCCTCTGCCCACGTGCAGCAGGGCATACTCGATCGGCTAAATTGGTCGCAAACCAAAACGCAGTTGCAACTGCCCTATACAGCTCTGTAAACTGTAGGCATGACACATAAAGAGGTAGAAGCATATATATTGAGCATGCCGAATAGTTTTCTCGACTATCCATTCGGTGAGGGTGTCGCAGTTTATAAAGTAGGTGACTCCCAAAAGGCATCGGAGGGTAAAATGTTCGCGCTTATCGCAGAGGGCAAAGAGCCGGTAAACCTCAGTCTGAAATGCGACCCACAACTTGCTGTAGTTCTACGCGATAAATACGAAACCGTAATGCCAGGCTACCACCTGAGCAAAAAACATTGGAATACCTTAATACTCACCGGACAACTCCCGCTAGAAGAAATCCAAGGCCTTATCCGCCATAGCTACCAATTAGTCGCGGGCTAGTATTCAGTTTCATAAAATCCACTAACGCGGGCTATGGTGTACTAGCTGTGCCGTCTGTGCTACGCGCTTGATTCGATAGTGTCTTAGCCGCGTCGAAGCAAGTGCTCAGGATTTGTTTGAGTGACGCGCTCTTTGTTGCTTTGTATTCTTTTTGCAGGTCATTTAGGTAAGTGTCTAATTGGTCGGCTAGCACCTTTTGAAATGTACTATCAAACGTGCTTGTTGCACGGGCATTCGTGAGAAGCTGATCTGTTGCAGCGTCTTTTTTCAGTGCCAGTTCTTTGTCTTTAAGCTTCACTTTGTGCTTACTCAGGTATGCAAGTATCTGACTCTGGCTGGTGCTGATACTTAGGTCAACATTGTATGCCAAGTTTTTGGTCGTCTCGGCTCTGGCTAAATGCTCGCCCTGGGCTGCGACACGTATCAATTCTTGCTGTTGCTGTGCGATGGCTGTGACGTTTTGCATGGGTTCGCTACCTCCCATAACTTGCATAACTATGAAGATCACGACTACGAGAAGGGTCCCTATACCGCCTACAAGCATAAGCAACTGCTTTGCATTACCCTTACCAAAAAGCGGCTTCTTTGGCTGGGGTTGACCATCGAATATGAAGTCGTAGGGCGTATTGCCACCAGGGTTGTATGGTGCAGGGGTCGGTTGCTGGACGGGCGTACCAAAATACGGTTGGCCAGGTTGTGGGGCGGCAGGATACGCCTGTGCCCCAGGCTGATACTGTTGCGCAGGTCCAGGTGATTGCCCATAACGAGGATCATTTGGGTTCATGCCTTTATCTTAGCGAATAATATCTAAAACCGCTACAGCTTAAGGTACACAGGGAGTAAGACGCCAAGCGGATCATATTCAATCAACCAGTACTATTTGCGACGAATGTTTCGCGATTGCAACAAAAAATTAGCGTTGTAGTGTATTTTATTGGCTTGCGTATTCAATTAACACCGGTTGCGCTTGCCCATCTACCATATACCATCTACTATCTACTATAGAGATGGATGCCAAAGAGGATATACGGGAGCGATTAGCGATTGAGGACGTAATAGGTGAATACGTTCAGCTGAAGCGTGCCGGTCGTACCTGGAAAGGCTTGAGCCCATTTGGCAACGAAAAAACACCGAGCTTCGTCGTGAGTCCCGACAAGCAAATCTGGCACGATTTTAGCAGCGGGCGCGGGGGTGACATCTTTACTTTTGTACAGGAGATGGAGGGAGTTGATTTTAAGGGAGCACTCGAAATACTAGCTCGTCGCGCAGGTGTAGACCTAGACCAATATCGCCAAACCGGTTCGCGTGGTCTAAATACTCAAACCAAGGAGCGATTGTACGAAGCGAACGAATTGGCTTGTAAGTTTTATCAGATTCAGTTCAGCAAGAACAAAACAGCACTTGAGTATGTACTAAAAAAGCGAGCTTTTACAAAAGACACAGCTTTAGTTTGGCGGCTGGGGTATTCACCAAATAATGGTTCGGCACTCCTTGATTATCTAAAAGGCAAAGGGTTCACCGAAAAAGAAGTGCAACTTGCAGGCTTAACTAGTAAATCGTATCGAGGAGGGCTGCAAGATATGTTTCGGGGGAGGCTTATGATTCCACTGTGTGATCCGCAGGGTAGAGTGGTGGGCTTCACAGCTCGGCTGCTTGTAGATGACCCTAGTGCACCAAAATACATCAATACTCCTTCGACTCCCCTGTATGATAAAAGCCGACATATTTTTGGCATGCATTTGGCTAAAGAAGCTATACGCAAGAAGAAATATGCAGTTTTGGCAGAGGGTAATCTAGATGTAATACAAAGTCATCAAGCAGGCGTGTGCCAGGTAGTAGCTACTGCTGGTACGGCATTGACGGAACCAAACGTAAAAGCGCTCTCTAGATTGACAGGCGATATACGACTTTGTTTCGATGCCGACAGTGCAGGGTTGGCAGCCACCGAACGTGCCATACCCATTGCTGGAAAAGTCGGAGGTATACAGTTAAGCGTTATTACTATACCTTCGGGCAAAGACCCAGACGAACTTATAAAACAAGACGTTCAAACTTGGCAACAGATTATTGAACAGCCACATTATGTTGTTGACTGGCTTATCGATAGGTACGCCGGGTCGCTAGATGTGTCTACGGCGTTGGGCAAACGTCAACTGAGCGATGTCATTCTTCGTGTCGTGCGACAATTACCCGATACGGTTGAACAGGATCACTATATAGCAAGACTGGCCAGCATGCTGCAAGTAAGCAAAGAGGCGCTAGTAAACAAACTACGAGGCACCACTGAAAATATCGCACCAGTGCGTCGACGCGCAAACCAAATAAAACCTACCCCTGTAGATAAGGCAATCTCAGATAAAACTAGGCTCGAACAACATCTAATGGCACTTACTCTTATGAAACCAAATCTTCGAGATGTACTGTATACACTTGACCCAGAAATGTTCATAGATGCGACTGCTCGAAATGCTTTTGAGTTTTTGGCAGAGCACCCCGATTTTGATGGGACTAAGCCGGAAGAGGTGCAAAAAATAGCCGAGTATGGTAAAATATTATCATTAGTCTACGAGACGCTGTATCAGGATGTAGAGTCGCTCGAATTGCGCAGTGAAGCCAATCGCTTGCAGACCACGCTGATTCACCAGTATGTGCGCATGCAGAAACAAATATTAGCTGAAAAGCTACAAACAGCTGACACAGACGGGGCGAAAACTCTGCTGAAACAGGTTCGCGACCTCGACGCCCTACTACGAAACACTCAACAAGGAGAAGCCAATGGCCCCAAAGAATGACGCGAAAGATAAAGCAGCTCAGGCGCTTGCAGATTTAATTGCGAAGGCAAAATCTGCAAAGAGTATCGATGCGAAAGATATAGCTGCGCTTATCCCCGATACCCCAGAGAACGTTGAACAGCTCGATGCGCTGTATACCGAGCTGAATGAAGCCGGCGTGGAAATAGTCGCCGCTGAAGAACCGGTACTCGCAGAACTAAGCGATGAATGGCTGATAGACGAAGAGGAAGACGAAGAAATTTTCCTCGAAGATCAGACATACCTCGATGACATTGCAGATGATTCTGTGCGCTTATATTTGCGCGAAATTGGTAAAATTCCGCTACTCAATGCCGAAGAAGAACTCGATCTTGCAAAGCGTGTCGTAGCAGGCGATAAAGAGGCGAAAGACCAAATGGCCGAAGCCAATATGCGCCTAGTTGTGTCTATCGCCAAGCGCTACGTGGGGCGCGGACTAGACCTGCTCGACCTTATACAAGAAGGCAATACCGGCCTGCTGCGCGCAGTTGAAAAATTCGACCCCGATAAAGGCTTTAAGTTTAGCACCTACGCAACCTGGTGGATTCGCCAAGCTATTACGCGTGCTATAGCCGACCAAGCGCGTACTATACGCATACCTGTGCACATGGTAGAGACTATCAATAAACTGCTGCGTACTCAGCGTCGCCTGACGCAGGAATTCAACCGTGAACCGACCAATGCCGAAATAGCCAAAGAAATGGAGATTGAAGAGGCCAAGGTTGAGCACATCATGAAAATTAAGCAGGATATATCAAGTCTTGATGCTTCTATACGCGACGATGAAGAAGAATCGGTGCTCGCCGATTTTATCGAAGATGAAGACACGGTAACACCCGAGGAATCTGCCACAGGCCAGCTGTTAAAAGAGCAAGTAAAAGACATGCTAAGCGCACTGACCGATCGCGAACAGAAAATCCTCAAGCTTCGTTTTGGTCTAGAAGACGGCAAGCAGCACACTCTGGAGGAAGTCGGCCAAGAATTCAGTGTCACCCGCGAACGCATCCGCCAAATAGAAGCCAAAGCTCTCGCCAAACTCCGCAAACACAAAGACGCCCGCAAGCTCCACGACTACATCAAATAGTAGGTGGTGCACTAGTGGTTAAAGGTTGCTGAAACCGAAGTCGTGTACGATTCATGATTGCATAGGTTGTGATGTCTGGTACAATCGTACGGATGAAAGTTATCGGTATAGCTGGGACGAATGGCGGCGGTAAGGATACTGTAGGTAAGCTGCTGGCAGAGCGGCATGGTTTTTTGTTTATATCTGTCTCGGATTTGCTGCGAGAAGAATGCCGGGCTCGCGGGCTTGAGGTAGCGCGCGAAAATTTGCGCATGATAAGCGCCGAGTGGCGACGAGAATATGGGCTAGGGGTGCTTGTAGACCGCGCCATAGCCAAGGCAGAGTCGTTTGGCGATAGGTATGTGGGGGTAGCTGCTGTGCCCATGCGCAATGTCGGCGAAGCCCAGCACGTGAAAGACCTAGGCGGCACCCTAGTTTGGGTCGATGCCGACCAACGCATGCGCTACGAAAGAATCCAGGCGGCTAATAGGGGACGTGCAGGCGAAGACGACAAAACATTTGAAGAGTTCCAGGCCGAAGAACTGGCCGAAATGTACCCGCCCGCAGGACATGAAAACGACCCCGCCGTACTAAACATGGCCGGCGTCAAAGCCATATGCGACGTAACTATTATGAACGAAGGCAGCGCCGATAAACTTGAGTCACTAGTTGCCGACCTCTTATCTGAAACGCGTAGCTAATGCTCCTAGGGCACGGTGGGTAGCCGAGGGTGCGGTGTGCTTGTCTATAACTTCACCAAGTGCCGCTAGCCTATCGCGGTGGCCGGGTGGCATACCCGTTGTATCCATTGCGTACTGAGCTTGCTCAACTCTTGCTATTTGATCGACAGAACCGACAACTGGCAGACCAGCCGGAGGTTGTCCTTCGCCAGAGGCAGCGGATAGCTCATCAAGAGGAAGCGGTAGTGTAGCGGGGTTTGTGTGCTCTGCTGTACTGTTGTTAGTTGCTGCTCTGATAGCAGCGAGGTCTAGTACGGGAAGCCCAGCAGGGGGTGTTTCTAGTGTTTTGTTCATATGTTTGTTTGTACCTGCAACTACATAATAGCATAAGCTTTATAAAAAGTCAATAATGCTGTTTGTGTGGTATATTGAGACTAGGAAATGTATAGAGGAATGTTTACGTGGTAAATCGTAGAAATGCTCCATCAAGACCAGAAAGCTCAGCCGACACAACAGGCGATGGCGAGGCAAGGGATTATGTGCCAAGAGTATCATCTCGCTTAACCGCTACGGCCTTTGTATGTCTAGTTGGTCTTGCGGCATTAGGTTCATGTGTGGGGATGGGTGGCAATGATGGTCAGGTAGAGCGCACACCAGCTCAGATATATTGCGATCCTGCACGGGGCGTCGATTATGCCGATGCCGCCCTGCCGGCAACTGTAAATGTTATACGCCCTGGTCGCTACGGGTTAGAAATCCGAGCCGATGATTTAACTGCACCTCCAAAAGTAGCGCGTGCGGGTTTACTGGGAAGATTGGGGGTAACTATGGCTATGCCATCAAAAGACGACAGATTTACAGCGGTTATGCCAGATGGTGCCGTAGTTACAGCTCGGTTTACGCCCAGCTCAGGTAGCTACAATCTCGTCGTGAGCTGTGATCCAGCTAAGTTTGATAGATCGACTGCCGTGCCAGCTTCTCCATTCCCAGCAATACCAGTGGCAAGTACTGCTCCGGCCGCTGAAACGGTCATACCAGGCAAGTAGCCTTAGTGCGTTTTACCAAGGGGCGAGGTGGCGGCGGATGGTCAGGTGGTGGTGGCGGGCGAAGAGCGTGGCGCGGGAGTATTTGCGGTTGTGGCGCTGTAACTCGCGCACAAGTATGAATATCGTCGCGGCACTTAGAGCAAGCAGCCAGTCTATAACGCCGAGTGGGCCGCTGGCAAAATAAGTGTTGAGCGGGCTGTAGATAATTATGAGCACGCACAGTAGTGACAATGCGTATGCGCCCCACAGTGTGCGGTTGTGCAGCTGGTAGCGGGTAAATATGCCGTGCTCGCTGCGGCGCTGCAGAATGTTCGCCAGCTGGCAAAGCACGATCGTCAGATAGGTTATGGTGGTAGCCTGGTAATGTAGCATGCCGTGTATGTCGATATGAGCAGCACCTAAGCCACGCCGCCAGTAGTACAACAGGTAGTTGCCAAACGCTAGACCACCGATGAGTAACCCGCACCAAACCAAGTCCATAATGCTGGCGCGATTCAAGATATGGTTGCTGAGCTTACGGGGTGGTTCATTCATCAGCTGTCCCTCGGCTTTATCGCGGCCGAGTGCGGCGATGGGGAAGAGTTCGGCTATAAGGTCAATAGCCAAGATTTGCATAACAGAAATGGCTAGCGGTATACCCATAAGCGTCATTGTAGCCAAGCTAACCAGGTTCACCACTAGTTCTGCGGCGTTACTTGTAAAGCAACTGAGCGTGCCTTTTTGTATGTTGCGGAAGATAGTGCGGCCTTGCTGTACGGCGCCGACCAGCGTATGAAAACTATCGTCGAGCAGCACGATCTCGGCAGACTGTTTGGCGACATCGGTGCCGGTAAGACCCATGGCCACACCTATATTTGCCCGTTTGAGCGCTGGCGCATCGTTTATACCATCGCCCGTTACGGCCACAACGGCACCGGCTTTTTCGGTAAGCTCAACTATACGTAGTTTATCCTCGGGCGCGACGCGTGAGAATATAGCGCCGCCCTTGCGTACCAGTTCGAGCACCTGGGCGTCCGACATAGCTTGCAGCTCTTCGCCAGAAATCACGGTTAAATGCTCTGGTTTGTCTGCCAGCTTGGCGCGTACGGCAATGGCGCGCGCGGTTGTAGCAAAGTCGCCCGTAACGATAGACACACTCATATGCGCACGCCGCGCCGCTATCATGGCGGCGGGCACTTCTTCGCGCAGCGGGTCGACCATACTAACCATGCCTATAAAGGTCAGATCTGTCTCGGCTTCTTCTAGCGGTTGTTTACGCGGGTCAAAGCCTTTTGGCAGCTCGCGATAGGCAAGTGCTAAATTGCGCTGCGCTTGCGCGGCATGCTCTTCGTGGTAGGCTAGTAACCTCGTGCGATCTGCCTCTGTCATTTTGCGCGTAAGAGTATGGTCCCAAAGTTTGGTAGAGTACTCAAGTACGCTCTCTGGAGCGCCTTTCACAAATAGCACTTGTTTACCCTTGTACGTGCGTACACTGCTCATGCGCTTACGGGCGGAGTCGAAAGCGAATTCTTTTGTTTCGGGGTAGGCTGACTCGAGTTCGTTTGGTTCAAAGCCGGCTTTACATGCCAAAGTTATAAGGGCACCTTCCGTAGGATCGCCTACCACATGCCACGTTGCGTGCTCATTGTCGGGCGGGTTTACGAGGGCATTGCTGGCAAGCACAGCCGCTTCAAACACAATCTTAAGTTCGGCTAGTTTTTTGTCTGAGATGGGTTTGCCGTCTCTGTTAGTTACAATCCCATTTGCTTCGTAACCAGTGCCGCCCACGTGGTATTCGGTCTTGCCCACTAGGAATTGCTCGACGGTCATTTGGTTTTTGGTAAGCGTACCTGTTTTGTCGGTGAGAATGATATTGGTTGCGCCCAGTGTCTCGACGGCGCTGAGTTTTTTTACCAGCGCTCGGGCGCGGGCTAGTTTACTGGCAGCTTGAGCAAGAGCGGTATTGATTTCGGCCGGTAAGCCTTGAGGGATGATAGAACTGGCAATGCCGATAGCAAACAGAAACGCATCTTTTATAGCTAAGCCACCCACTATGGCCACAGGCAAGAGAATCACACAAAGTACCATGGTGCCCTGGGTTACACGTGTGGCGATATTATTCATTTCGCGCTGGAGCGGGCTGAGCATTTTCTCTGTATCGGCGCTGAGGGTGGCTATGCGCCCAAGCTCGGTGTGCATGCCGGTGGCCACGACTACTCCAAGACCTTCTCCTGTAGCAACGGTGGTGCCCATGTAGACTAAATTTTGTCGGGCAGAGAGTGGCACGTTTGATGAAATGGCGTGTTTGAATTTGCGCGTCGGGTTGCTTTCGCCAGTCAGGGCGAAGTCGTTGGTGCTGAGCTCGTCTTCGCGTAATATCCGCAGGTCAGCCGGGACGTTATCGCCGGCTTCTATGCGCACTATATCGCCCACTACTAG
>JAEUQV010000089.1 GCA_016789655.1 Candidatus Saccharimonadota bacterium
TTTGCCGAGGGCGCTGTTTATGTTGATGTGGGAGCCGAGTCAACTAAACCTGGCGCGGTACCGCTGAGCAGCGACGAAGAATGGCAGCGGCTCGAACCCATCCTAATAACGTTGCTGCCTAAGTACCCGGGTCGGATTTCACTCGATAGTTATCATGCAGAGTCTGCCTACAATGCTTTGCAGCTTGGCGATATCATTGTCAATGACATAACGAGCCTGCAAGACCCAGATATGTTTGCACTGGTTGTTGCAGAAAAACCTCGAGTCATCATTAGCCACTTGCCGGCCATGGATCCGCAAGTTGCCCATACACAAGAACCGCTTTCAGATGCGGAGGTCGTAAAAAAAGATCTGCTTGCCATATCCGAACGCCTCCTTTCGGCTGGGATACTGCCAGAACAGATCATACTTGATCCCGGGATTGGTTTCGGCAAGACGATGGAGCTCAACTGGGAACTATTGAAATTCGCCGAACTAGTGCCGGACTACGCAGTTATGATTGGCCACTCGCGCAAACGTTTTCTGGGTGAGCACCGTATGGAAACCAAGCCAAACCTAGAAGCTGCCAAAATCGCTATCGCCCACGGCGCAACCTACCTGCGTGTACACGATGTGTCCGCTCATGCCCACCTAAGCGGTGTAGCGATTTCGTGAGTTGTTATTACTGCGCCCGTGCATTAACCATAGAAATATAGCTACTAGCTGAAGTGTTACCTTCCCGGTGTTGCTTAAATCCGGATAATGCCACGCCCGCTAGAGCTACGGTAGCAAGTGCACCACCCACCAATCTCCCACCGCCTTCCGCTATGGCCACAGTATGTATGAATACACCTGAAAGCGCAGCTAGACTATTCAGAACATATGCAACAGGATCGCTGACCACATTACGACGGTGCACATTCGATATTTCTGCAGAAGTAGTTGGTCCGCTGCGCGAGCCGTTTATGGCAGCGCCCGGAGAATTATTTTGTGGCCCTTCATTAGGCTTAACATTGCTAACGAGACCCATGCTATCGGTATGTGCCCTATACCGCTCATACCAACAACCGAAAGAAGCTACTGCTATACTGCCGAGCCCGAGCGCAAGAGCAGAGGCATCATGCGCACTTTTGTATTCTTGGTGCGCTATGTATCCGCCGACTATACTCGCCAAAGTAGCACCAAAATGGAATAGCTGGCTGTTTTCAAAGCGTGTTATTACTTTACGCTTTGCTTCAGTTACATTCATAACTATATTTTGAACTATTTCTTCTACTTACTCAAAGATTATTTTGTTTTTCCAGATACATGCTGCCGGATACAGGTCGAAAGCCTTCATTCGTATAATAATTCTGGGCTGGCCCCAGACATAAGACACGGAGCGCTTCACCACCAACCTGCCGCGCTGCATCTGCGGCTTGACAAATAAGCATTCGCCCAAGACCACGACGTTCCCAAGTTTCATCCACAGCTAGATAATTGATCACACTATGTCGAGCACTTGATGGATGTTTCACAAGTGTTATTGCACCCTTTAGCTGAGGGTATCGACCGGTCGTATACGCGCAGTACGTTTCAGTTCCCTCCCCGAATAACATGTGATTGGTGTCATCAAACAGCGCCCCGGGTTCACTATCTACGCCAAATATCTGTTTAGCATACAACCTATGAACATCACTAATAGCAACTTGTTTGTCTCGAAGCCTATAGATTTGTACTTCTACTGGGTCTACCCGACACAATACTGCGAAGGCAGCCTGCACCGAAGCGTCGTACGCATCTGGCTTCATAAATTTTGCTGCAGCATTATTCCTATGTGTTCTCACCGTAGTAACTCCTACATACAATGCCTTTGCGATGGCGCTCTCATTCATACCTTGCGCAATGAGCTTAAATACCTCCCACTGCCTGGAGCTCAGTTGAACTTTTTGCTGTTGCTTTATGCCATTGAGCACTTCGAGCCGGCCGGTTTGACGCAGCCTGTGCAGAATGTGTGCGACATTATGGGCGGCTGTGCGTTTCCTACCGTCCAGACGTTGAGAATGCACAGTTTTTTTACTTATACCTAACCTGGTTGCCACTTGCTCCTCCGTGGCTCCACACGCCGACAATGCCAACACTTGTCGCAAGCGTGGTGATAAAGGCCGACCGCTCGCTTCAGTAGATACATTAGGTGAACCTTCCCAATCTAATTTCATCTGTGCACCTAAGAATTCAATACCAATAATTTCCGGATCGTTTATAGGTGACTCGGGATTTTCAAGTGTCACGAAGTACGGATTAGGCGCAATGAAGCGCCGGGGTTGCTCTGCTATAACCATGTTTGATGGTATAGCAAATATTTGGGGATAGGTCTACAAAGTTGGGTGGTGCAAGAAGGAAACGAATCTCACTACTTAACCTCAGCTCATCAAAACAATCGAGTTGAGGTTATTTAGTATATCTATGACCATGTTTAGTAATTCACCATTTGCCACAAGGCATCAAGGTGCTTACTGAAATAGCGGCCGGTGTGAGTAGGGAGTTCTATGAGTATGGAGGTTGTACCGAATTTTTCACACATCCATTCTTCGTACTCGCCGGTGAATGCGTAGCCCATAACTTCTTCGGCATTGCCGATCATAGTGCCATAGCCAACTGCTTTGGCATACTGGCGAGCGACAGACGCCGATGCCGAACAGGCATTTGCGCCGACGAGCGACCCTTGGGAATGGAACGAAACCTCAAGCCGCGGCCGCAGCTGTGTAGTCAGATCGGCTATGGCTTGCGCTTCCGGTTCAGACAACGGACTCTTTCCGCCGCCGCCTGGGACACTACCCCCTGAAGTAATAATGTCTTTCGTCCAATTGCTAGTCGGGAAATTACGATCTAGGTTAACGCCGTTTGCGTTCAGACGGCTGCCGGCCGCAAGACCATCGGGGCTAAGGCTTGGTACAACTACTACTTGCCGGCCAGTAGGAATTTTATGCGCATTCGCGTCAAGGTGCGCAACCCAATCTTGCATAATATAGCTGCCACTTGGCTCACTACCGTGTATGCCGCCAGTAAAGAGTATGCTTGTGCTGCCGCTACCATAGTAATAGGCTACGATAGGCCGGCCATTCACAGAGTAACCTATGGTACTACTACTGCGGCATGATGTTCTTGAGCTATGTGACCAAGCATCTTTCATCTCGAGACCATTTTCGGCAGGCAAGCCCTTGGCAATAAGCAGCGTAAATGGCGTACAGCGCGGTACGGACTGAAGTGCAAAGACTATGCTATCTCCCTGCACTGACAGTGCTGCCTTGCCGCCTTCGATAGACGCATATTTTGTTACATCGGCTCGTATATCGAGCGGTTGGTCAAACGATATCACAACCCTTGCAGATGTATCGACATTGCTTGCCCCAATATTTACCCCCGTTACTTTGGGACCACCCGAGGTTTGGAAGGAAACTATGTGCGGTTTTTCTAGATCAGTCCCATCTGCAGTCGTAACGCTACGCAACGTTAAACGATAGCTTTTTTCGTGAGGCAAGGCTTTAGAAGTTTTTATGTTTATCATATCGCCCTTAGTCTCTACACTGCTTTCAACTGCTGACGCAGTAGTCCCTTCAAGTGTTTCGAGCAGTACCGCTGCGTCTTTAACCGGTGTCGATGTTTTAAGCCAGAATTCAGAAGTGTTTGCATAGAGCATCTGGCCTTCATTGACCGAGCTTCCCGTCACCTGTACTGCCGGGAGCAAAACAATACTACGCTGCTGTAGCTCTTGAACCGCTTTGCCCGCAAAACTACGCACCAAAGTTATCTTGTGCTCAGCTCCTTGAGTCAAATGCAGCTTATCAACCCAGCATGTTATACGAGCATCCAAAACTGCGCACGGTTGCGACAAAGCTCCGACCGTAACTTTATAGCTAAATATTTCATCTTTTGTATCGAGAGCAAAATTTATGGGCTTAGTGATAGCCAATTTATCTGCGCTAGCTACGCGGGCAACCGAAGCTGGTCTAGGAACTCGCAATACATACCTAGTTCTAAACAGTGAACTGTCGAATAGCTTTGATGAAATCTGTACTTCGCCCTGTTTAGGAGCCGTTTTGGGGTTAAAGCAAACCTTACTTGCAAGAAGTGTAGCTCGCCCCAATTGAAAAGTGTCTTTATAACTCACTCTAAAGTTGTCAGCATTTGATTGCTGGGAAAACGGCAGTGGGACTAGCCGTGTTTTACATGTTTCGCCTGCATAGGAAAAGTTTACGCGACTCGGCACACTTAAAGACCATACCCACACAATCGTGGCAAATGTAGCCAAAACCACTAATAATCGCTTTTTACTTACATAGCGACATAGAATATTTTTGACTTTTATTATAGATGTTTGTTTCATTCGAGAACCTGGTTGTTTTTTACAGGATCTTACGCCCGATTACTATTATAACGTACTCTGCAACCCTCTACTACGGTCTGTTGATCTTATAGATCAGCTGTTGCGTTGCGTAATCCGCTACAGTATAGTTATCGGTAATGCTTACAGTAAATAAAACTGAACTAAGGAAATGGCTAGCAAAAAGCTGGAAGTGGCGTCGTAGCAAAATATTGCACATCGTGATTATCATCGTTTTTGCTAGCGTGGCATCGTATTTACTACTTATGGCACGCGCCGGTACAAACCCCGTAGAACTTGAAGCAGAATCGGCCAGTCGGTCTGGCAATGTCAGCGTAGCAGATAATACAGCCGCTTCGGGCGGTAAAACATTGCTGTTTGGCAACAAAGATACATCTGGCGGCACTACGAGCTGTTCTCCTAGTAGCGGCCCGTTACGCTCAGAGAAGTCTTTTCAAGGGACTACCACTGGCGTTGCCGTCAATTACAGTATAGTCCTGCCTGATGATTACTACTCATCCTGCAAAGAATACAGTATCGTCTATTCGCTTCACGGCAAAGACAATTCACATAGCGAATTTATGCCAAACGCGTTGACTATCCGTCAAGCTATTGACGACGGAATACTGCCGCAACTCATTATCGTGACCCCCGACAGCTACAGCGACGGCAGATGGCAGAACGGAGACAAGGGGCCAGCCGAAGATAATTTCATAAAAGAACTTATCCCCTACGTAGAACAGAATTATCGAGTCAAAAAAGGAGCCTCAAATAGACTTCTGACCGGCTTTTCTATGGGCGGGCACGGTGCATTTTATTACGCTGTGAAATACCCGCGCATGTTTGCTGCAACCCTAGCGGTTGATGGCGCGATGAGCTATTCTGCTGCTGACTATACTCAGTACGTCGAACAAGTAAAAACCTACAAGCCGCCAATATACAGCATGGGGGGACAACTTAATGGGAGTAGAGTGAAAGCAATCATAGATGCATATGCGGGGCAAGGCGTATCGCTGCCCTACGTATATTACGACCTAGCTCACGACTATGATTTGTTTATTGCCGAAGACAAAAAGCAAGGTTGGCCCGCAGCAAAATACTTGGCACAAAACCTTGGCAGAGCCATACCTTAGGCACCGTCAAAAATAACTCCTCCATTCGCCAGCCCTCACACGCCTCGTCTTCCGGTTTACTCCTTCGTTCCCTCAATCAGCGTACCGCTGGTACGCTTCGGTCAGTCGCTCTGGGCGCACTCGGAATCCAAGGCCATAGGGGCCTGTCTCGTTGGAGGAATTATTATTGACGGTGAAATAGGCAGATTGCCCTTAAAAACAGCTGCAGTAAGGGGAGGTTTTGGAAGAGGTCTATTGAGTAGATATGGTGGGGTAGCAGCATGCTCAGCATATTCTCATGCTGCATGACCTACAATTACAGAGCTTATCGATAGGCAATTTCAACAATATGCAAGGAGAAGTTCATGAAGAAGCAACTTATTGCAGCAGGCGTAACCGCTTCGGTCGCTATAGCTGGGCTAACCGGCCTAGGCTTAGCTAGCGCCGCTACACAAAACTCTGGGTCAGATACACACCCGATGTCGAGCCTAGTTAGCGCAATAGCAACCAAGTTTAATCTTAAGATAGCTGACGTCCAGGCTGTATTCGACGAGCAGCGTAGCCAAATGGAAGTTAAGCGCACTGAAGAGGTTAAAACAGAGCTAGCACAGCTCGTCAAAGACGGCAAACTCACACAAACTCAAGCCGATGCCATCACTACCAAACGAGCCGAGCTACAAAAACAACGCGAAGCTAACCGCGCTAGTATGGGGAACAAGACGGACACGGATCGCCATGCAGTTATGGAGTCCGAACGCACAGCGCTCGACAATTGGTTTAGCGACAACAACATCTCAACCGACTATCGTTACCTAGTACTCGGCGACGGGCATGGGCACAGAGGTCCAGGAGCCCCTGGTCAAACAATGAGCTCCAGCGAAAGTAGCTCGTCAACTTCGAACGTAACTAGCAATAACTAGTCCCTATATTTCGCTGCTACCGACGGTCACCCCCCTAGCCGTCGGTAGTTTATAACATCATATATTCTCAGGTATAATTCAGGCTAGGAACCTATAGTATGGGATATTATGAAAATATTACTTGTTGAGGATGAATATAAAATCGCACGAGCTATTAAAATGGGGCTTGAGCAAGAACATTCTACCGTTGAGGTCGTACATGATGGTCCGTCTGGGCTTGCAGCAGCACTCGGCGATGATTATGA
>JAEUQV010000098.1 GCA_016789655.1 Candidatus Saccharimonadota bacterium
CAACGGAGGATTGTCGTATCTTTACGAGCCGTAAAAACTCGCAAAGATTCTCTTCTCTAACTTTATTAAATTGTTAATTTGCGACTCAAAAACATCCGCATCAGGCTCTACATATAGAAATATGTATAAGTGATGTATCCCAGAGCTTGAGTTTAAGCTTAAAGCTTGGCGGTTTAGTACATGTAAGCTATCAAATCAACGAAGCCTCAACGTCTAAACTCAAGCGTCCAAACGATTGTACTACTTTCAACAGGGGCGGTCAATACCTCTGCGATGCCAAATTTACTACACATTAACTTCTTATTGCTGCATACACCAAAATTGAAAGCACAGCCAACCAGTAATATATCTAACACTTTTTTTGTGTTCTACTTGACGGTTCTACGCAATGGGTTGGGTATATTATGACTTTGTTGAAGTGTAAAAGGCATGTTGTAAGGAGGGTCGAATGCTAGCAGGTACTCTTTCTAGTACGCGACAGGTTCACAAGAGGTCCCATGACTCAGATGTTGCAGCATCTCCACAAAAGCGTGTCGGCTCTCCAATACAGCTCAAACAACATTTACCTAAGAGATTATTAATAGGAGCCATTATGAGCGCAGCTATGTTTAGTATTGTTACTGTAAGTGCAGCCTCGCATAATGACACATCACGAAATAGTTCAGATGCATCTACTCATTCCAATTCCAAACACGCTGGCGCTAACTCAAGCTATACCACCACTACAAACAACGTCACTTCAGATGGTGCGACTGAAGCTCGCTCATCCTCTGAAGAAACCCAAGGTAGTCAAAGTAATACTTCATTTTCCGGAACTATAACTGTAAACGGCGAAACCACTCCCCTCCCAGATAATGGGACCGTTCAACGCACAGTTCAATCTAACGATAGCACCACAACAGTACAGGTAAATACCTCGTCAAATGGCGTCAGCTCAACCTCCAGTCAGACTGGCACAGGGTCAAATACCTCAAGCAGCACCGTAACTATGGATATTTCTTCCAACTCGTCCACTTTTTCCTCAAACAGCACTGTCGAGTTTTCGGGAGGAGGTAGCAGCATAAGCCAATAGCACCCTGTTTGGTCGCTCGACTCTTGAAAATTGCTGTTTTCTTGCGTCGGGTGATCAAGCCCGGCAAAGTAATTAATAAGGAGGGTATAAAATGAAGAAAGTATTATATCGTGCCGCCGCAGCTAGCGTGTTGGGCTTGAGCCTCACTACTGGTGTTGTCGCAGCTGACACAAGTGGGAATATAGGTACAACCGGTCCGGGTTCATCAAACAATGTGACCGCCAACACCACAGTCACACACGTTAAGACTAATCAAAACACTGTGGCAGGCACGAATGCAAATAGCCAAGATTCATCGACTGGCTCGGCAGACGTGAGTGGCAACACGACTGGCGGTAGCGCCGGAAGTGGTACTGCAAGCAACAGCAACAGCACTATGGCAACCGTTGCAGTGAACAATGCTGCATCCGGAGGTGGCATGGGTGGATGGAGTGTGCCAAATGCATCCGGCACTATCTCTGGCCCAACTGGCCCAGGTTCATCCAATAATGTTACGAGCAACCAAACCGTAACTTCGCAAGAAACCAATGTCAACACTGTTCAGTTCACAAACACCAATTCCCAAAGCGCAAGCTCTGGCTCGGCTAACGTAAGCGGCAACACGACTGGTGGCTCTGCTACGACTGGTAGTGCATCGAACACTAATAGTAGTACCTTCAACTTCTCTGTTACTAACTAAGTCCGCTTAGTGCGTAGCGCGCACTTTAAGGCTGGCACAGGGGAAGCACGCAAGCGCGCACGCCTGCTTCCCCTTCTGTCGGCATCTATCAAATAAGTGGCTATCCCCTTCGCCGTACATATGCTATTGCAGCGAGAGGGATATCGCACTGGTGGGTTTTAAATGAGGAGGGTCTTATGTTACACCCAGTTCCAAGCATCAAGAAGATTCTTACGATTAGCATAGCGATGTTACTTATACTTTTGCCTGGTAGCGCAGCCTACGCTGAAGAACCTGCTTCATGCACACCTCCATCTTCAACCCAAAATGGCGTTCATTGGCCAACTGGCGCCGATTCAAGCACGTTTACCTACCAGTGTGATGGACCGAATGCTGGGAAATGGGTAAACGCCTACTACCTATACGATCCTGCGACCAATTCCAGAGTTGCGCTATACAGCCCCTCATACAATTATGACTGCGCCGCACAACAGTGGTATATGACGACCTGGGAATTTTCAGCTGCCAGTGGCTCGTACTTCCAAAGCACTGTAGCGAGCAATGACCCGGGTCTGGCCACAGGCTGCCCTGCCCCGCCAGCACCAGCTACAAATGATCCCATCCCATCTCCCTCACCAAGCAATAACGCCGCCGGAGACACAAAAGATGAGAGCCAAACTCACGATGGTCTGTTGTTTCCGGGGCAAGGTAACAATAGCCTTACTACGACCGGTAATAACTCTATAGGTTTCGGAAATACAACCGGCGCTACTATGCATAATGGCGTTATATCTTTCGCTAACACCGGGGATGCCAATATCCTCGGCAATACACAAGCTGGATCGGCCTCTAGTGGCGACGCTTCAGTTATCGCCAATATCATTAATATGCTCCAATCTTCGAGCAACGTACTGGGCGACCCTAACCTCATTACTTTTACGGCCGATATTAATGGCGACGTCAATGGAGACCTGCTGCTCGACCCGGCTGTATTGCAGGCTATTCAGCCCGCCAACTCGTCTACTAACCTTGACAATAATCTAGCTGTGAATAATTCTTCCGACGCAGCCATCACAAACGACATCGCACTTGGCGCTGGCAGCGGTGATGCAACGGTAGCGCAAAACAGTAGCGCAGGAGACGCCAGCACAGGTAATGCAAACGCAGTCGCTAACATCGTAAACGTGTTAAATTCTGCGGTTACCGCGGGCAAATCATTCCTTGGTGTCGTGAATATTAATGGCAACCTTAACGGCGACATACTTTTACCGCCAAATTTCATTGATACGCTTATTGCAAGCAATGTACCTCGCTATTCGGTAGATACAACTATCAACAACAACGCATCCCTAACGAACAACACCAACCAATCCATTGCCAATGCCGTGACTGCCGATGCTAAGAGCGGTTCAGCCAATGTCCTTAACAACACTAGTGCTGGTAGTGCGCAAACAGGTGCCGCCAGAACCAACATAACGGTATTCAATCTGACCGGTAGTACTGTAGTCGCTAGCAATGACTTGCTTGTGTTTGTAAATGTACTTGGCAGCTGGTATGGTCTAATCCTTAACGCCCCAGCTGGGGCTACTGCGGCATCCCTTGGTGGCGGTGTGATTGAAAATACCACGGTGAATAACAACTTCACGATGGATAACAATACTAATCAGTCAATCACCAACAACGTTAAAGTCGGCGCTGAGACCGGTGATGCCCTCGTAGCCGAGAACACAAAAGCCGGTAACTCAAAGAGCGGAGATGCGACTGCCAGCGTGAACCTCATGAATATGATAAACAACAATATCTCACTCAACGGCTGGTTCGGTATACTCTTCATAAACGTTTTCGGCACATGGCATGGCAGCTTCGGCGTAAACACCGCAGCTGGTGACCCAGTAAACATTCCTAACCCTGTCGCTGAGGCGTCGCAGGATGCAGATCAACCACAGATGTTCCGCTTCGTCAGTACAGCGCTTGGCAGCAATAGTGCACTCCCGACATCCCCACTGTCGTTCTATGCCAACACTGAGGACAGCTCCACAGATGGCACCAGCAGTCCGGAAATGGTGCTCGCCAGTCATATCACAAATAATCCTATAGCAAAAGCCGCCTCCCAAGCCCCCGATGCCGTGCGACGCAACTACCAAATTATGTTCATCGGCGCCAGCCTTGCTTTCTTAATCCTTGTCTACGGAGAGCGGCACCGCATCTTCCGCCGCCATTACAGCAAGACGTCGGCCTAAGCTCCTGCCTATAAAATACCGCTTGCGCATAAAAAAGAGCCTGCAATGTGGGCTCTTTTGCTAACTAATTGGTGGGCATTAGCGAACTTAGGTGGAACACCATTGAAGCTAGTTTAGTGCTGATGTACACCAAAATGCTTGACTTAGGATTTCAATGCGATGGCCTACATGTCATCCCGCCTACAGAAATTAGCGAGGCAGTCTAACCCGCGATGAACTGCTCATCCCCATTTACAACTATCGCTTCACCATCACGTAACGCAATAAATAGAATATGGTTATCAATCAGATACTCAACACTCCTATCGATATCTGCTGATTCAGGATGATCCGATTTGTAATGAGGGGCAATCGCATATGGCACAAGATTCAGACCATCCCAGATTACTTCAGTTTCATACCCCACGGGAACCGCAGTGGCATCATCAACTAAATCTGCTCCGCGCAAGGAAGGAGTAAGCATATCTATGCCGGCACTATATCCACCAAATACGATTTTATCTTCAGTCAGTAGGTCTGTGACTATCCGGTCTGCTCCGCTCATTTTAAATGCCCGACGCAAAACGAAACAGTTTCCTCCGCGAACCCAAAGCAGATCAAACTCGCCGAGCCTTGTTCGCAGTTCTTCGGATTTACCAAAATATTCACGTAAATCAATCTCAGTTGGCTTGAGCCCAATTGACTTCAGTCTATCGGCTTCGTCTAAAACTTTACTCTTTCGCTCATCGGGACTTACTGCATCGGCTGCATTATGTATGACTGCTGTGCGACGACCATCTCCTAAAAGTCTTAGTAGCTCCTCAGGTCTGTTGCCATTTCGAAAAGATGATAAATACAACCTCGTACTGATGATTATACCAGCCCAATCAGAGCCCGTTATTAGTCAGTTATGCCTTAAAGGTCTCGAACGCAAATCGACAGATATAAACCCAAAAAGTAAGGTTCCAAGAAATAAATCTTGAAACCTTTCTAATCTGATGACTAAATTGGTGGGCGATGAGGGACTCGACATACCCTTGGCAAGCCCGGAGCTTCACCTTCGAAAGCAGAGCTTTCGAGAGAAGGCTCCCTTGCAACGAGCCACTGGCTCGTCTCACTCGGACCTCGTCATTATCTCTTCTGGAGAAAATAAGTTGTAAATTAGCTCTGATTGGTGGGCGATGAGGGACTCGAACCTCCGACCTCGTCATTATCAGTGACGCGCTCTAACCAGCTGAGCTAATCGCCCATCCATCAGATCTAATTACATTGTTAATTTACCTCAAATATTCGGTAGGCTTTTACAGCAAAGCGCTCCCATGTCATTCGACATAGCCGTATCGAATGATACGGTAGCCAGCTGAGCTAATCGCCCATCCACCAAAACCAATTGAACTTTTAATATACTCCCTAGCCCCCGCGTTCGCAGTTACTCCAAACGTCGATGGGTTACCATGAGCGAGCAAAGTGAGTCGAATGGTGGAGACGCTAAGCGGTAAGCGTAGCGCCCCCATATAGCATTCGCGGCCCTTCGACAAGCTCAGGGTCATTCGACTCTGAACGTCAATGGTTTACCATGAGCGAACAGAGTGAGTCGAATGGTGGAGTGACGGGGACTCGAACCCCGGACCCCCTGCTTGCAAAGCAGGTGCTCTAGCCAACTGAGCTATCACCCCATTTCGGCTACCGCTGTATTTTACCCGAATGACCCCATAAAAACAAGCCAGCACTTTCCTCTGTTATAATTCATACATGATACAGATACGACTCGCGACCCCCGCAGACATCCCCGACATACAAATGATTCTTGCTCATGGCGTACGCAGCAAGATGAATAAAGGTGACCTAGCCTGGGGAGAAGCCGCAGCCGACCCTGGGGAGCTTGAGGCAATCATAGAAGCTGGGAGTATGTATATTGCCTACCGCGAGCAAGAAATCGTAGGTGTTTTTATGCTTTTTTGGGACGACGCTATACGTTGGGGCAAGCAACCACCAATAGCAGCTTACCTGCACCGTTTTGTGGTAGCGTCTGGCTTGCGTGGTCAACATATTGGGGGCAAAATCTTGGAACTCATGTGTCAAGAAGTTGCTCGTCATGGCCGGGAATACCTACGCCTCACCTGCCCAGCCGCCAATCAGCAGCTGCAAGCATACCACCTCAAGAACGGCTTCGTCCGTGCGGATGCCATCGCCCGACCAGCCCATACTGCACAACCCATGGCCTATTTCGAACGACATGTAAGTGGAGATACCGAACAGCGCGCCGCCAAGCAACCCCTGCGAAAAAAGTTCCGCCTCCCCTTCACCCAACGGTATGAATAACAAGACTAAAAAATACCCCTTCTATTTACAGGCATAATGATTAGGCCCTTACGCATTTATTGAGATATGCGCTCTACATGTTTCGCAATTTTTCACCGAGTTTCGCCAAATCCTGAAGGCATTCATTACAAAAACCCGCCGTTGCGATTTCACCCAGAAGTTTATCTCGAGTCCTTCGAGTGTCGTCTATGCCGTTTGATGCTTCCATCGTACAAGGGTTAATACAGTGACCTGAGAAGCCATATTTTCTTGAATGCCGAGAAGCGGTTTCATCCACTAAACCTAGAACGTGCCCTGTTTCGTGTACAACAGTAGTTAAAAGTTCCGTACGGCTCTCTGGACTGTGCTTATCAAGACGATACCCAGAAACAATCAAATGTCCACCGTCCGATGCAAGCCCATAGAGAAAATTCACTCGACTCCCGTCACCACGCACAAAACCTAAGTCTCTCGCCGTAAGCCATACATTCACACCACCGCCAGCCCATGCTAGTTGCCCCTCTATCACTCTGGCATCTACTTGATCACCTTGCAACATCGGAAAATAGCCATCAACATCTTGAACACGTACGGCTGGGTTTGGATGCACTTGTCTAAGTGTTGCGATCATACCTAGTTCAGCTGCCTTTACCATACGTGTTGGCACGCCTCTCTCTACAATTATCCGCGACGTTAACTCCATAAAGTATATTATAACATCTATTTACAAAAAATAAAAAGAAGCCCTCTCGCAAAATTGGGCTCCTTTTTACTGCTATCGAAGTAGTACTTCGTTAAAAACTAAATAGTGCTAACAACGTCAGGTTCACAAGGTTTCAGAAACTGATGGTGCCGGCCCTTCTTCGCTAAAAGCTACGAAGGGTAAAATGAATAGTCAGTACTGATTTACTATTCATCGACATCGACCTAAGTCTGTGATGATTACTCGATTCACAGCTTAGTTTCTCCCTAGAAAGGAGGTAATCCATCCGCACGTTCCCGTACGGATACCTTGTTACGACTTAACCCCAATCATCCCCCCTACCTTAGGGCTGCGCAAAGGCAACACGTCAGGTATTGGTGACTTTCATGGTTTGACGGGCGGTGTGTACAAGACCCGGGAACGTATTCACGGTAGTATAGCTGACCTACCGTTACTAGCGATTCCGGCTTCAAGCAGGCGAGTTTCAGCCTGCTATCCGAACTGAGACCGGCTTTGATGGGATTTGCTCCGGATCACTCCTTGGCTGCCCTTTGTACCGGCCATTGTAGCGTGTTTGTAGCCCCAGACGTAAGGGTAATACTGACCTGACATCATCCCCTCCTTCCTCCCCGTTACCGGGGCAGTCTAGCCTGAAAAATACAACAGACTATAAGGGTTGCGCTCGTTGATGGACTTAACCAAACATCTCACGACACGAGCTGACGACGGCCATGCAACACCTGTCACATGGTTCAATAAAGCACTCTTTCCTTTCGGAAAAATTCCATGGATGTCAAGCCTGGGTAAGGTTCTTCGTTTACCATCGAATTAAACAACACGCTCCACCGCTTGTGCGGGTCCCCGTCAATTCCTTTATGTTTTAGTCTTGCGACCGTACTCCACAGGCGGAATGCTTAACGCGTTAGCTTCGCTACTACGGGGGTCGATACCCATAACAGCTAGCATTCATCGTTTACGGCGTGGACTACCGGGGTATCTAATCCCGTTTGCTACCCACGCTTTCGTGCCTTAGTGTCAGGAACGAGCCAGTTATCTGCCTACGCCATCGGTGTTCCTCCTAATATCTACGGATTTCACTCCTACACTAGGAATTCCAATAACCTCTCTCGTCCTCTAGCTCTGCAGTTTCAGTAATGTATATATGGTTGAGCCACACGCTTTCACTACTGACACACAGTGCCACCTACGCAACTCTTTACGCCCAGTAATTCCGGATAACGCTTGGATCCTCCGTATGACCGCGGCTGCTGGCACGGAGTTAGCCGATCCTTATTCATATGCTACCGTCATATTCGTCACATATAAAAGCAGTTTACAACCCGAAGGCATTCATCCTGCACGCGGCGTTGCTCCATCAGGCTTTCGCCCATTGTGGAAAATTCCCTACTGCTGCCTCCCGTAGGAGTCTGGGCCGTTCTCAGTCCCAGTCTGGCTGATCATCCTCTCAGACCAGCTAACGATCGTCGACTTGGTGAGCCATTACCTCACCAACAATCTAATCGTACGCAGGCCGTTCCCAAACCGCCGAAGCTTTAATCCGGAGATCACATGCGGTATTAGACACCATTTCTGGTGCTTATCCCTCAGTTTGGGGTACGTTCCTACGTGTTACTCAGCCGTCCGCCGCTCGTGTACCTCCGAAGAGGCCTTACCGCTCGACTTGCATGTATTAGGCACGCCGCCAGCGTTCATCCTGAGCCAGGATCAAACTCTTCAAAAAAGTGAGCGAAGCGAGCTTTTTTGAAGCCCTGTCGAATGACGGGGCAAAAAACTCTCTTCGTCAATAAAAGAATTTATCTTAGGCATCAGTAAAAACTTACTGACTTACTTTTTGAATCTATGATTCGAAATTATCTAAAACAATTCAGTGCCATCCGAAGATAGCATCGTGAACTGACGTTGATTTGCACTACTCAATTTTTAACGATCGATTTTTAAGACACTAAATATACGCCTCAAAAGTACTAAATGGCTATTGTACGCAGCTATAGGCCCCATGTCAAGGATATAATTGCACTATTATGTAGTCATAAGAACAACATTCTTTTATACGTTGGGTGCTTTAGTGGCTAATACAATTTCCGCCAGCACAATCTCGAGAGTACGAGGCTGTACATCCCCATAATTGAGCTCCCTCATATCCACTTCAATTCCATGCGGACCAGTATCATGACCCGCAGTTTTTGTACCATCACGCCTGGAACGAATTGATGAAAGTTTAATATCTAAACCGGCAGTAGCAATTGATTCTATCTGCCGTGGATCATCCTCGAAAAAAGTGATGATTCTACGCGCTTTCAGGTCATTTGCAAGACCGCTCTTAGGATCTTTTAAGACCTCTTTTAGAAATATTCCTTTGTCCACTTTCGTCAGTAGTACGTAGTTTGGCTGCCAAGCCGCAGCTGGGTACTCTGTATCGTCCACTGCAAGCAGCCTTAGGAATTTCAAGAGCTGTTGCTTCGGCACTCCGTAGCTTAATATGCCCGTATTTGCTTCACCGGAAAGCTGCTCTTGCCGATACGTAGACAAAGAATCACCAAAAATTTCGGGACCGATTAGCCTCATGAACGCTTCCGCCATCGGTTCATTCACGAGCTCGGGCTCGGCGTTCATAAGCTTGCTTTCAGTACGCTGGAAACGCGGTCCAGCCTGTACATGCATGTCGCCGTCTTGCCCGGTAATCCGCCCCAATACACCCACTATATGCCGAGCTACATCCGCCGTAGGCATGCCTGCTAGGTCTTTTAAGGTTCTACGAGCCCAAGATAAAGCCATATAGTGCGCATCCATGTGATGGATGACGTGCCCATCTTCTTCCCAGCGCGCAAATGCATCAGCGGCCTTCATGATCTGAGACACCAGGTCATTTGTGGCTTCTTTAGCCTCCAGGCTGATAATTCCATCGCCAGCTTTCCCGCCAATTTCAGAGTACGCAGGTTCCTGAAGCGCTTGCAGGTCGATACCATCAGCTTCCAGCTGAGCTCTGAAAGCTTCTTCAAGATGTGTTTTAGCGGTTGTGGTAGCTATGAGAGTATCATCTAGATCAGATAGATGTAACGGTAGCTCAGTGTCAATCTCAGCCTTGTTAATTACTGCAACATAGCCATATTCACCGTTTTCACCAACCGGGTGAAGCTCTGCCGAAAAGCCAAACTTTTCACCGCCTACCTGTAGCAGTTGGTCTAGTTCCTCAAATTCAGTCAGTTGCTCACCTAGTTCGCCTGTACTTCGCTGATGGGGTAAAGCGTCCTGGGTTAAGCCAACCTGTTGCGCAAGAGCGCCAGTAACTTCAACCTCAGATGATGTATACACACCCGTACGTGGCGCCTCAAAACCACTCGTTGTCATATTTATATTATACCACTATACATAGTTAAAGTAAAGTGGTTATGCGGTCAGCTACGCTGCAGGTTCTACTGCTTCGACTTGCTCGTCAGTCCCATCTTCATCTGCGAGATCCGATTTATCTACCAGCGCCAAAGACACCACCTGGTCGCCGTCGTTAAGCCGCATAATGCGCACGCCTTGCGTTGCACGGCCAAGCGCTGGGATGTCTTTGAGGCCGAGGCGGATGGTCTGGCCGTTTTGGCTTATGATTATCACCTCTTGCTCGTCATTGTCACTTAATGTGTTCACGCCAACTAGCTCACCAGTCTTGTTGTTAACCACTGCGGAACGGATGCCTACACCCCCACGAGCATGCGGCGTAAACTGAGCAACTTTTGTGCGCTTTCCGTAGCCATAGCGGCTAATGACAAATACACTGCTATGTTCATCTACTACATCCATGCCTATAACACGGTCGTCAGCACGCAAACGTATACCCCGTACACCACGGCTCACACGACCCATCGGGCGCACATCACGCTCGTGGAATCGGTTTGCTTGGCCTTGGCTGGTTGATATGATCACCTCATTGTCGCCAGTTGTCATACGGATCCATTTCAGCTCATCGCCTTCGTCCAAGTTTATCGCTATCAGGCCAGTGCTTCGGACATTTTTGTACTGTTCAAAAGGTGTTTTCTTTACAACACCTTTTATCGTACACATGAAGAGATTCGCCGCTATATCCTTCTCGCCCTTCGATACATTTATGACTGCGCTGACCGTTTCTTCGGGCTGCAACTGCAACAAGTTTACTATGGCTACACCCTTAGCGTTTAAGGAGGCGGCTGGCAGTTCATACGTCTTTAGGCGGAATACTCGCCCCTTATTCGTAAAGAACAGCAAGAAATCATGTGTAGATGCATTTACAACGTGTTCAATGACATCTTCCTCACGAGTAGCCATGCCTCGACGTCCTTTTCCGCCTCGACCCTGACGTTTGTAGTCAGCCAAAGTACTCCGTTTTATGTAGTTTGCCGATGTAAGCGTTACAACTACTTGCTCATCTGGCACCAGATCTTCATCACTCAGCTTGTTGAGTTCACTCGGCACAATCTTCGTACGACGCTCGTCGCCGTACTGCTTCTTGAGCTGCTTCAACTCGTCCTTGATTATGCTCAGAATCTTCTTCTCGTCTGCCAAAATAGCCTCAAGCTCAGCGATTAGTTTCATGAGCTCAGCTAGCTCATCTTCAATTTTCTTGCGTTCCAAGCCAGCCAAAGTACGCAGCTGCATGGCCAAGATAGCTTTGGCCTGGATCTCAGATAGCTTAAATTTCTTGATCAAGTTAGCCTGGGCTTCGTCGGTGGTTTCGCTGGAACGTATGGTGTTGATGACTTCATCGATATTGTCGAGAGCTATCTTGAGCCCTTCAAGGATATGAGCGCGATCCTTGGCTTTACGCAGTTCAAACTCAGTGCGGCGCCGTACGACAACCTGTCGGTGCTTAATGTGTTCGCTCAAGATGTCTTGGAGGCCGAGCACACGAGGCTGTATGCCATCAATAAGTGCCATCATATTATAGTGGAAGCTTGTCTGAAGCGGCGTAAGTTTGTACAGCTGATTCAACAGCTTTTTAGGATAGGCATCTTTCTTAAGGTCAAGTACGATACGTACATTACCACGGGCGCTTTCATCGCGAAGATCACTTATGCCACTGATTTTCTTCTCTTTGACGAGGTCTGCGATCTTTATAACCAGAGACTCTTTATTAAGCGCGTATGGGATCTCGGTAATGACAATCTGGTGCCTTCCCTTATTTCCCTCGACCACCTCCGCCGCACCTCGCGTGACCACACCGCCACGACCCGTCGCATACGCCTGTCGAATAGAGCCGCTGCCATACACATAGCCTCCCGTTGGGAAGTCTGGCCCTTTTATGAACTGAAGCAAATCGTCCAGAGAAGCATCCGGGTGGTCTATCTTGTAAACTGTCGCATCAATGACTTCACCGAGGTTGTGCGGCGGGATATTGGTTGCCATACCAACAGCAATGCCAAGCTGACCATTTAGGAGCAAGTTGGGCATTTTGGCGGGCAGAACCGTTGGCTCTTGGTTTTCTCCGTCGTAAGTATCGCGGAAGTCTACCGTGTCCATATTGATATCTGCCAAAAGCTCGTCGGCCAAGCGATGCATCTTTGCCTCGGTATAGCGCATGGCAGCTGGCGGATCTCCGTCCATGCTACCAAAGTTACCCTGCCCGTTTACGAGCAAATAGCGCGTTGCCCATGGCTGGGCTAGGCGGACCATAGAGTCATAAATAGAGCTGTCGCCATGAGGGTGGTATTTACCCATGACCGCACCAACAACATTAGCGCTCTTGCGGTGACGGCCGGTGCTGCGTAGTCCGTCTTCGTTCATGCTATACAAAATACGGCGATGGACGGGTTTCAACCCGTCGCGCACATCTGGCAAAGCACGGTCAATGATAACGCTCATAGAATAGCGCAAATAGCTATCCTCCATAACGTTCTCAACTGTGCGTCGCTCAACCAAACGAGAATGGTCAGCCTGTATCACCTCAACGTTACCGGCACGCTGCTCTTGGCGTTCTTCATCTTCAATATCTAGGGGTGTATTGTCATTTACTTGGTCGTCCATAAGTTGGCTCCTCCGCGCTTCAGAAATTGAGAATTGAGATTAGGGATTAGAGAAGAAACTTCTGCTCGACGCACTGACGCACATACCATCGACCCAGCTAAACTCAGCCCTTTGCCCTTTGCCCTTTGCCCTATCATATATCCAGGTCCTTCACAAACTTAGCATTGGCAGTAATAAAGTTTTTACGCAACTCCACCTCTGTACCCATGAGTTTGTTAAAAATAGCGTCGGCCTTTTCACCATCCTCGACCTTAACCTGCACCAGCACACGCTTCTCAGGGTTCATAGTGGTTTCGAACAGCTGCTCGGCGTCCATTTCGCCCAGACCCTTGTAACGCTTTTGCTCTATAAAGCCCGCCTGCTTGTAGCGCTCGTCTTCGGTATTTACTTTAAGGCCTTCCTTCTTACGCTTTTCAATCGTTGCATCGAGCACGTTTTCTAGCTCAGCTTCATCGTATATAAAGACGCTATTTTTACGGCCTTGTTTTACCAGTTCAAACAGAGGTGGTTTGGCTAAATACACATGGCCTTCATCAACTACTTCTTTCATGTAGCGGAAGAAGAAGGTCAGGAGCAGTGTAGATATATGGCTACCGTCGACATCGGCATCGGTCATAATAATGATACGATGATACCGTAGGCCACTCAAACTAAACGAATCACCAATCCCCACACCGAGTGCCTTTATAAGATTAAGTATCTCATTGTTCGCCAGCATTTTATCTAAACGAGCCCGTTCGACGTTCAGAACCTTACCGCGCAAAGGCAGAATGGCCTGCGTCTTACTGTCACGACCGGTCTTAGCCGAGCCCCCAGCCGAATCGCCTTCTACCAAGTAAATCTCTGATGAAGCTGGGTCTTTGCTAGAGCAATCGGCTAGCTTACCCGGCATACTGGCTCCATCAAGCACACCTTTACGAATAATGTTCTCACGCGCAGCTCGAGCAGCCTTGCGTGCCCGAGCGGCTAGCAACGCCTTCCCGACAATCTTACGCGCCACTCCCGGATGCTCTTCTAAGTAGTAAGACAAATACTCAGTCATCACCTGCTCTACATATCCGCGCACCTCTGGGTTGCCCAGCTTATTCTTGGTCTGGCCTTCGAACTGTGGGTTTGGTAATTTGACGAGGATTACAGCGGTAAGACCCTCACGAGTATCTTCACCGCTCAAATTTTCTTCTTTCTCCTTGAGCAACCCCTGCTTTCGGGCATAGTCATTTATGACGCGCGTCAACGCCGCACGGAATCCAGTCAGGTGCGAACCGCCGTCCGGGTTAAAGACATTGTTGGCGAATTGCTTAATCGTTTCGCTGAAGCTTTCAGTGTACTGCAAAGCTACCTCAATCTGTGCATCCTCTACAGTCTTATCGACATAGAATATATCCTCATCGACGGGCTCTTTGCCCAGGTTTAGATTAGCAACATAAGATTTTATACCGCCCTCGAAATAAAAACTGTATTTTTTACCGGTAACATGGCTGATTAGCGTGGTTCTAACACCCTTTGTGAGATATGCTGCGTGCCGCAACCGATCGAGAATCGTGTCGTAACTAAAAGTTGTGCTTTCAATAAATATTGAGTCGTCAGCATAGAACGTTATCTCGGTACCGTGCATGTCGGCAGAGCACTTGTCTACGACCTTAAGGTCGGCTACAGGCACACCCCTTTCGTACTCTTGCAAGTAGACTTTACCCTCTCGGTATATGCGTACAATGAGCTTTGTCGAAAGCGCATTGACGACACTTACGCCCACACCATGCAAACCGCCTGACACCTTGTAGCCACCGCCGCCAAACTTACCACCGGCATGCAGCACCGTCAAAACTGTTTCTACAGTACTCTTGCCTGTCTTCGGGTGAATATCTGTCGGTATGCCGCGGCCATCATCAAATATACGTATACCGCCATCCTCAAGCATCTCAACCCGCACTTCCGTAGCAAAACCTGCCAGTGCTTCATCTATACCGTTATCTATGATCTCCCACACCAAATGGTGCAACCCCTCCACACCCGTACCACCTATGTACATACCCGGGCGCTTGCGCACCGGTTCAAGACCTTCTAGAACTTGAATCTGATCAGCCGAATACTGTTTCCCCTGACTCACTACGAACTTCCCCTCGTTTTGGTTCTACACCTTATTACTTCCGGTAGTATATCTTGTTTTTGACGTTTCTACAATATACCGCCCACCGTTGCCACCCCAGCACTACCGTTGACTAGTACCCCACCACACCTAAACGCTCAGCTAGGCCGTCCGCTTGGAACGCAGGGAACGCAGAGGAACGCAGGAGGAACGCAGAGGAACGGAACGCAGGGACACTCCCTAAACAGATAGAACAAATGTGAATTTGAACCTTAGCCCCTTCTGCTCGAGGTAGCACAATCTCTTTTAGTCTTGAGCCGACAGGCCATACTGGCCAGGTCTGTAACAGATGCAGAAAATACAGATTCATAAAATCACCTCTGCTATATTACCCACTGCTCTTTGCAGATTGTACTAGCTTACCTCTTATTATCCCAAGAACACACCCTACAATCTCAAACAAAACCCACCCCTGTTAAATCTTTATCCCCAGCCTAAATGGCAAAATACACCAGATATAAGAGCGAGGACTTTTGTCCTAAGGAGCCACCCTGGAGCACACTCTAGAACAAATTCAGGTTATATCTAAACAAGTATATATTGGGCTACTTGACCCGCTCCGCCACTAGAGCCTGCCGTACCGGTACCTGCACTACTCCCGCCGTTCCCACCAACTACTGATGTAGAGCCCGAACCTGTCATGGATGTAAGCGAATATATAACTATTGTACCGCCACCGCCGCAGTTGCCGGCGATGGGAGTGCCACCATCCCCACCGTTAGCTGTAATCTGGCCATTATTTACTATGAACACAGGGAACGCAGGGACACTCCCTAAACAGATTGAACAAATGTGAATTTGAACCTTAGCCCCTTCTGATCGAGGTAGCACAACCTCTTTTTTAGGCTTGAGCCAACAGGACGGCCGTGTAGCGGCTGTAGCAAAAAATCCCCACAGTTATCTCACCCGTCCCCGAATCAGTCCCCTAATCGTCCTCACCAGCCTTGCGCTGATGCATTACACCATCATTATCAATATATATAGTATCGTCTTCAGCGTATATGTCGTTTTCGGCAGCTCCAGACTTTTGATCTGCGCCGTTAGGCTTCTTTTGGGTGATCTTTAACTCATTTAAAGGCTCATCGTGCGCCTTCAGACCTTTTTTTAGCTCCGCAGCGATATCTTTTACTTCCTGTTGGTCTAGCTGAGCGCTCGAAACATTTCCGCCATCATACGCTATCGGTGATAAACCAGCCCCTGCATGGGCGTCCGCTAACGCATCGGCGTTCGTAACAGTTGTCTGCGCCTTATTGTCTACTGGCGCCTGCGGCGATGGGCTGGGCGGCACTTGTGACAGCGGAGGCGACAAGGGCTGTGATGGTGCTGGCGGTTGTGAAGGCATTGTAGGTACACCCGCTTTCTGTTTGGCAAGCCATTCATCCAAGAAAGAACCCGAGCTCATAGGCGCCGCTGCTGGTGCCGGACGGCTGGCTGTAGGTGGCTGCATGGGCGCGTTCTGATTTGCAAAGGGGTTCGTGAATGGTTTAGCTGTAGCCGGCGCCGGAGCGGCCGTCTTTGTGGCTAACCGCTCAAATATATCCTTTTCAACTACCGCACGTGGTTTGCCGTATTTTGCGGCAGATAGTTGCTTAAGCGCGTCCGCTAAACCTGCGTTCGGGTTACCCAAAGGCGGTAATGTAGCCATACTAAACGGCTGGGTTGGCACACCCTTAATAAGCGTACGCACAATGGTGTTGGCATTCGGCACGCGCAGCAAATCATCACCGTCAAACTGCGGCTGGAAGTAACGCCCCAAGCTTTCGACATCGTTTTGACCTATGCGAAATGCCACTATCGTACCAATGTTACCGAACACAGCGTCCCGAATCTCTTCGGTCAACTGCGTCGTAAACTGGTTTGCCACAATCAAGTTAAGATGGTACTTACGAGCTTCACTCATTATCGTCGCAAAACTATCCGTTGAAAAATTCTGGAACTCGTCAACATAAAGAGCAAAATCTTGGCGCTGATCCTCAGGTATATTCGAACGACTCATCGCAGCCGCCTGAAACTTCATCACAAAAACCATACCTAGCAGCTTGCTGTTTAGCTCGCCTGTACGACCCTTACTCAAGTTAACCAGCAGGATTTTCTTGTTATCCATAATATCTCGCAAATCAAATGAGCTCTTCGTCTGGCCAATGATATTTCGCATCATCTCGTTACTAAGAAAGGCGCCAAACTTACTCACGAACCAACTTACCACTTCGCCAAACTCACTACTCTTTTGCGACTGCGGCATCTCCTTTTCCCAAAACTCAATCACGTTCGGGTCTTTTACAAATGGCAGCTTTTGTTTTACATACTGCGGGTCGCGGAAAAGCTTAGGAATATCTACGAAGGTACTGCCCGCAGGGTCCGCCATCACCGTCAGCGCGGCATTCCGGAATAGGCTTTCATAGCGTGGTCCCATTATGCCCTGGTGTTGCGGGTCGTACAGTTTGTAGAGCATATTCAGGACTTCCTGGATGATGAAATCTTTCTGGTCTGGCGTATGAAATTCGAATAGATTAAGCCCCATCGGATAAGACATATCAGACGGGCAGAAATAGATGACGTCTTCCGTACGCTCTTTAGGCACCATCGAAAGCAGCTTCTCTGCCGTATCGCCATGCGGGTCAACAAATGCAAACCCATCACCGCGCAGCATATCCTGTAGTGCTAAGTTTTCAAGAAAGGTAGACTTACCCGTACCCGTCTGACCGACGACATACATGTGCCGCTGCCTATCGGTCAGACCTATGCGTACCGGCTTCTTGACTCCACGGAATACATTGAAGCCCAGCAGCAGACCCGAATCCGGCATATTACGTGGCGCATCAACCTGTTTTGACTCCTGGCGTTCAAGCTGAGAAGTTGGTATGTTGCGCTGGTCAGGAAAATGAAATATCGTAGCCAGCTCAACTGAATTCAGTATGTTTTTCTTTCTATGGTACGGGAATGCACGGAGCAAGAAATTAGTAACCAGCTCCGATGGGTCATGCGCAGAATGGTACTCAAACCCGTTCTTTCCCGGCGCATCAAATAGCGAGAAGCTCGCAACAATATTGTTTACTGTAGCCTGGGAGCGCTGAGATACATTGGAAGATGCGATAACGCGTATAGCCACCTCAAACCCTGCATGACGCGTTTTGTCCTCTATCGAATCAATGACCGACTGTTCGAGCGATGATAACTCTTTGGGCTTTTCAGGTTGATCTTTCGGTTCGGGCGGTTTTACTAGGGCAGTAACAAGATCCTTTGCAAAAGCCCCGACGGCAGAGCCGCTGTCAGTCCCCTTCTTTTTGGCGCTCGCAAGATCTGATGCTTCCTTACGCCAACCCGGATCAGCTGGCCGGAACAGGATCTGGATAGCCGCACCATCGTCATTTTCCATCGTAGAGAGTGCATTTAGTATAGACTGGAACGCATCGCGCTTAAGATCTTGGTACGTCGCAATAGGGTAAGCAAATTTTTCCTTCAGGCTGAACTGGCCTCCAATAACCGCGCTCATGCCGCCAACTTGACTAAAAATATTGTACTCACCTGCAATATCTAGTCTAGCCGATGGGTAGGCGCTGACTATCGCTTGCTGCATCACATTTATAAAGTCCGCGGGTACCGCGGTGTATAAATACACAAAGCCTTTGTGCCCTACGATTTCAAACGTAAAGTGCTTCTGGCCTAAGAACCTGTTCTTAAAACTTTGTTCAATTGTGCTCGCAATAATGTTGTAAATAATTTGTGCTTTTGATATATTTTCGTCAACAATATCACGCACATCTCGGCCATTTAACTCCGTATCTTCGCTCGCAGGCGGCAAATGTATGAGCATGGGGACCATAGTGAGTCCTCGCTCATACTTGAGCTTTTTTTGATTAAGTTTTTGTAGACTTAACAACATCGTTACTTACCTTGCCCTGCTTAATACGCCACCACCACGGGCACGCGTTTACGCCGTTCCCTTCATATCTATCCCAAATCGTGCTTTTATGTATGCGGCTTTTATATTATGGATCAAAAGCGCTCGTTCGGCCGGACTCGTAGTTGTCTGTAGTATCGCAGCTTCAATTTGTTCTACTGCTTGAGCTTGCAGCATTTTTCGCCCTGCAGCAGGGTTAGGCCGCTTAGCTTCTGGCACACCTCCAGGCGTAGCACTCATCGCCTGTGGCTGACCAGCCGGTTGAGTAGGTACTGGCATTGGTAAATCACTCATAAATACAGTATACGCGACTTACGCGCGAATCGCACTACATCCAGTTGCACCCACCAGCAATCCAGAAAACACTTTTTCACGACTTCACACCAGCCAACTCGGCCGTCCAGCCAAGCTGGCCGCGCCCCTAGCTTACTATAGCCCCGGCAAAACAGGTTTCGCGGGGCCCTGTTCTTTAGCCTCCTGCACATTTTCCCTTCCAGTACTCGCTCGCCGTTCCTCAGTACGGCTCCTTCCGTACTTCAAGGAGAAAATACTTGTAAAGGCTAAACTCGACATACGCAAAATCGCGCCACTCCCAGGCCCATTCACCAGTGATCCAGAAGATACTGCACCTAGAAGTGAACCAGCAGGTTCACCCCAAGAGAGAAAAGGTAGAATCCAGAATATACCGACTCTACACCGAAGATTTTCGCAAATTACGCGTCGCATAAAAATATGCTACGACCGCAAATAAGACAACCGTAATGAAGTCTCTTAGAGTGAACTCCCCTATGGACTTTAGCCCCATACAAGCAACAAACGTACTAGCCAAAACTGCAGCAAATGGCTTAACCCTACGACCGTCTTTGTTCAGCCTGCTCCCCTGTCTTCCAGCAAGCACCGCGGAAAGCAGCTCATATATACCTGCCCAAAGCAGTATGAAAGGTACTACCAGCAAAGGTAACGGAAGCTGTTCCGGCCTAGTCGACATCAAAACGACAAGCAGTAACGCCCAAATCAGCACAAGACGTACTATGAGACTATTATTCATGCTACTTATATTAAAACACGCTCATAAGCATCTTGCATATGGCGTGTAACTACATAGTGCCGAGAGGCGATAAATCCGCTCAATATTAAATAATGTATAGCGCTTATCGCCTTCGACATGACTGACCGCTCTTGCCACCTTTAGGGTGACGCGAGCGTTGCTGTAAATTGTATTTTTTGTTTTGGCTGAGCCTAGGTTCAATACTACTACATCGAACGGGTTTTGTCAATATGCTTCTACTTACCCCGCTGTGGTTAAGTATTCCACAGGCTTGTAAAAAATATATGCGATTTAGGTTGACACAGGCCTTTTACACCCTTATTATTACCTATAGCACTGAACAAATTAAGTGCTCAAAAACAAAAAGTTTCTTATAGCAGCGGCTGCTACTAGAGCCCCTGTTTCAGAGAGAAACTTACCGCAATAAAAATCAAAGAACTACTAAAAAAATTCTCGCAAGCAACCCATCTTCCTACAGATGGGTTGTTTTTATTAATTTTAGTTGTACAATACACAAAATCAATATATGAAAACTACGCGTATCCACGGGGTGGTGGAAAGCGGCCAACACGGATTGGTCGTCGATATCGAATGCCAGCTTACAAAAGGCTTACCCAACATCATTATCGTCGGCTACGCCAACAAAGCCGTAGATGAAGCGAAAGAACGCATTCGCAATGCGTTCGCCAGTTCCAACATCACGCTGCCCACAAAGCGCATAACCATCAACCTCGCACCAGCAGACATACCAAAAGAAAGCACTGGGTTTGACCTTGCCATCGCAACCGCAATCTTGCAGGCCTCGGGCAAATGCACACAGCTGCCAGCTAACTGCGCCATCCTAGGCGAACTAGGGCTTGAAGGAGCAGTACGTCCCATACGCGGCATAATCGGCAAACTACTCGCTGGCAAATATCACGGCCTCGACACGTTTATAATCCCCTCTGGCAATATGACGCAGGCACAGCTTGTCCCCGACATACACCTCATTGCGGTCTCCAGCTTAACCGACCTATACAACCTTGTGAACGGCCAATCGCAACCCCGCATAATCGACACCAGCATAGAGGTTACGGTTCAAAAAAGTATTTCAGACCATATCGAAGACGAGCTTGGTCTTGAGGATGTCGTAGGCCAACTTCTCGGCAAACGCGCAATTCAAATAAGCGCTGCCGGCGGCCATAATGTACTGCTTGGTGGCCCTCCTGGAACAGGCAAATCCATGCTCGCCAAAATCCTACCAAGCCTGCTGCCCCAAATGACTCGCAATGAAATGCTTGAGGTCACTCATCTTCATAGCCTGGCAGATAACGACTTCAACAAACTCATCGCCACCCGACCCTTCCGTTCGCCCCATCATAGCGCCAGCAATGTCGCAATCGTTGGCGGTGGCAATTCCGTACGTCCGGGTGAAATGAGCCTGGCCCATCGGGGCGTATTACTCTTCGACGAACTCCCCGAATTCGGCCGTGTCACAGTAGAAGCGCTGCGCCAACCCCTCGAAACCAGAACCGTCACCATCGCACGAGCTAAAGAAACCGCCGAGTACCCTGCCCATTTCATATTTATCGCCACCGCGAACCCCTGCCCCTGCGGTCATTACGGCACCAGTAAGCCCTGCCGCTGTCTACCCCACCAAATTGTGCAGTATCGCCGCAAACTATCTGGCCCCATACTCGATCGCATCGATGTATACATAGACGTGCACGAAATCGATAACAGCAAGCTGCTGCAAACAACCAAGACCGACGGCCCCACCTCCGCACAGGCAAGAAAACTCATTGCCAAAGCGCGCCATAAGCAAAACGATCGGTTCGGCACACCTGCAAAACTCAATGCCGATATGTCAAACCGCGAGGTAAAAGCCTTGGCAAATCTAACACCTGCCGCCAAAACTATGCTCGATTCAGCAGCCGAAAAATTCGAACTCTCTGCCCGCGCTTACATGCGCTCTGTTAAACTCGCCCGCACCATCGCCGACCTAGAAGACTCCGACACCATCGATCCAAAACACATCGCCGAAGCCCTCCAGTACCGCCCCCACCAGTTCCACGACGCCTAGAAGCTAACCCCCAACATCTCCAGGACGGCAAAGCATAGTCATTCAGTGAAGCGAACGAGGCGACAGCCGAGCTTTAGGGGGAGTGCAAGGATTTGAATTCACTTCAAATCCGCAGCAGAGGGGCGAGCCCCTCTTAAATAATTGACCTCTGTACCCCAATCTGTTACACTTGCAGGCACGAACGTTAGTAAGGAGAAGCTAGTATCAGCAACATGACGCGCCTGAACGGGCAAATTCGGGCACCAGAAGTACGAGTTATCGACGCCGACGGCAAACAGCTAGGCGTTATGAGTTCGCGTGAAGCTTACCAGCTCGCTCAAGACCAAGAGCTCGACCTAGTCGAGATATCACCTGGAGCAAATCCACCCGTTTGCAAAATCGTCGACTGGGGCAAGTTCAACTACCAGAAGACGAAGCAGGCGCAGAAAAATCGCCAGAACAACAAAGTTCTAGAGATGAAGCAAATGCGTTTCGGGCTGAAGATCGGCGACCACGATCTTGCAGTCAAAATGAAAAAAGTCACCGGCTTCCTAGAGGCAGGTCACAAGGTCAAAATCACCCTTTTCTTCCGTGGTCGAGAACTCGCCCACAAAGATATCGGGTTCAAACTCGCTGAACGCGTTATAGCAGACTTCGGCGATCGCATAGCCGTCGACCAAAATCCGCAGCTCAACGGCAAGCAACTTTCCTTCGTTATCCGCGGCGTCGCCAGCAAAGTCGTAAAAACTGCTGCCGATTCCGAAGATGAATAATAGCAACTAATAGAGTTAGACAGGAGCATTCCATGCCAAAACTCAAGTCTCATAGCGGCACCAAAGACCGCGTACGAGTAACCAAGAACGGACGTGTTCGAGTCCGTCACTCACACGCTAGCCACTTCCTACAGAAGAAAAGCGGCGCTCGCAAGCGCAAGCTGGCTGGTTTGGAGACATTGAACACGACCAATACCAACATAATCCGCAAGAAGTTGGGGGTCTAGCATGCGAGTCAAACGAGGCGTGCCTGGTCACGCAAAACACGTCAAAATCCGTAAGGCTACCAAGGGCATGTCTCACCCAAACCGGGTGAGCGTCAAGCGCGGCAAACAAGCCGTTACTCGTAGCCTACAGTTCGCCTACCGCGACCGCCGTAACCGCAAGCGCACCTTCCGCGCACTGTGGAACACGCGCATCAATGCGGCAGCCCGCGAACACGGCACTACCTACTCTCGGCTAATCGCTGGCCTAAAAGCCGCAGGTGTAGAACTCGACCGCAAAGTCCTAGCCGAACTAGCAGTTAACGAGCCGAAAGCCTTCGAGGCAGTAGTTAAATCTGCCAAACTCGAAAAGTAATCGAGCTATCACAAAGCAAAACACCCCTGGCTCCAGGGGTGTTTTCATATACGCTAGACTGTCGGTAAGCCGGGTTCTGTCGAGGCTAATCATCTATCTAGCCCAGCCATTGCTGGCTAGGTCAAGCGGGGTTAAGCGTGGATATCGCGGGAACGTATATAATCCACTCCTTGCAGCAGACAGGGTTTACCTCTCTTCCGTGTTACCACGGACGACTGTGCGCTCTTACCGCACTCGTTTCACCATAACCTCGCGAAAGCGAGGCACGTAACAGACATTACAGATGACATTCAGCAGAAAATTAACAGATTTCAGATATCAGACAAATCAACCTCCACTCTGCAACCTGATATCTGCCAAATTTCTGTAATCAGTTCTTCTACTACCTGTTACATGCCTCGCTTTCGCGAGGCTGTTTCGTTTCTGTGGCACTTTCCCTAGGGTCGCCCCCGGCCGCCGTTAGCGGCTGTCACTCCCTATGCTGCCCGGACTTTCCTCTAATTCTAAAGAACTAGCGATCAGCTAACAATCTAACCCCTAAACTATACCATACCCCCCCTGCGTCAGGGTCCGTCCTTGACGCACACAAAATACGAACAAAATGAGATTTACTGCCCAGAGCTAATTTCAGCACTGGTAATCAATATAGTGTCTCCCGGCTGCGCGATGCCTTCCAGTATCTTCTTAGCAACCAGGTTTTCAACGCTTCTCTGCACCATGCGACGCATCGGGCGAGCGCCCAGCCGCGGGTCATATCCAATCTCAGCAAGCTTTGCTACCGCCTCAGGCTCAAGCGTTACTTGTATTTTCTTGGGGACGAGCGTCTTGTTCACGTCGCGAATCATACCATCCACGACCTGCCCCAGCTCCTCCTTCGTCAGCGGGCGGAACACCACTATTTCATCAAATCGGTTCAGGAACTCCGGCCGGAACTCTTGGCTGTCTATCAGTTCGTTTACCAGCTGCTCCTCAAACTGCTCTAGGGCTTGCCCCTGACCTACCAGCTCGCGAATACGACCAGCTCCAGCATTGCTGGTAGCGATCACAATCGCGTCACGGAAGCTGACCTCACGATTGTTTATGTCGCGCAAAATACCCTCATCAAGCATCTGCAGCAAGGTAGTCAGCACCTGTGGGTGAGCCTTTTCAATCTCATCGAGCAGTACGACCGAAAATGGCTGCTTAAGTACGCTGGCAGCCAAGCTGCGTGGGTCAGTCGCCCCATCGGCAATCAAACGAGACACATCTTCGGGACGCACAAATTGATTTATGTCTATCCGTATCATTCGATCTTCGCCACCGAAATACACGGCAGCCAGAGCCTTTGCGAGCTCTGTCTTGCCCACACCGGTAGGGCCCAAAAATAGAAACGTACCCATAGGCCTTTTCTCATTTCGAACCCCTGCCCGTGCCCGGCGCAAGGCATCGCTCACAACTTTTACCGCTCTCGTCTGATTGATCATCCGTTCATGAATCAGGTCTTCAAGGTGAAGCAGCGTATCCCGCTCTTGCGGGCTGTCCGCAGCGGTAGCTACTTTCACTCCGCTGGCTTGCTCTATCGCAGCCGCAACTGATTCGGCGCTAACATAGCCTTGGCTAGCTTGCCGAGCCGCCTGTTCTAGTAACTGCACAGCCCGTCCGGGCTGCGCGATGTCATGCTGATACCGCTCACTCAATCGGTAAGCCTCCTTTAGCGACTGCAACGAAAAAACCACATTCTGCAAATGTTCAATCCGGATGATTTGATCCTGCATGACCAACATGGTTTCCGCTTCTGTCGCTACCGGCACGTTCACACGATTAAGTGCAGCCGCCAAACCAGGGTTACGCTGAGCAATTCGTAAATAGGCTTGTTCGTCCATCGAAAGCAGCAGCCGCAGCCTGCCGGCATCCAAGATGGGCATAAGTGTTGTTGCTAAGTCTACAGAACCACCTCTGTCTTCAAAAAATAATTCGGCATCATCAAGAAAAAGAATAATATTTTTGGCCTGGTACGCCTCGACGAAAAGATGCTGCACAATTTCTTCTAGCTCGCCCCGATTTCGCGCTGCCGATATAAGTGCGCCAGCATCAAGTTTAAGCACTTGCTGAAACTTCAAATGAGATGGCAAGGTGCTATTCGCAGCCAATAGCGATTCCGCAAACGCCTGCACGAGCGTCGTTTTTCCGGCACCCAGCTTTCCCACCAGCGCAACATTTTGCCGACCATCGCGGCTAAAAATGGCCTGTAGCTGAGATAGAATAGCCACGTGAGAATCAAGCCTGACGTGCAACAGCCCACCGCCTGCAATCTGTTGGCTTATGTTGTGTCCAAAACGCTCAAGCAAGTTCGCATAGCCAAAATTCCAGTCTCGGGCAATCCCACCAGTTCGTTTGGGCGCGTCTTCGCTCTCTATCAGCTGTTCAAGCCGGCTGTACCACCGAACCCCCGAAAGCAAATCTTCACTATCGAGCTGCAGATGCGGTAAACTTGCCTTTAACGCAGCTTGTGTTTCGCAGAGCGCAGCCACCAACATTGAGCCCCTCAATAATGTGCCGCCAACGACCTGACGGTACGCCTCAGCTGTTTTCCATACCTCCGACGCATCATTCGCTTCATCTGATGACATGCTCATGAGTAAATCCTTAGGCAGCCCTAACCTTACAAGCATAAAGCGAGCTGAACTAGATTGCATCGCAGCGTTTGCTATCTCTCTGGGGCTCGGGTTCGTACCCAAGAGCCCAAGTACGCTACTCTCTAGCACTTGATCTATGGCCACGCCCTGCCCGGCAGAAATATCATTAAGATCGTACTTATCCCAGAGCGCATACGCACACGGGACACCCGCCAAACCAATTAGCAGCCAGCCCGTTGCCCAACCTAGAAATAGCAGCCCGATTCCTCCCAAGCAAAGCAATACAGCCAAACTTGAAAGAATTTGCATAGTTTGGGGTGTAATCCGACTACCGAGCCGAGCCTTGCGCGTACGAACTGACATGGGTAAAGTTGCTGCCACCTCTGTAGCTTTGGAGGTACTTACCTGCTCTTCGTGCTGGAGCTCGGGCAAGATTTCGCTGGGGCTATCGAGCACAGGCTTAGGTGTCTCTGAAAGCTGCGGCGAGTTGGGCGTGTTCAGCTCTTCCATGGCATCCATCCCATAAGTGCCAAAAGTACTCCTAGCGCTGGTAAGCAGGGCAACAGTAGCCAGCCAACCAGCTGCAAGGCAGCAACAGCCGACAAAACAACCATCCAGACCCCACCGGCTATAAGCACAAAAACACGTACCGTAAACCCGACCGCCCGTGATATTAGACGGTCAAACCACGCCCTTATATGCTCTTCTATGGGGCCTTTCACTCCACCGGCGGCTATCTGTCGGAACGGCGCAAACAGCGTCCGCATAATTAAAGCAAATGAGAAGTAGTCAACCCAACGCGCATAGCGCTCGGCTACTTTTCGTAACTGCAAGCGCCAACCCTGCCCATACCACCAGGAAAGTAGAGCTCCAACCATATACAGTATTGTAGCAGAATCTAGGTCAGCTCTATAAGCTTTGTTTCTGCAATCTTATCTTAATAACGAAGGGCGTTTTGACTATCCAATTCGCTGGGCAGCACTACCTAGCTCACTGTCTAGAGTAATATTCACTTGGGCGTCGGCAAGCTTGTTTAGTTCACGCGGCACATGGTCGAACGTGACCTTTTCAAATTTGGGGAGTAGCTGCTGTATGGCATCGTGTATCGGCCACAGGTCGCGATTTTTAACCTTAAAGATACGCTTCATTTGGTTGACCACCAGCATGCTGTCCATGTACACATGGACCCGCTGGGCACGAAAGATTTTTAGCGCTGCCTCAAGCCCATATTTTAGTGCCTGATACTCTGCCTGGTTGTTGGTGGTTATGCCTAGGAAAACACCCTCTTCGTGCACCACCTTACCTGCCATGTCGAGCAACACAAACCCGCTGGCAGACGGGCCTGGATTGCCCCTTGACCCACCATCTGCATATAATTGCACCTCTGTTAATAGTGTTGTTGTTTTTTCATCGTCTGCATCCACTTGCGTCTTTTCTGTCGGGTCGGCGATGACATCTATTGCCCGAGCCAGCTCCCAGTCTGTGTCAGTCACGCCCTGCTCTGGTTCGTGAGTCGATAACCACATTTCAACAACGTTCCACTCGTTTTGCCAACGCGGGTAATGCCCCAAGCGGTTCACCTCAGCAGTCACCTTTTCCATAAACGCCCACGCATGGTGAAAATCTGTGAACACAAATTGTTTATAAAGCCCGTGTTTCGTTTCTTGCCACATACCCCAATCATACCATACCTTGACATAAGTGCCTACACTGCATACACTGTATGCATGAGTACAATCCAATACACTATTCGCCAAGTACCGCCCGTCGTTGACCAAGCTATCCGTAAACAGGCTCGAGCGAGCGGCAAGTCATTTAACCAGACTGTGGTCGATATGCTTTCGCTGCAAACCTTCGGCACTACCAACCCGAAAGCCGAAGGCTTTGAATGGTTATTCGGCCAAAACACACTCGATGACGGTTTCGATCAAGCCATCAAGGAACAGTCGCGAATAGATACAACGATGTGGCAATGAAGTACACCATCGACACAAGCGCGTACAGCGCCTTCAACCGCGGCGACACCCGCCTGAATCAAGTCTTTACGCCTGATAATGAGCTCTTTGTACCCCTCATAGTGCTGGGTGAGCTTCGGGCGGGCTTTTCCTGTGGTAACCGGAAAGAACGTAATGAAGAACTGCTACTACGGTTTCTGGCTAGGCCAAATGTAAGTATTCTTGTTCCGTCAGATAAAACGACGAATGAGTATGCCTCCATTTTTGCCTACTTGCGTTACATCGGCCGCCCGTGTGGCACAAACGATATCTGGATCGCCGCCCTTGCCCGCGAGCACGACCTACCCCTCGTCACCATGGATAGCGACTTCCACGCTATCGAAAACCTAAAAATCTTCCAACTCCCTGAATACTAACTCAACTTCATCCCCATTCGTTGAACATTGATCGCTGTTCATCTATTTATCATTTACCATTTTTCATTTATCAAATTATTTCATATTTCTCATTTGCCATTTTCTACCACCTACCACTGATTGCCCCCCGCCCAGTACCGCCGAGACCCCGCATGCCCAGAAGCCTTAATCCGGTTAGCGTGAACGAGTTTCTGCATATAGCTAGCCGTAGTCCGGGGCGTTATAGAGCACGCTCGGGCTATTTGCGCCACAGTCTGCGGTGATGATGCGCTGCCCAAATACGCAACAATTTTATCCAAATTGGCTCCCATAATCGCCTGGCGTTTGGCAACCCCCTTTGCCGCAATCTCAGCCTGATGTCGTTTAAGATACAACGCCGCCGCTTCCTTCAGCTCCGCATCAGTCAGTTCCAGCACGCGGCTCGACGGCGTCGTAGGCGGAGCCACGGGCAGAACCACAGGCTGCTCAATCTCCCTGGCCTCTGTTGGTACAGGCTGAACCCCATTACCCACCTCTGCCGCAGGCGCATCAGCCTGGCCATTTTGTACCGCCGCAGCAGCTACCATTGGAACTGTTGCGGTGGCTGGCTGGCTACTTTCAGACGCTACTACCGCGTTATTAGGCGTTGTTTCTGGCACAACAGCAGCCGCAGGCTCAGCCGGAGTTTCGGGCACAGCAGGCGGTTCAGGCGCCGCACTCGCAGCCCCTTCCTGCTCAGGCTCGGCGGCTACAACAGGCGGGGTGGGCGCATCTGAGAGTGCGTTAGCGTCACCTGCGATAACGACTGCCCCACTACTATCTGCCACCGGAACAGCGTCAGTGCTGGCCACGACTTCTGGCACAGATCCACTCCCGTCATCAGCCCCCTGAACTTCACCCATACTTTGAGCATTATCAGCAGCTACAACACCCGTCCCACCACCATCAACAGCTGGTTCGGTTATTTGAGCGGGTACATCTACAGGTGGCATACAAACTTATAGTACCTAATTTTAGCCATAGAGACCACCCGCATAATGTCTACAATAAAGGTTCATCCTTATTCAGCGGCCATTGCACAACCCTAAGACCTAAAACCCTAAGGAAAACCCTAAGGGACACTCCCTTAACAGATAGTAAAAATGTGAATTATATCTTCATCTCTAAAAAACCGGCTTAAGTGCCATTTCTGGTTGCTGCTAAAGCTTAGCTAAACACAAAAACGGACAGCGTTAGATTCATATATCCTTTTAGGTGCAAACCAATAAAACGAGAAATATATGGGAGCTATCCGCTGTCCGTTTTTTCATT
>JAEUQV010000031.1 GCA_016789655.1 Candidatus Saccharimonadota bacterium
CCAGTTTTCTGGGGGGTTTACTAATGTCGTGCGTGGTTGGGTGCAGAAACCACGTATTGGGTTCGTGAACGAGGGGCACGGCTATAGCCACCCCAAAACAAAATCTTGATTTGGTTTAGCGAGCACCGCAGGGAAGAGCCCCGCCACCCCGACTATACAAAAAACCCGGGTCTTGCTTAGGGTTTTTGTATGGTCGCGTGCGATATGTTATTGGTAAATACCCTAGACTTGTGTACGATGAGTATATAACGAGAAGGGCGATATGGATAACAAGAAAACAGACCAGCCAGTAGCAAACAGTGATAGCACGGCGCAGACAGCAGACAAATCATTCCATATGTCGAAAAAACTCGCGTACAGCCTGCTGGCAGTTGTGTTCGTACTGCTTGTAGCCATGACTATATTTTTGCTGGGCAACCGTAAGGGGGGTGCGCCTGCTCCTGCCACGCAATCCCAGGCCAAATCCACTCCTAAGAAGCCAGTATCCCAGACAAAATCCGTTCAAAAAGACGCTTCAGCCGAGTGCGGCGACGGTCTGACGCTCTACAGTAGCGCATCGTTTGGTGCGGCGTTTTGTTACCCGACTGCTTGGGGTACGGCTAGCCTTGCCGATGCCAAATTGGCGCCGAGCGACACTGGCCACCGCGAGCAGATTTCGTTCAGCGCTATGCCATTGTTTTCGGTAGGTGGCGCGAGTGACGACTGGTCGACAACAGTGGGGCGCGGTGTTAGCTGTCTTGAACCCAACAACGCCATACCCGAGCTCAGCGCTTACAACACCGCCTGGCACGACATGTCCGGTTCCGGTATGGCGGTAGATTTTGCGGTGCGCAGTTTGCCGAGCTCTGTAGGGGGGTATAGCATGACCGAAACAGTGTCAAATATGCTCCAAGAAGGGGTTTGCGCACAGGGGCACAAGCAGATCAACGGCTCGCGCTACCGTATTGTGTCGGCCGCTTTTTACCGGACGTTTGCCGAGGCATCGGGCATAACAACACCGTCGGCACATATAGCCGAGCCGAATGTGCTGTTTTCGACCGAGCAGCGCAGTCAGTTCGATGCGCTGCTTGCCAGCCTTGTGGCATATTGATATACCGGCGTACAATATATGGTAGATGCAGCTAACAAATATGCTTCTCGCCGTAGTCATTGTATTTGCCTTTCTGCTTATGTCAGAATGGGGTTGGCGAAAGCATTGGTTGCACGGTGAAGTTGGCCGGAAATTTGTGCATATTAATGTTGGAACGTTTGTGGCGTTTTGGCCTTATTTTCTCGATTGGACAGAGATACGGCTGCTGAGCTTGGCGTTTTTCATCATAGTTTTAGGGGCGATGCAGTTGGGGGCTTTTAAGGCGCTTGGTAGTGTGCAGCGCCCAACCTACGGTGAAGTATTTTTTGCGCTTAGCGTCGGACTCTTGACACTCATAACTTCTTCGAAGGGCGTATATGCTGCGGCCATCCTACAAATGGCACTTGCTGATGGTTTTGCGGCTATCGTAGGCACAAAATACGGCAGAGAAAATAAATATCATTTGTTTGGCAGGGCAAAAAGCGCTGCGGGTAGCGCGACATTCTTTGTGATTTCCTGTAGTTTGCTTATTGGCTACAGTCTTTTTTCGGTGACTGGTTTACCGTGGCAGTACATTCTTATCGGCTCCATCGGCGCCACGATACTTGAGAATTTAGCTGTGCTTGGGTTCGATAATCTACTTGTACCAGTGGCGATGGGATTATTGCTGCAAACAGTAGTTTAAAAATGTATTTTTACTTAAAGCAATACTTTATACCATATCTGTAATAATTCTCACAGCATAACATACCAAAAGAGGGTATGAATATATTGAAATAAATATGCACAAGTGCAAAAAAGCTTGTGCTTTGCGTCTGCGTGTGTGGGGCGTATAGTTTCAAATAAGGGTGGCTAATGTGTGTGAGGAGGTGTTAAAAGGTATGTTTCGAGGTACCAAATATTCGAAGTGGCCATCCAGAGTGAAGCATGGATTAGCCGCTGTACTATTCATGGCTACGTATACGGCAAGTGCTGTTGCGCCATTCATGAGCAAAGCTTCGGCTGCAGTTGTATCATCGAGTGTCAGCTCAGAGGGTTTTGTGCTATCGGGTAGTTATAGTATGTCAGCCGGACAGCCGACGGGTAGCGGTCAGTTTAAAAATGGTAATGTCGGCGCATACCCAGAAGGTGCCTGCATACCCGCAGTCTTCCAGGTTAAAAACACATCTGGCACAACTGGCGATCTTTTTGTCAGCCCAGTGTATGATTATGCGCAGGTTGGTGCGTCGCAGAAAGGCTTTACTAATCTTGAGGTTACGACAGCTGCTGCAAACAATGCGACCACCGCAACAAATCTGAACCAACTCTCGTTCCCTGGTAGCACGCTCAGCGCGGCAACAAGCTTTAAAACTACAGCCGGTGCAGCCGTTACAGCTACTGTAAGCGGACCATACGCTGGGAATAACTCTGGTACAACAGCAGTATCAACCGGAGACAGCTTCCGTCACTATAACGTGACACTGCAGAACGTTTCGGCAGGTACGACTGTAAATGTGTTACTATGTGGTCGCTTAGGACTCGATGCATCAGAATATAACGGGTCATCGCTCAGTTTGCGAACGGTGCAGGGTGGTCAGGAAAACGTTCCTATTCCCGTGAACCAAATCCTTGCTTTGCCTAGCATCACCTTAAATAAAACTGTTTCACAGGGTAGTGCACTCCCAAGTGATTTTAGCTTTATGGTTTCGCCAAGCGTCAATGGCCAATCTGTCTTCTCGATCCCGGTTGGCTCAAGCTCGGTAATTATCCCAAATGTAAATCCAAACGGCAGCTATACCATTTCTGAATCCGGTCCAGCAGGGTATCTATTTACAAGTGGAAGCGGCACATCATGTACTGTCAAGCAAAACACAGTAAACACCGCTTCTGGCCAAATGGTTGCCACGGTTAGTGCTGGCAAGCCGGCTACCAACGCAACGTGCTCTTTCGTGAACACCGTCCAAAAAGGCTCGATTACTATCGTGAAAGATGCCGTTCCGAACGGCGCACAAGACTTTACTTTCACGACTACCGGTAACGGTTTAAGCAGTTTTAGCCTCGATGATGACACCAACCCCACTCTCTCGAACACCAAGACGTTCAGCAACTTGCTTCCGGGCAGCTACAGTGTGACCGAACAAGCGACAGGTGGCTGGGATATGAGCGGTCTTTCCTGTAGCGGTGGCGGCACACAAGTAAATGGCGCGACTGTAGCAATCAATCTAGCTGCAGGGGCGAATGTAAGCTGTACGTACACTAATCGTCAGCACGGCCGAATCATCGTCAATAAAGTCACTAACCCCAGCTATGACAAAACCGGATTCCCCATAACCATCAGTGGCAATGCGGCAGTAGTTGGCAATGTAAATCGCACGGTCTCAAATGACCAATCAGTGACATATGAAGTGTCTCAGGGCACATTCAATGTAACCGAATCAGTGCCGGCCGGCTGGTCGCAGGCCAGCAATACTTGCACCAACCT
>JAEUQV010000057.1 GCA_016789655.1 Candidatus Saccharimonadota bacterium
TATAACCCTGAGTACGATTTCCCGCCTCAAATTCTGGAACAAGTCAGTAGTCTGGGAGCGACACTTTGGCTTGATATATATAGTCTACCTTTCACATATCTCGAAGAACAGCAGCAGAAAGATAACTTGATACACGCTCTAAAAGCCAGCAAGGCTGCCAATAAACATGGCATAAAGACAGACCAAGACCGCAATAATTTAGTTGACCTTCTTGCAAATATAGAAACACTTAAAGATGATATATTTACAGATATGTTCCCGCACTATGCTGGTGACGAACCTGCTACAGAAGAAGATATTGAGAAAGCATTACTGACTACGCGTGAAAGAATCAAAGACCTTTACCAACTTACTGAAAAGTCCACCTTTTTCTCGGGTAAGTAAGGCACTCCCCGGCGGTGTCATGCTAACTATCCGTCCTCAGCAGACAGGAGCAAGTGCTCAGACGTTCAGCCTGAGTAATGTGCATGGTGATGTGTTTACTACGCTTGATGCAAATGGAGCAGTACTTGGCACTACCCAAACAGGACCGTTTGGGGAAACCATCACAGGGCAAACACTACCAGCCAATGGTGCAACTGGTGTAAGCTATGGGTATGTTGGTAAGTACCTTAAAGCTACAGAAGCACAGCTTACAACCAGGGCTATGCAAATGGGAGCACGAGTCTACCTCCCAGCTATAGGCAGATTCACCAGTGTCGATCCGGTGCAGGGTGGGACACCGAACCCCTATACCTATGTGAGTGATCCGGTGAATGATTTTGACTTGAGCGGACAGTGGTCGTTGAAGAACATGTTTAAGTCGGTAAAAGGTGTTGCGAAAACAGTTGGAAAAAGTTTTGCGAAAGGCATGCCAACCGTAAAAGGCTCAAGCGCGGCTGTCGCAAGCCCACTAGCACCAAAGAGTACGTTTAATTTCAATACGCTTAAGCCAGATAAGCGATACGACAACATTAACAAGGCACCGGCAACTGGTACAAATTCTAGTAGTTGGAATGCTGGTGGCTGTGTATTTGTCTGTGTTAGCAGGGGTAAAAATTCGGCTGGCAACCAACAGATAACATACGGTTTAGGACCACGGATTAGAGCAAGTGGACAGGTTAGCGTATCACCAGGTAAAGCTGCAGGACCGGGTTGGTCTGGTGGATTATCATGTGGCGCAGGCTATTTAAGTCTTAGTGTAGCTACTACTGGCGTTGATTATAGTTTAAACTATCCACCATTGGATCTCGGATGCGACCCATTTGTAACATTTACTGCTAAAGATTAAGGGGTTTAAATATGTTAATAAATCTTCTGAATATACTCTCATTCATAGCTCTTGCTTTAATATTTCTTGGATTAATTGTAGCCGGAGCATTATTTAAGAAGATTGAGGAAAGAAATTCGAAATACTATAAGGATATAGGTAAGCCAAGCATTCTGATTAACAGTGCGCTTTCACCTACATGGGATCAATTTATAAATGTAAAAAACGCAATCATCTATAGTTATACGTTGGCTTTCAGGGGGTTGCCTAAGAGTTTTCCTTCTGATAACACATTAAGGAGATGGGCACTAATAACTCGAATAGTGTTTATACTCATAACCATTACTTTTATGGTTACATTTTCAGTGATTATTATGAGCATGACGACAGGAAGCTAAACCTATTAATGAATGCGTATTACTTACTAATGAATAAAGTTATACTGCGAAATCGAGCCATAGACAATAATCCGTTCGTTCATAATATCCCAACCAACCGCATTCATTTCGCTGATGAGCACATCGCCATTTGCTCGCACTTTTTCTTTGAACATTACCCAAGTATATAAACAAATCAGGGCTATATATATCGACGTGACGCCAGCCCTATACCCTTTGGTCTGGGTTGGCAAAGCCAAGTCGAATCCCTCATCCCCAGCTAATGCTTGATAATCATTCTTAGGATTAATATACGCCATCCAGGCAAAAACAGTCATTGTTATTCTGCCAAACACTGATTCGGGGCGCACGGGTACAGTTGACTCATGGTCGAGCCCCCTTAGTGGAGTTATGGTAGCGCAGGCTGGCTCGGCTACTAACGACATGGTAAGATAATAGTATGAGTTTGTCATACGATGACCTACAAGCCATTCGCAAAATCGTCGAAGAAACGGTGGAACCTCTTAGGGGTGATTTAGAAGCACTGAGCAATGATATCAAGGACATATATTCTATGATTTCTGAACTCCAGAAATCTCCGGGAAGCGGTGCATCAACACGGAAGTTAAACATCGAGCAACAAATACTTCGGCTCCACGCCGAATTAGTTGAAGCAGCTAAACAAGCAGGCGTAGTACTTCCAAGCCGCTAGACAAGCGATTCGAATCCCTCATGCCCAGCCATAGTAAAAGACCCGGGTTTATCTCGGGTCTTTTACTATGTTTGAAGTTGGAGGATTCAAACGCCCGATCGCGGAGTGATCGGGGTGAGAACAGCCAGCGGCTGTTCGCAAGGCAACCTTCACCTGGCAGCTACGCTGCCATGGCAGAAGTTGCGGGCCTGCCGAAGGTAGGTCGAATCCCTCATCCCCAGCCAAGATTTGCACCAAGGGTGACCCGAATGTGTCTCAAAGGTTTGATGTAAATCATCGCAAAGAAAAACGACCATCATTGGTCGTTTTTCTATTCAGTAGCTGTAGCTGTCATGAAATAAGCATAAAAGTACAACTATCTATATTTGTATGGGTCATAGAAACTGCCAGTAACAGAATTATAAAGCAGGCTTCTTAAAATTTGTCTGTAATCGTAGTAATCTTCACCAACCACAGGAGGAACCCATCCCCAATCCGTACCTGCTTGCGGATGAACAAGAGCTGCTCGTTTTTCGCCGTATGCAAAAACCTCTTCCATTACAAAGTCGTAAGTTTGCCCATTGTCATTAAATAGGCTTTCAAATTTTGCCTTTTGGTATGCTCTTCTTATTCCACCGTAAGGTTCACCATCATCCCGTTGCATGATCATCATCACACCTTCAAGGCCTACGAAAATACTTGAAATTGCATCTTCAAAATAATTGCGATTTTCAACCATAGAAGAGGCTTTGATCAGCAGATAACAAGTGCGAAGTAAGAGTAGATCGCTGACTTTAAAATTTCTGTAGAATAACGATATCTCTCGTTCAGCCCAGTCGGATGGCGTGAAATTAAATACACCTTTGGAGCTAGGGGGACCTCCTCTGACTATGCACCAGTACTCAATCATAAACTCTACGATCTCACCATCCTTCACATCGGATAAGTATTCCTCGGGGATGTTGAGAACGTTTGAATTGCTCATATTATCACGAAGCGAAAAAGTTGAGATTAGTCCATTAACGCACATCAAAGAAGAGAGCATTTTTACTTCGCGTCGGGACAGTACTGTATTCTCAACGCCGCCCCCAATCGATCTCTCCTCGGCTTGGTAGTTGTTTTTTGTAAATAGGAAAGGCACACCATTGATAACTTTGTATTTTGCGTCTGCTCTTTCGAAATTGGCACTTGGGTATTGACCATCCGCTCCGAAAGTTCTTAATCTATAGGAGTTAGTATTATAGCGGTATAATGGCAATGGAGAGTTTTTAATTGCTTCGGAAACAGTGTCTCGTTGCTTCAAGGTCATATAATTATCCTCGAGCAAACACTGATGGACTCCTCGCGTGACTAAGCTAAGAGTGCTTACTGTATAATGCGCTCCCAATCCTGCTCAACCATATAAGACCTCTTCTGGTATACTAAACCATCAAAGGAGGTCTCTCGCAATGAGACGAATATTCAGTGCTGAGCAGAAAGCAGCGGTTGCTCTCGCTGCTCTAAAAGGCGACAAAACCATCAACCAAATAGCTTCAGAGTTTGAGGTTAACCCAACCCAAGTAAAGCTCTGGCGGGATGCCGCCAAAGCTAGTATGGCTGACGCCTTTGCCGACAAACGCAAGGCATCTGCCAAGGCCGCTGACACGCAGAAACGCATCGATGAACTCCACCGGGTTATTGGCATCCGTGACGCTGAGTTGGAGTGGCTTAAAAAAAAGATCCATCGTGAGCTGGGATTGTAACCTGGCTCTCATACCTGCCTCTGTCCCAGCACCTGCCTCAGCCTCAGCCCTAACAGTTACATCTCCCTTACTCTCTACATCGTTACTGCGAACAGCTCAGTCCTACCGCATGCATGATCTAGCCTGTCTCATCGAACCAGACCACCCACAGTTGTCCGTAACCCGGCAAGCTGAATTGTTGGGTCTAGCCAGACGGACGGTCTACTACCGGCCGGTCAACAACCCAGAAGCTCAGACTCTACTCAAACGGGATATGGATACTATTGATGCCATCTATACGGATCTGTCGTTCTACGGCTACCGGCGGATGCGATTGGAGCTTATGGATCGCTATGGCATTCCCCTAGGCCGAAAACGTATTCGTACGGTGATGGGGCTACTCGGGCTAGAGACACAATACCCCAAACCAAATACGAGCAAACCAGGCAGTGGTGCAAACCATATGGTCTACCCGTACCTACTGCGGAATGTTACAGCTCAATATCCCAACCACATATGGGGCGTTGACATCACCTACGTCAAGACGCAAGATGGTTTTGTCTACCTTGTTGCCTTCATTGACTGGTATAGCAGGTATGTGGTTGCTTGGAGCTTAAGCGATACGTTGCAGAATGGCTTTGTGCTATGTGCGCTCAAGGATGCACTGTGCTTTGTCGATGACTGCGGGTTACCCAACCCTGACATCTGCAACAGTGATCAGGGCAGCCATTTTACGAGTGCCACCTACATAGAGCTACTAGAAAAAGCAGGTATAGCCATAAGCATGGATGGACGCGGTAGAGCACTGGACAATATCTTCACTGAGCGGCTCTGGCGCACCGTAAAGTATGAGGATATATTCCCGCATAGTTACCAAAACCTGGATGAGGCACAAGCAGGACTAAGCAAATACTTTACGTTCTACAACCACAAACGAAGACACCAGAGCCTTGACTACCAAACACCAGCGAGTGTATATTTCGACGTGCGAACCGAACAGTAACTGCACGGCTTCGTACCCGCATCAACCACATTAAACCAGTACCAGAAGAGGTCTACGCCAAAGCGGTTATGTGAGCAGGTGGGGGAGCGCAGTATACTGATGAATAATTTAAGAATGTTTCTGAGGGAAGTGGCAGCGAAACACTGTTTAAAATTTCTATCGATTTAGCTCTGTAATAACTTTTGCGACGATTCGATAGATCAATGGATTTAATAACCACAATAAAATCATCTACTCGGCGTTTAGTAATAAGCGGTCCAGTGATACGCATGTATTAAGTATAGTACTTAGAGCTCCTTCATGTCGAAGGGTCCAGCAGAAGAAGCTTTCTATCATGTAATGTTACCTTGGTTCTAGAGGACTGTCCTCTAACTGGGAAAGGTTTTGCAGATTTTGGTGTTTGTCTCTGTTATATTGTGGTGCTTGTATCTCAAATTTTCTGTTCGGTAGGTTTTTTCGTATAATGTTGCGAAGATAAGCTTAAGTATGTATAGCTCCCGAAGCACAAAACCTGCATATTTTGCCGTGACCAAGTTGCCAAATTCTGCAGGTTTTTTTAGTGGGGTTATGGCACTTGTCTCACCGTTCATGTTCGTTTGTAACTTTATAGTGTTTCTGTTATCATTATAAAGTTATGGATTATAGAGAACAACTCGCCTCTATCTTGAATGCCTCTGCCTGGTCACAGGAGCAGCTTGCCCGTGCCCTTGCTGTTTCATTTCCTACGCTCAACTCATGGTTAAACGGCCGCTCAGAACCACGCGCAAAAGCTGTTGCCCGGATATACGCTTTGTATCTAGACATAGTGGGCATTGCCGATGTCGATCAAGAAACACTTGCAGAGGCCAAACGCAACGCGTTAAGCCTCAGACTGACCGCCAGGGAACTACTCAGCGACAATGCATCGCTTGATAAGCTAACACTCCACCTAACATACCACACCAACACTATCGAAGGCAGTACAATGACACTTTCTGATGTTGAAGAGGTCATATTTGAGCACAAGGTGCTTACGAACAGGACGGCCATCGAGCAAACTGAAGCCCGCAATCACCAGGCCGCACTCTACTGGCTCATAGAGCAGCTCGCTGATCAAGGTGACAGCTTCTGCGTTGACGAGAGCCTTATTCTTGGACTTCATCTTCGACTTATGAATGGAATCATTGGGGATGCAGGTAGATATAGGAGTCATGCCGTCAGAATTATGGGAGCTAACGTCCCTCTTGCTAACCACCTTAGTGTACCCGGACTTATAACCCGGCTTACGCAGTCAACGCAAGAATCGGATTCGGATATCGTAGCAACTATAGCAAAGAACCACGCCATCTTTGAAAAGATACACCCATTTAGTGATGGCACTGGACGTACAGGACGGATGGTCATGCTCGCGCATGCGCTGAAAGCCGGATACATGCCGCCACTAATCGCCAAAGAACGCAAGCACGCCTACTATAAGTACCTGGAAGCTGCCCAGCTACGCGAGGCCTATGATCCGCTTGAGCTATTCGTAGCTGACTCGATGGCATATACGCACAACCTGCTGAACGATACTCATTAGTGCTGGCTATAGGTGCCCCGGTCAAGCAACCCGCGGATTTCTTGTACCTCGACCTCTACCCGATCAACATCCAGCTTTTCATGGCTAAATGTTATCTGAACGTACTTTCTCCTCAGCTAAAGTAAGGCTCCCTCGAAAGAGTGGGTTTTGCTTTGGACCAAAGAGGGATTCGAATACACGATCGCGAAGTGATTGGGGTGAGAACAGCCGGTGGCTGTTGGTAAGGCAAGCTTCACCTGGCAGCTACGCTGCCATGGCAGAAGTTGCGGGCCTACCAAAGGAAGGTCGAATCCCTCATACCTGACTAAAAAAGAGCCAGTTCAGTTACAGACTATTGGCGATCTGCACGCGGATGCGGTTGCGGGTGTTGACTAGTTCTGGGTAGTCGTAGAAGAAGTTCACTTTTTGGTCTTTTTCCTGGTTGCCCGTAGGTTTCGCACGGGTTACGAAGATTGCCCAAGATTCCGCCCAGTCTTCACCATAATTGGTAGCGGCGTATTCCGTCACGAAAGATGAGGGTGAGGCATTATAGAAATCACTAACTTCATCTTGGTTCTGGCCTTGGTCAGATGGCACAT
>JAEUQV010000066.1 GCA_016789655.1 Candidatus Saccharimonadota bacterium
ACCACTGCCAACATGGATTATCACAACGCTATGGGAGCCTCTGGAGATACTAGTGCTCTCGCCTGTGCTTATGCGAAAGGGGGTAGTCTTTGGCCACGAGAGCTTACGCAATTCACTCTCCGACATCGTCTTCAACACGCTTGGCATAGTGGCTGTCACTCTTTTAGCCTAGTACCCCCTGCCATATACTTAACGCGACTAATACCGGACATTATTCCCAAATAGGCGGGGAAGAGTTTGAATACAGGCTGGAAGTCATCTTGAATAGCATATGATATAAGACAATATTTTTGTGACTTTGCTTAAGCTTATGGCAGTGAATACAAGATTCTGCCCTCATTCCAATAACTCAGACGTACGTCTGAGTTATTGGAATGGTATAATCACTCTAAAACAAAATCTGTCTTTTTCTCAGGCGACGTCCAAGCGGCCAAAAATGCAAGTTTTGTTTTGTTTTGTTTTAGGATGGCTATAGCCCGCCGAGTTTGTAATTATTATAGTATTAATAAAAGATGCCTGCTCACCAAACAGGGTAAGGTATCATCTGTAAAAATACCACGAAGCGTAATGTACATCATCGCTGAAGGCATACCGGCTACCCTTGCAACAGCTGCAAAACCAGCCCAGTTCCCCGACCAGTGAGCAGGCATTTTGAAAATACTTGTATTTATAGCATATTTATGTTAAAATTAACTATATGAACACACCACCTGCTGAAGCCACAATTCCGGCCCAAAGACAACCACAGGAAACAACGCCCCTATATCTTGACACCCTAACACAATTGCCCCTGCGCGACACGCTTGTTAGCAGAATTAAAGATATGGTTGCAAATGGCCAGGGATTTGATTTCTTACTGATTGATGCAAGAAACCTGAAGCACGCAAACGATACTCATGGATACGCGGCGGGCGACGGTATGCTGAAAGAAATTGCTGAACGTCTCCAGATGGCTACACAGAAAGAAGATGGCAAAGAATCCACCGAGCCCAATGTTATTCGTATTGGCGGCGATGAATTTGTAGTGCTTATCCCTCACGACACAGAAGAAACTGACCCTTTTGCTGCTTTCATGCGAGCACGCAGCGCAGCTGCCGATAAAAAAGCAGCCGTAAACGAACCAGGCCCGATAACAATAGTAGACAAGCATGGAAAGCCACAGGATATTGACGTTATCGTTGTAAACGGCGTGGCAAGCTATACGCCCGAAAAATACCCTGGCGCAGACCCAGAAACTGTCTTAAAAGGTTTACTCAACGTTGCAAATGAGGGTCTAAAGCACGATAAAATAACAGACGAGGAAAGGCAGTTCACTTCAAAACCTGGTTTGGAACAAGCTGGCATACTTGTTGCATTCTTAGCTCTCCATTTGAGCGGGGCTTCACCGCGGCAGGCCGCAACTACCATGGAAACATTGGCCCCTGAGCTACCGAGAATAATCAAAGATATAACTGAAGGAGTGCCTGGCACTGAAGGTCTCAGGGAGCAACTAAGATTATTACTAGGCGCAACTGTTCTAGGCACTGGAATAGATCCCGAAGAGACGTTCGCGGCTATGCAAGCTCAACTCGCTGCTGAAGCAGTGGTTGTCCGTGGCAATACGGCACATACTATTCCTAAGCAACGATCGGCTAGTGACTGAGAAATCGAAGGGTCAAGACATGAATTATATCCGGTTTCCAGAGCGCGAATGTTTTAGTCGGCGAGAACGACTCCAGCAGCTAGGGGGGGGCGATACTTGGATTTGTAGCAGATTGTGCTGCTGCACAGTTTGGTATGCCAACCAAGAACATGCGCCAACGAGCACTAGAAAAAACCACCGTGACCGAAGCCGAAGCCATTTTGCGGGACGCTAGCAAAGAATAAAGAACAAAACTGGTACCGCAGGCCGGACTTGAACCGGCACGAGCGTAAAGCTCACAAGATTTTGAGTCTGGCGTGTCTACCATTCCACCACTGCGGCATGAAAAGTATGAAGAGCGACAGCCACAAGCATTGTCGTGGTTATC